>JAJRDU010000156.1 GCA_028748685.1 Methylococcaceae bacterium
TCAAAATCAATATTTAGCAAAAAGGAGATTAAACAATGAGAACTTACAGCAAGCAGAATTTCATCGGTTTTTTGGGGCTAAGCCTAGTGCTAGGCATGTCCGCGTGTACGCCGATCAAGCAGGCGCGTAACGTCGAAGAATCCGGATTCTTGGGCGATTATTCGGCGTTGCGTGCGGGAAAAGACGGCGAGGCCCTGAAGGTCTACCTTAATCCAAAATATCAACAAACCTGTAAAACCTATGACAAGGTGCTGATCGAACCGGTCGGTATTTGGGTTCGGGGCAACGGCGATATGGCTTCCATACCCGTCGAAGATAAGCAAATGCTCGTCAATCATTTACATGGTTCGCTAGTCAGCGAATTGGGCAAACACTATCAAATCGTCAAAACGCCGCAGCCAGGCACTCTACGAATAAAAGCCGCGATTACCGAAGCCGAAGGCTCCTGGGTGGCGCTGGATACCATATCCTCGTTCGTGCCGCAGATGCTGGTGATGTCAAAACTGAAGGAAATTGCTACCGGCACCGGTGCCTTTGTCGGTAAGGCCAGTGGCGAAGTGGAAATCACCGATGCGGTCAGCGGCGAGCGCATGGGGGCGGCTGTCGATCGCATGGTCGGCAATAAATCGGTTACCGGAGTTGCCAGCAAATGGGACGATGTCACGCGGACCTTTGATGATTGGTCGGATCGGATGGCTTACAGGCTGGAGAACTGTGGAGCCACTCGGCCCGAACGATAATGCCTATGTTGGCAGATCGTAACGATTCAGCATGCTGAATATTCACGGCAAAGCCATCATAAATTTAAAATTTTTAGGGGGATAAATGAAAATGACCTATCAAAAAATTCGTAACACCATGGTCTGTGCCTTTTTATTGGGCGCGGGAGTCATGAATGCCCAGGCGCAAAATCTGATGATCTATCCCGCCGCCGGGCAAAGTCCGCAACAGCAGCAGCAAGACCAGTATAACTGCCACGGCTGGTCGGTTCAGCAATCCGGTTACGATCCCAGCAATCCGCCGGCTCAGGCTTCTACCGGGCTGGGGAGCGGGGTCGCCGCAAAAGGCTTGTTGAAGGGAGGCCTCCGCGGCGCGGCGATGGGTGCCGCAATTGGTGCAATCGCCGGCGATGCCGGCAAGGGGGCGGCGATAGGTGCAGCCGCTGGCGGCATGGGTGGTGCGATGAAATCCCGAGACCAAGCGGAACAAGCCGCGTCCGCGCCACCTCCCGGTCTGGATAATTACAACCGAGCGATGAAATCCTGTCTCGGTGCACTGGGTTATTCGGTCAATTGATCGCGCCGACTCGACTGAGGCAGCCATGACTCACCCGCATAAACAGTTACCGTTCCCGCGCGGCACTATGCCATGCTCGCCGGGGAGGTCGGTTACGCTCCGGTGTGCCCGGTTCGCGGTAGTTGCGGCGATGCTGTCATTGACTGCCTTGTCGGCGTTTGCTCAAGGATTGCCTGTGTCCAAGCCGTCGGCTACGGCACGATCCGCCAATCAGGATGCGGCTTCGTTACAGGCAAGAGAAACGGCACTAAAGTCCAGACTGGATCAAGTTCGTACTCGCCTGATCGCTTTATCGAAAGACGGAGCGGTCGCGCCTGTTGGAGCTACCGAAACCGAATGGGCCGAATACACCCGATTGCTAAATTTATTATCGAACGACTACGAACAGCATCTGGATACCTTGAGTAAGTTTCGCGGGATCGCTCAAACGCGCGAGGATTTTCAAAAGAAAGCCGGGGTTTGGACAAATTTTTCCGAGCCACCACCTTATTCGATGGATTTTATCGACGACCAATGGCAACAAGTTCGGATGAAGGCTCATGAAATCGAGGCTGCCAGACTCGAACAGATTATGTTTGACGGTTTACTTGAGACACGACGTCAGGAATTTCAGCTATCCGCTCAGAATTTGCGGCAGGCGAATGAGGCGCTTGAGGCCGCCAAGCCTGAGCGGGTCGAGCGGGCTCGTTGGCTAAAGGAATTGAATGCTTTACGCAATCAACGCGACGAGGCCCGAATTGGTTTGCTTACGACAAGCAGCGAGTTGCGTAAGGAACGTATGGCTCATTTGGCCGACGAAAAGGCATTGCTGCTCCGTCAGGCCATGCAAGCGACTAACAGTTCCCCGTTATCGCAAGCCGATTTAAACAAGAAACTGAATCAGATTGCCAAGCGCCAGACGGAGCTGGATAACGAAATTGCGGTGGCTATGCGGGCGACACAAGTCGCGGATAGCCAGTTGCAACGCACGCGCGACCAGGTACAAACGCTTAGGCAGCGCATGGAGTCTCTACCCGAAACCGAAGGTGAAAACGCTTCGAGTGAGATTGATAGCATCCAGCCGATACTGGCTGCCGATTCGGTGGAGAGTCAGGTCGCGTCCACCAATTTGAGAACCTTGCGTTTGCTTGTGCTGGCATTGGTGAGTGAGAAACAAGTTTGGGAATTGCGTTATCTTGTCGATCATACCGACGATCTGAAAGCCATGAATAAAGCGGCGGCGGATATCAAGCAGGGGGTGGGGCGCCTTTCGGTATGGCGTCAGTATCTGAGATCGGAACTGGATATGATTCAAATCCGCTTGGATACCCAGACAAAGAGGCTGGCAAACTGGCAAAGCGAGTACGGCGATCAAAAACAGGAGGAACGTAAAAGAGCAGCCTTAGCCGGCGAGGAAAAGCTGGTAAGGCGCGCACTGGGCGAGCTCGAGGACCTGGACAGCCGTCTGACTAATATGCTCGAGTTGTTAGAGTTAAGACATGCCGATGCCTCGTTAATCGAAAGGCTGAAGGCTTTTTACGCGGATTCCATAGGATTGATAAACGCTTTCAGCGACTTCGAACTGCTGGCTATCGATGACACCATCGTCGTCGAAGGGCGGGAAATTAGTGGTAAGCGTAGCGTGACGGTGAGCAAGATCGTCAAGTTGATCATGATATTTGTGCTTGGCTTTTGGTTGGTCAATCGCGTCGCGGACCAAGGCTTGCATCGGGTGAAAAACTGGCAGCCAATCAAGGCGAGTTCCGGATTGTTGTCCTTGAGGTTGTTCAGCCTGGTTGCGGTGGTGGCCATCATCGTCTTTGCCCTGGTTAGTGTTCATATTCCGCTGACGGTATTTACCTTTTTTGGTGGTGCCTTGGCGATTGGCGTCGGTTTCGGCGCCCAGAACATCATCAATAATTTTATCAGCGGATTGATTTTATTGGCGGAACGTTCGATCAGGCTGGGCGATATGGTTGAAATCGAAGGCGTACTGAGTAGGGTTACCCAAATCGGTAGCCGTTGCTGTCAAGTGCATAGGCTGGACGGCATCGATATGTTGATACCGAACAGCCGTTTCCTGGAGAACAACGTCACGAATTTGACCCTCTCCGACCAGCGACTGCGTTGCACCATTACGCTGGGCATTGCTTATGGCTCGCCGGTGCGCAAGGCGTTGACGTTGGTCGAGACAGTGGCGGTGGAAAATCCCCAGGTACTCAAACAGCCCGCGCCGGATGTTTATCTACAGGAGTTTGCCGACAGTGCCCTGAGCTTGCGTTTGGATTTTTGGGTCGATCTATTGGTACAGCCTAACCGTATGAGTTTGATGAGCGACGTGCGCCTGCGAATCGAAGAGTTGTTCAGCCAAAACGGCATTTTGCTGGCCTTTCCGCAACGCGACGTGCATTTAGATATAGCCCAGCCGGTCAGGGTGGAATTAAACACCGCCATGGCACCAGGGGGCGTCGCGGTATGAAAAGAAATTGGCGGTTGGAAGGTTATTCAGACTCAAATCGTTTGGTGTTCGCTGGTAGGCGTAGTGTTTTCCTCGACGGGCGCCTCTATTAGTTCAATCCCATCACCTTAAGGAGGTGAATCATGTATAAAACACTACAACCGGGAATACGCAACGCGCTATGCGTGGCTATCCTGTCGACATTCGTGGGTTGCGCGGAGCAGCAGACGGTGAATCATCCATCAAGTTGGGCTTCCCAGGAACCGACCGTGCAAGCCGGGCCGGAACCGACCGATGCCAATGGCATTCTGTCGCGCATGGCCAATTATCTGGCCAAGACGCCGGTATTCGCGGTGAACCTCAACGATTCCTACGACACGGTACAGGCGTCCGGAGAAAAGATCGAGTTTTCGGCCACGCGCAAGGTTGTCGTCAGTCGGCCCAATGGCTTGCGGGTTGAGCGCGAGGCAAGCGATGGCGAGAAGCAGATGGTGTTGTATGATGGCAAGGACATCACGATATTCAGTCCGTCCGATAACGTCTATGCGCAAACGGCAAAACCCGGCGGCATCGATGAAGCGGTCAAATATTTCCTGAAGGATCTGAATATGAGACTGCCGCTGGCCGTGTTGCTGGTCAGCCAATTACCCGCCGAGCTGGAGCGCAGAACCCAATCGCTCGATTATGTCGAGAAGACCACGATACACGGACAAGCCGCGCATCATCTGGCCGCGCGCACCGAGACCGTCGATTATCAGGTATGGATAGCGGAAGGGCCAAAGCCTCTGCCTCTGCGGGTGGTATTGACTTACAAACTGGAGGAAGGCCAACCGCAGTTCAGGGCGCAATTTTCCGATTGGAATTTGGCTCCGCAAATCGACAGCACCCAGTTTGTCTTTACCCCAGCCGAAGGCGCCAAAAAAATTGCCTTCCTGGCGCAAGTGCCCAGCATCGTACCTGGCGCTTCTGAAAATCCAGAACATTAGGGAGAAAAATAATGAACACAAAACTTAATGCTATCGTGACGGCGATGACCGCCACCTGTGTCATTCTCAGCATCGGTATAGGAGACGTTGCGGCCCGCGGCATGGCTGGGGGCGGTGGAGGCGCCCGTGGTGGAGCGGGCGGCGGCGGTGGGTTTTCCCGTGGCGGCGCGGCGGCTAGCGGTAGTTTCGCGGCCGGTGGCGGCGCTTCGTCGGCGTCGATGGCGTCCAGCCGTTCGCAAGGCGCTTCGTCGGTTTCGGCGAACAGGACTGATGCCGCGTCGACGATGTCGACTAACCGAGCCGCGACCCAGCAAAATCGGACATCCACATCAACAGAAAATCAAGCCCAGCGGCAGGACGCCGCGTCGCAGAACCAAGCTCAACGCCAATCGGCATCGAATGAGAATGTCAGTACTCGTCAGCAAGGCGCGACGACTCGAACCCAAAGCCGCCAGCAAACGGCCCAGAACTATCAGGGCAACTATCCCGCCGGCTATCATCCACCAGCGGGATACTATCCACCACCACAAGGCCACTATGATGACAATAACTGGGACGATGGCGAAGTGGCGGCTGTAGCGGTCGGCGCGGCGGCAATTGGCGCGATGGCCGGTTATGCGGCCGGCGAGTCGAACACTACCCAAACCACGACTACGGCACCATCCACTACCGTGGTCTATACCTCCCCGCCGCCCGCCAGCGGAGGGTTGCCCTGCACTCCAAACACCACCGTGGTTCAGGGGGTGACCTATTATCAATGCGGCAGTTCTTGGTATACGCAGGCTTATGGTGCCAACGGCCCGATATATACCCCAGTGCCGGCGCCTTACTAACGGGAGGCTTGTTTTTCATGACGAAATGTTTTCGTCCGGACAGTGCAAAAATCGCGGTTTTCATGGCTGCTTCGTTGGCTTTGAGCTTTTCGGTCGAGGGGCAAGATTTGGAGCCTCGCACTTATGCCAATACCCCTGTAGGGCTGAATTTTCTGATTGCGGGTTACGGCTACACCGCGGGCGGTGTAGCCACCGACCCGGCCTTGCCGATAGAAAACACTCGGATCGAACTGCATACCGGCGTATTGGCTTATGTGCGCGCGATCGATGTCTATGGTAAATCGGCCAAGTTCGATGTAGCGTTGCCGTATGCTTCGCTGCAGGGAACCGCCACAGTGATTGGCGAGGACCGAAGCAGGGAAGTCTCCGGTTTGATCGATCCTCGGTTTCATTTTTCGATCAATTTTTTTGGCGCGCCCGCGCTGTCACTGCAGGAATTTGCCAAGTACGAACAGGATACGATTATCGGCGCCAATGTCGAGGTGACGGCGCCGGGAGGTCAGTACGACGCCAGCAAATTGGTCAATCTCGGCACCAACCGTTGGTCGATAAAGCCGGAGTTGGGGGTTTCGAAACGCATGGGGCCGGTGACGCTGGAATTGGCGGGCGGTGTGCGTTTCTACACCGACAACGACGATTTTTTTGGCGGTAAACTGCGCTCGCAAGACCCGGTTTATTCGGTGCAAGGGCATCTGATTTATCACGTGACCCACGGCATCTGGGTGGCAGCTGATGCCACTTTTTATACCGGCGGACAAAGCCGGGTGGACGGTCACCAAAATGACGATAACCTGGAAAACTCCCGGGCGGGCGCCACGCTGGCGCTGCCTGTCAATCGAGCCAACTCCATCAAACTTTATTACAGCACGGCGATTTCCGGCCGCAAGGGCAGTGATTTCGATACCACCGGTATCGCCTGGCAATACCGATTCGGTGGCGGGTTGTGATGTCGCTAATGAGCAGTCGTTTCAACATGCCCATTGGTATTCTTGCATGACGGTGTTTATACCGGATGTCGCGCCTGGCCGCCGCGTTGGCGCGATTTCGGTTTTATGGACTTTCGATGAGGTCAGCAATGTTTAAATGTGCTCGGTTGGTGCCAATGTGTTTTGCGGTCTTGTCGTTGTTGTGGATTTCGGCCTGTGCCACCGGCGGCGATGCAATCAGGGGACGAGACGCTCTCGCCGATGTGGCAATCAAAGACAGGGTCTGGCAGTTGTCGCGCTTTGAAGCGACTGAGGGCGATGAATCGTTCTCGGTTGGCGCCGCAGACCGCTATACCTTGACCTTGCTGGCGAATGGTTCGTACCGTGTTAGAGCGGATTGCAATCGCATGCAAGGCGCTTACCGCCTGGAAAGCGAGCAACGCATCGCGTTATCGCCAGGAGCTGCGACCTTGGCCGAATGTGGGCCGGATTCGCACTATTCGCAATATCTTCGCCAGTTGAGCGACGTTCGCCAATTCGAAGTGATCGAGAAGACTGGGCAGCTCAAACTGATTACGGGTAAAGGCCGTTTGATTTTCTACCCTGCGGAGCATGAAGCGCCGTGAGATGGATCAAAGCCGGCGCTTTGATTCTTATCCTGCTGCTAACTGGAATATGGGGCGTTTGCGCACTCTATTTCGGTGATTCCGCTACTGCGTGGCCGCAGCTCGTGTTGGCGACGTTGTTCGCTTTACTTGGCGTGGCGACATTGATTAGCCTTGCGGTCGCCCGCTGGCGCAAGTATGGATTAATCGCCTATGGGACGGCGTTCGGTTTGGTTTTGCTGTATTGGTTGAGTATTACCCCGTCCAACCAACGGCATTGGCAAACCGATGCCGAAAAATTGGCCCATGCCACGTTCGAGGGCGATAGTGTGACGGTGCATGACATCCGCAATTTCGATTACCGTAGCGAATTCGATTATCGGCCGGCGTATTACACCAAAACCTTCGACCTGAACAAATTGCAGGGCGTCGATCTGTTTTCGGTTTATTGGATGGGGCCGGCGATAGCCCATACCATCCTGAGTTTCGATTTCGGCGGCAACGATCATTTGGCCATCTCCATCGAGGCAAGGAAAGAGCAAGGCGAAGGCTATTCGACGATCAAAGGTTTTTTTCGCCAGTATGAACTGATTTATTTCGTCGCCGACGAACGCGACGTGATACGTCTACGCACCAACTACCGCAAAAATCCGCCGGAGCAGGTTTATCTGTATAAATTGCAAGGTCCGATAGAAAACGCCAAACGCCTGTTTCTGGAATACATGCGCAAAATCAACGAACTCAACGAAAGGCCGGCGTTCTACAACACGCTGCTGGATAATTGCACCACCGCGATCTGGTTGCGAACCTTGGCAAATCGGGATCATCTGCCGTTTTCCTGGAAAATTCTGCTGAGCGGTTATATGCCGGAATATCTATACGAAGCTCAACGGCTCGATACCCGTTTAACCTTTCCGGAGTTGCAACGGCAAGCCCTTATCAACCATTTAGCGCAAGCGGCCGATCAGTCGGTTGATTTTTCAATGCGTATTCGGCCAAAGAGCAATCACTAGTTGTGTCTCCCCGCTACTTAGAAAACTAGCAAGGCTTCTTTCGCTGATGCGAAGAAAGATCGTCAACAGGAAAGGGTTCGTCGCACAATCATGCGAACATGACGCGTGCCTAGCTCACTTTCCACAATGACAGAAAATTAAAGCGCGTTTTCCGAGACTCGGTAGTTCGGAAAACTTGCAATAGAGCTCTCTCACTAGCGCTGTTCTTTTTTCCCGGTTAGCATGGCTTTCACTAGGTTCTCTTTGTGTAGTCTGCCCGAGACGACAACGCCCACAATGTGGAGCGCAATCAAGACTAGCATGGTTGGAAGACGCCTCCGCCGAGCGCAATGAGCGCCGGAATAGTCATGATCAAAAGATTGTCTTGTCCATCCGCTTTAAAATTCTCTTTAGGTGAAACCGAGTACTTCTACCCTGCGCAGCGATGATACGAAGAACATTGCCCATGGCGCGCGGGACTGATTATCCTTCGCGATTTGTCATATCTTTGTCATTTGAACGCTTTACACTAGTAAGCCTATTTTGTTGTTACTTAAGGTCGTCGCCGTGCTGAACTGGATGAGAGAAATAGCCCAAGGTGGTTTCGCTGCTAACGAAATTGAATCAGATGAAGTCCACGTAGGCTTTGAATTTGCATTACCGCCTGAAATCAGTGAATTATTAGGTCAGTCTACGAGCGACCAAAGCATCAACATTAAAGATGAATTTGAAACCGCAAAAATAATTCTCGATGAACATGAATTAGCATTGAGCTGATTTGCACAGACGTTTCTTGGAATATCAACCCCGGAGGCGTGAACAACAAAATCGTGTAACACTTCAGTTTCGAATGACCGGTCTGAGGCTGCTAGCGATCTCGAAAGTTGGTGGATTACTTCGGTTAGAATGACCGCAACGTCGTCGATTAACTGTAGAAATCATGTATCTCACCCACATCACCACTCCGTTCTACGCCTACCTGTCTCGCCTGCGTTGGATTAAACGTTGGGGATTGAAGCGCAATGCTCATGAGGAAAACGTCATGGAGCATAGCTGGGAAGTGGCGGTGATCGCACATACTCTGGCGCTGATCAAGAATCGCTATTTCGGCGGCGAGGTCGATGCCAATGCCGTGGCCGCCGCAGCCTTGTATCACGACATCACCGAGGTGATCACCGGCGACTTGCCCACGCCGATCAAATACCATTCCCCGGCCATATTCGGCGCTTACAAGCAGATCGAACAACAGGCCGAAACCGAACTGCTGAATTTGCTGCCGGAAGCCTTGCGGGAAGACTTTCGGGCGTTCATTCAACACGATCAACTGCCGGAACTGCATCAACAAATCATCAAGGCGGCGGACAAGATTTCCGCTTATCTGAAATGCCAGTCCGAACTCAAGGCCGGCAACACCGAGTTCGAAATGGCCGCCGAACAACTCGCAAAAGACATCCACAATCTGCAACAACCGGAAGTAGTGTTTTTCATGCGGGCCTTCGCGCCGAGTTGCGGCTTGACGCTAGACGGATTGATGCAGACTCGCTAAGAATAAGGCGCTTGCCGGAACGCTTGGGATCAACGGTCAGTATAGAAGGCGAATAAATTCGCCTCTACAAGCAGCAATGCTGATTAATGATGGTGCCCATGGCCCATTTGAGAAAGCACCTTGGCCACGAACGGGTCGTATTCCTTGTCGCCCAGATCGGCAAAATCGATGACATCGTAGCCCTCGGTCGGGGTCGGTTCCCATGGTGTTTCGGTCAGAGCGTAGGCATGCAATAGTTCGGTGCGTTCGGAGCCGTGTTCATTTTGCCGTTCGATCAGCACCGGTAAGGCCAGATCCATACGCATCACGATGCGCCATTCCGACTCGGCCACCTTACCTTCGTATTCGCGCACCGGGTAGTCGTCGGACCACTCGATGTCGCCGGCCTTCAATTGTGCCAGTACCGCCAGATCCAGAAGCAGCGAGAGTTTTTGCCAAGACGGCGCGGTTTCCATCATCCGCAAGTCGTCGGGCTGAAATTCGATGGCACGCTGGTCGCGGTGATAGAGCTTGCGATGAATGACCGCTTGTCCGTCCCGCTGCCACAGCTCACCCATGCCGAGTTGCGGCCTTTCGATGGTCACCAGATTGCTGTCGCGCCAAAAACGCCAGGTGACATTGTCCTCATGCGCTTCATGATCATGTTCTGGATGTTCATCTTGGCGAGTGGTAATGAATTCCGCCGCGACCTTGGGCAAGGTCGGCGAGGACAGATCAAGGATGTTGGCGGTCGAGGTGTTATGGGTAGGGGTGTTGCTACAACCGGTCACCATAATCAGAACAGTAAGGGCTATCAGCTGGATTAAAACGTGGAAAATAATTTTGGACATGGGTCCCGCACTCTAACGATAATCAAAAAAAATCAGGGACGGCAAGCGTCCCTGATTGCTTACAACCTTAACAACGTCGCTTATTTAGCGTGGTGCCAACCCAACGCGTTAGCCATCACGTGATAGATCACGTTTTGTTCCAGCGTGCCGCGAACCAAATAAGCGCTCGGGCCATCGGCATAAATGGCAACATCTTCACCGGCATGTGTTTCCGAACCCATCGGCACGGTTGCTTCCTGCATGTAGTTTGGGTTGGTGGTATCAACCTCGGTCAAGTCCGGGCGTAGTTTGGTGCCGGCATATGGTGCCGATTTGGTGCCTTCGTTGGCTGGATTGAATTCATTGCGTTGCAAGCCGCCAGTCCAGCCTGGACCATTGGCATAAGACAATGTGGTGTAAGGCAAGCCCAGGGAGTCCTTGGCAACCACACCATCCACGGCGGTTTTACCCAGAATCGGATTGCCTCGCGAAGGATAGCCGGCGATGGTGAACACATGGCTGTGGTCGGCGGTGACCAGGATCAAGGTGTCCTTGTCGTTGGTCAGTTCCTTGGCTTTTTTTACGGCGTCCGACAAGGCAATGGCGTCGGTCAAGGCACGATAGGCGTTACCGGCATGGTGGGCGTGATCGACACGGCCGCCTTCAACCATCAGGTAGTAGCCCTTTTTGTTTTTTTGCAGAATCTTGATGGCTTTATCGGTCATTTCCGCCAATGAAGGTTCGCCGGCTCCGTCGTCTTTACGGTCGGCTTCGTAACGCATGTGCGAACGCTCGAACAAGCCCAGCAAATGATCGGTGTCGGCGGGATTAACCGCGTCGAACTGCGCCATGTTCCAGACATAGTCGGAATTGTTGTATTTGGATGTCCATTCCAAAGTCAAATCGCGGCCATCGGCGCGGCGGCCTTTTTGGGTCGTGTACTCCGGGTCGCTCATGGTTTTGGGAAGAAAATAGCTGCGGCCACCGCCCAGTGCTACTTCCAGGCCATCGCCATACGGAAATTCCAGCAACTGGCGGGCGATGTCCTTGACCGTGGCGCCGGCGGGCAGATTGGCGTCCGCTTCCCAGTCGCGGTCGGCGATATGCGCGTAGTTAACGGCTGGTGTCGCATGGGTAAAACGGGCGGTTGTCACCACGCCGGTGGACATGCCGCGCTCTTCGGCGCGTTCCAGGATGGTTTTGACGCTATGCGCGGCATTCGCTTCCGCGCTTTTTTCGGTACGCGGAATATCTTGGTCAACGGAAATGGCGCCGTCGTTGGCTTTGATGCCCGAAACCATCGCGGTGGCGGTCGGCGCGGAGTCGGAAGTTTGCTGATTGGCGCTGGCGGTCACGGAATGCGCAATGTTGTTGAATTTTTCGAAGCTCAAGCGATTGAACTCGCCGTCGCGTCCATTCATTTGACCTTCCAAGATACGGGCAGCGGTTACGGTCGAGATGCCCATGCCATCGCCGACGAATAAAATCACGTTTTTGGCTTTGCGCAGTTCCGGCATATCCCTTTTGTTCACCAGCACGGCTGTTTCGCCGGCCTTGAACCATTCTTGCGCGGAAGTAGGCACTTGATTGGATTGGCCTGGAATAGGGTGATCATGATGACCATGGCCGTGATGGTCGCCCGCAACGGCGCCGACCGATAAGCTTAGACTGAATGCGCCGACAGCCACCGCCGCCAGTTTGTGTGGTTTTTGCTGTTTCATGCGTTGCCCTCTGAGAGCGAATTAAGGAGCCGCCATCTTACCTATCGGATATGACGGTTTTGTTAAACGCCGACAGGCCGAGTTGCGGCTTGACGCTCGATGGGTTGAGGCAGAGTCGCTAAACGATGGAATAGCGCCTAACTAACATGTTGATTCAATTTGCAAATATTGATCAACACCTGAAGAGTCGAAATTGATTCATCGAAAAATTTCCTTCACTCCTTCATCAAAATGTAACGTCACGCCTATACCTTGTACATCGGCGTAGCAAATTCGCTATCACCCGGAAGCGATTTCCTAAAATTTGCTTTCCGAAAATTAACGATACCGATGGATTAGGAGTTCCTACATGAAGATGAAAACACTATCCGCAATGGTCAAGGTCATTCTGGCTGCAGTTGCTTTACCCGCAATTGCCAACGAAGGCCCCAGCACCAGTGCGGCACCTTATATTCAAGCCGTTGCCCCAGGCATAGCTTTGACATCCGTGCTGACTGTCGGCGACACGGCTGATAACGGCTACCGTATGGTCGGCTTGCCGGACGGCATGGGTGCATACGATAACGAAGACGGTACCTTTACCGTGTTGATGAACCATGAGTTGCGCGACACAGTCGGCGTGGCCCGCGCTCACGGCGGAAAAGGCGCTTTCGTATCGGAATGGGTGATCGACAAAAACACACTGGCGGTGATTTCCGGTGGCGATTTGATTCAGCAAGTCTACGGATGGGATGTTGCCAGCCAGTCTTCCAATGCCACAACCAGCACTGTTAATTTTGGCCGCTTCTGTTCCGCAGATTTGGCTCGCCGTAATGCGTTTTTCAATCCTAAAAGCAAGTTGGGTACCAAGGCTCGTATTTTCCTGAACGGTGAAGAAGGCGGTGCTACCGGCTACGCCTTGGCTCATGTCGCAACTGGGTCAGAAAAAGGCAACAGCTATGTGCTGGGCAAATTCAACCTGGCCACCAACGGCTCGGGCATCAATGCGGTAGGCGGCTGGGAAAACCTGTTGGCCAACCCTCACTCTGGCGACAAAACCGTGGTGATCGGCACCAACGACGGCGGCTCCGGCATCATGAACAACACGGTAGTGGTTTATGTGGGCAACAAAACCAACAGCGGCAGCGAAGTCGACAAGGCTGGTCTGACCAATGGCGTCGCAAAATTCATCAACGTCACCGGTTTTGTCAATGAGCTGAACGACACCACTGCCCGTACTACAGGCATCGCCTCCGGTGCCGCGTTTACCTTGAGCGATACCCCGACGACATTTTCGCGTCCGGAAGATGGCGCCTGGGCCAACGCCAAAACCTTCTACTTCGTGACTACCGATCAGATCGACAAGACCGACCTGGCCGGCGGCACTCAGAAAGGCGGCACACGCTTGTGGAGACTGAACTTCAACGACAACTATGACGGAGGCACCGTCGATGTCGTGGTCGATAGCGCAACCATGCCTGGCGGCGTTGGCGTCGATAAACCCAACATGTTCGACAACATGACCATCAATGCCGACGGTACGATCCTGTTGCAGGAAGATGTGGGCAACAACGAACATAACGGTAAAATTTGGCAATTTGCCCCAAATGACGGCAGCCTGACCTTGCTGACCAAATTCGATTCCGCTCTGTTCGGTGATGTCGATGCGGCCGGGAGCTTTACCGCCGGTTCACATACCAAGGACGAGGAAACTTCGGGTGTCATCGATATTACCGGTATCCTGGATCGCGATGATGACAAACGCTACAACCTGCTGGTCTCACAAGACCATGCATCCGCAGCTTCCCTGCAAGCGATCGGCGCGATCAATCCCGCCGCCAATGCCGCCGAGTTGGTCGAGGGTGGCCAGTTGCTGCTGATGTCCGCTCCGGAACATGAAGCCGAGGAAGAACATCACGGCAAGGTAAAACACAACTAAGGGGCGCTTAAGCCTTGCTCGATGGATCTGGCAAGGCAGCCTATAGGAAAAAACGCGCGGTGGAATTCTCTGCCGCGCGTTTTTTTGTTGGAGAAAAGATGAGCAATCTCAATCTGAAGGCGGTGCAACCGCTGTTTTATTCGCCTTTAAGTATTTTCGAACTGGAGGATGCGGAGGCGCTGAATGCCCAACTGTTGGCAGAGGCATCGGTGCGCCGCGATGCGTCACCAGGCCTGAGTCGCAGTAACTGGGCTGGCTGGCATTCGGAAGACGACTTTTTCGAGCGCACGGAACCCGGCAGCCTAGCGCTACGAAACCATATCGTCCAAGCGGTGCGGGCTTGCACCAAGAATGTTTCGCCAAATTTTGATTTCTCCGCTTACGGCATTCAGGCCGAGGGCTGGATCAATGTGCTGGGACGCGGAGGCCTGAATACCCCGCACGACCATCCGGCTTGGGTGTGGTCGGGCTGTTACTACGTCAGCGTGCCGGAAGGCGATAAGGAACTGAGCGGCAATATAGAATTTTTTGACACCCGTACCAACGTCCGCACCTTGACGGTGGACGGCGCAGCTTGTTTTGCCAGCAAGTTCGTCATGAAGCCAAAAGCCGGGATGCTGTTGATGTTTCCGTCTTATTTACGGCACTGGGTTTACCCCAACGACAGCGACGAAGATCGCGTGACAGTGGCCTTTAATGTGCGTTTTGTAAGATCCGTGCAAAGTTAAGCGAGTATTCCGGCCGAAGCGTCGACGCGTCAAAATGGGAGTCCGGCCAATTTCTCGAAAGCGGTCGCCGGCGAGATTATATAGATCAGGTCTATCATCAGACATCGAACCAACGTAGCCATTGAGGAGCATTCCTTGATAGATTGACATCCGATGCCCTGATGCGGAAACTGTTTGCAGTATATATTCATCGCACATCAAGTTTTGGCACATTGCTCCCTCGCTCTTAGGGAGAGGGTTGAGGGTGTCAACAAACCGAAATTTGATGTGTGAAAGGTATAACTAGCCCGCAAATCAGCGACTAACGGCCCCGAGCTGAATTTTCACCCGGCCAGAAACAGTAAGGCCCGATCCGATTATGGTCCTTAACGGGTTTAAAATTCAATTGTTGCCGGAACAAGGTAAAATTAGCGCATTGTGATGTTGCTTTGCTTGGTGGATGATAAGTGCTAGGCAGGCGATAACCTTAAATTAGGAACCTTACTTCGTGAAACCATGATGACGAAACCACACGCCCTAAAAGATTCGCGCCATAGATATGCTTGGTGTGCGTTGGCGGCCTGTATTTCTTATGCGGGAGCCGCACGCGCATTGAGTGCCGATATGCCTGCTTTCCCCCTTGAAACCAATGTCCCCGCAATCGATAGCGTTCCCGCGCCAGTGAGTCTTATTCCGGCCGATAATCCGATTGGCGCCATTTTGCTCAGCAAACGGCATCCATTTCTGTTGCACGCCGATTTCAGTCGCGTAAATGAGTTTGTCAGCCAAATTTATCAAAACTCTAATTTCCAACCAATCTGGTTTACCGCCGATCGCTCCGAAAAAAATCTGCAAGACTTAATCGGCATTTTAAGCCATGCGCCGGACGATGCTTTAAATCCGGCTAGTTACGATGTCGACCGGCTCAAGGAATTGGTCAGCAGCCAAAACCTGGATAACAACACGACAGCCAGTTACGATGTGGCCTTGACAGTGTCCTTGGTGCGTTACCTGCACGATTTGCGGCAAGGCCAAGTCGAGCCGCGCGATGTGCAATATCCGGTGCATATAGTGCCCAAGCCGCCTTTGGATGTAGCCGGCCTGCTGAAACAACACCTATCGTCGCAAACATTACCCGAATTGGTCAGCCAGTTTGAACCCAAGGCCAAGCAATATCGGCAACTCAAACACATTTTGAACCACTGGCAGCAGTTGGGAAATCAAACCGGGCAGGATGAATTTAAACCCGGCAAACTGTTGCGCCCCGGTGATAAGCATCCGCAAATCTCCATCTTGCGCCAACGCCTGAAAGCCATGGGCTTGATAGATGATCAAGCCCATACCGGCGATAAAATCTACGACAACGACTTGGTCGAAGCTGTCAAAAAAGTGCAGCAACAACAGGATCTAAAAACCGATGGCGTGATAGGTCAGGCTACCGCCGCATTATTCAACCAGTCCTCTAGCGAAAAAATTGAGCAAATCGAACTGGCCATGGAGCGTGCGCGCTGGATTCCCGACCCCACCGACGGCCCGATGATTTTGGTCAACATACCGGCGTTTGAATTATGGGCGTTCAATTCGAACGACGACCCAAAGCCGCTAAACATGAAAGTCATCGTCGGCAAATCGCCGGATAAGCAAACGCCGGTGTTATGGGAAGAAATGAAATATTTGGAATTCATGCCCTACTGGAATATTCCAACAACGATCTTTAAAAAGGAAATCTTGCCGAAAGCCGCCAACAATGAAAGCTATCTGGCCAGTCAGGACATAGAACTGATTCGGCACCAAAACAGCGAAGAACAGGGGGGTGGCAGTTACCTGCGTGCTCGGCAACGGCCGGGTAAGAAAAACCCCTTGGGCCGGGTTAAATTCGTGTTTCCGAATACGGCGGACGTGTATTTACACGACACACCTAGCCGCTCCGCTTTTAATCGCCCGCGCCGCGATTTGAGCCATGGCTGCGTTCGGGTATCGCAACCGGAACGACTGGCCGAATTCGTTTTGGGCGATCAGCAAGGTTGGGACAAGGAAACCATCAAACAAGCGATGTCTACACCCAAAAACCGCCATGTAACCCTAAAACACGCGGTGCCCGTGCTGTTTTATTACGCCACCACTTTTGTTGATCACGAAAACCGGTTGCGTTTTTACCCTGATATATATGGACAGGATGAACAACTGAAAAAGGCTCTGAACAAGCTATAGGTGCCCACAATGCCGGTGCAAATCCGAATAATCAAACAGCGGCAATCAAAGCCTCGGCAATGACAGTCCATCCGTAACGGATAAAAATCGAATACAAAAAAAGCGCCTTGAAAGGCGCTTTTTTGTATTCGAATAACCTTACAACGACCAGGTTCTGAAGGTTCCAGTATCTAGGTGGATGAAATTGGATTCGGGGTAATAGCCCACGCCACCACGGTGCATGGCTAACGCGGCATTGTGGATACGGCGAAGATCGAAACGCTCGATGCGAATATCTATGGCCCGGCCGTGTATGTGGAAGCTGTTATTGGCCACCCCGGTATGTTCCGCATGGAGCTGGGCATTGGTCAAAGGTGAGCGATAGCCACAGACCACGCCAAACGGTTGATTTAAACCCAACATTTGCTTCAAATCATGTAATTGATCCAATAGCGCGGGATCGATGGGATGCACATCGTCCGTGCGGTGATCGCGCAGCAAAAAATTGATTTCCTCCAAGGCATCGGTCAAATAGCGACCTTTTTCAAAATAAGTCAGGCTCAATTTGTCGCCAGTATGCGGATTTTGAAATGCCAAGGCACGATGAGTAGCCAAACGACCATGATCCGCTAAAAACAGCGGTTCTTGAGAGGACGCCACAACCGGTCCTCTCTGATTGGGCTGAATAATCGAATGGGTTCTACCGCCGTGGTGATGATCTCCACCGGTACGGTAGGATGTGGTATTGATTCCCTGCTTCTTGCCGCCGTAAACATCCCGTACCCGAGCGTTATGTTGCGCGTGATAATCCGAATAGGCTGCGTGCGAATGCTTATGTTCGCCTGGCGCATTTTTACCGGCAAGTGTCTTCTGCTGCTTGTCGACGGCATGATGGCTCGCCGAGATCTTGCTGGTTTGACGAGCCGCTTTGGACATCTGGCTGGTGCTGGGTTTAGGCAAACGCACGGCGCTCCTGGCCGACTGCGTCAAGCGCTGGTTTTTATCGGCTTTTACAGCCGTACTTTTTGCAGCGTGAACGACGCCGGGTATCGCCATAGATAAAGCCGCGCCGACCGCTAGACGGCTGAAAAAGCTACGTCGAGACAGTTCCACTTCGTCATTCGCATCGCTTTGATTTTCTACATTATGTCTCAGCATCCATAATCTCCCACTTCAACATCATTCCGATAATTATGATTCCCAAGGCTATAGCTCAAAAGGGCGGTGTCTGATTATAGCACTACATCATATCGATGCAGCCTCCGACTTTAAATACGAATAGCATTAAATAGAAATAAAAAAAGCCCGCTGTAAAAAACCAGCGGGCCAAGTGCTACAGGGCTTTACTACTAATAATTGTCATCGCCCTTCAAATTTTGGTTTTTTGAACCCCTCACCTAAACCTCTCCTGGAGGGCGAGGGAACTGATGAGCCGAAATTTGAAGTGCGAAAGGTATACAAGCTTATGGCAACAGCAAAATCCGATTTTGCGGGCCGGGAGCTACCGAGCCGTTAGCGGTGAAATAGCCTTCCAACGCATCCAGATCCAGTGCTCCTCCCAGGCGGTTGGCGCCTTGCGTCAGCACATAATATTGGTCGCCACCGTCGGCCATGAAGTTGTTGACGGTAATCCGGTAACTGGCGGCGGGATCGATCGTCACGCCGTCGATCTTGATACTGGCCGGATCGACGTTATCGCAAGGCGTACCCTTTTCCTTCCACTCGTAACTGAAGCCGTTGGAGACTTGCATGATGCGGTTGAAAGCCTGCCCCGTGGTCGGGGCACTGGCCGGATAGCCCAGGGTGCAACCGGTGAACTGCTGCTCGAGCAAGGTGTGGATTTGCTCGCCGGTCAGGGTCAGGGTGACCAAGGTGTTACCGAAGGGTTGCACGGTGAAGGCTTCGGCGTAAGTGACCTTGCCGTCGCCTTCGCCAGCGGCGCTGGACGGAAAGGTCAAATCAGCGCGGATGCCGCCGGGGTTCATGAAGCTTGCCACCGCCTCGCCGAGGCCGACATTGCTGGTAGCCGTCAGTTGCGCATCGGCGATCACATCGCCCAGGGCCGACTCACCGGCCGTGGTGGCGGTCCTGGTAATCGCCGCGCCGATGGTGCCTATCACCCGGTTGGCGATCGGCGTGGCGATGGCCTTGTAATTGTCGACGATGGTTTTGATCGCCGCATTTGGCGTGACGGCGGCATTGCTGCGATCGACGACGATATTTTGGGCGCTGACACTGCTGACTTCGCCGTTGACGGTGTTGATGGCGACATCGATGTCGGTCAACACCCGGCCTTGCGAGTTGGCGCTGGTCACCGAAATCAGGCGGCCGGCCTTGTTGGCAATCTGGCAGTTGTAGGCTTGATGGGTATGGCCGGAGATCACCAGATCCACCTCATCATCCAGTTGATTGACGATGGCTTTGATCGGCGAACCATTCAGTCCGGCATCGCAGGTATTGATGGTGGACGCGCTTTGGGTGACCGGTATCGTGCCGCCTTGATGAATCATGACCACGATGGCTTCCACTCCCCGGGCGCGCAATTTCGGAATCAAGGCATTCACGGTCGCCGCTTCGTCCTTGAACTCCAGGCCCGCCACGCCGGTGGGCGTGACGATGGTAGGCGTTTCCTTCAAGGTCATGCCGATAAAGCCGACCCGCACGCCGCCAATCGATTTGATGGCGTATTGCGGGAACAGGGTCTTGCCGGTCGCGGTCTCGACCACATTGGCGGCCAGGAATTTGAAATCCGCGCCTTCGAAGGGTACAGGCGTGCCGACGGATGCGCCCTGGCAGGAATTGGGATCGGTCGGATGGCAACCGCCGTTTTGCATGCGCTTCAGTTCATTCTTGCCTTCGTCGAACTCATGATTGCCGACCGCGTTGAATTCCAAACCCAAACGGTTCATGGTTTCGATGGTCGGTTCGTCATGAAACAGCGCGGAAACCAGCGGCGTGGCGCCTATGATGTCGCCGGCCGAAACGACGACGGTGCTGGGATTTTGGCTTTTCAGCTCGGCGACATAGCCTGCCAACCAATCGACGCCGCCGACCGGGATATTGGTCGAGGCCGCGCTGCTTGGGGTTTGCCGAAAGGTACCCGGCGATTCCAGTTGGCCGTGGAAGTCGTTGAAGGCGACGATTTTGATGGTGGTGGTTGCCGCATGGGCGCAGCCCAGCGAACCTAAGCCTAAGGCAATGCCCATCGCAAGCTTATTCAATTTCATGGTGTGTTTCCTCATACCTTGGATTTACGGCGGCGGGATACCAGGCTCATCAGGCCGGCGCCGGTCATATACAACCAGGCCGCCGCCGGTACTGGTACGGCGGTCAAGCTGACGGCACCGATGGTGGCGTTGAGTGCGGAGTTGGTGTCGTCCAGGGCGGATTGGCTAAGCAATCCGGTGATGCTGTGGCTGCCCGCGCCCAATAAAAATACGCCACGGCTGAAATTGGTATTGGCGAAAGCGGCATCGAAATCAAGGCCGACGCCGTCGGGATAGCTATTGACGGCAACCGAGGTTTGATCCAGCAAACTACCGTTGTCGAAAACCTGAAAACGGTCGCCGGCGAAACCGCCGTCCACGACTTTCAAGATCGCCGATCCGGTCAGAGTGAAGTCGAAGCTCAACGCATCGTTGTTGAAGTCTATCCATTCCAGGCCGCCTGAATTGGAGACGGAATCGTCGACATCAAACGCGTTCCATTGACCGTCGGCATTCAGTGTGACGGCCTGAGCTTGGCCGGACAGCGCCGACAGCAAGACGGCGGAAAGGAAAAAGGTTTTTTTAAGCATCTTAAAAGGCTCCGAAATTTATGGGTGTTATTAAAATTTGTGGAAAACAGGAGGCGGCTAAGCTTTGCGTTTACGAAACGCGCCCAAACTCATCGCCAGACCGCTGACGAAAAGCAGCAAGCCGGACGGCAGGGGCACGGCGGTGATCGCTAATGAGCTGTTTGTTTGGATTGCCAACGGCGCTTGAGTCAGAAAAATCAAGCCTTGATTGGGATCGGTCAAATCACTGGTAATGGCAATATTCAAATTTCCCGCCGTAACGGCTTGAAAGTGCAAAACCGCCAACGAAATGAACGAACCAGCTTCATTTGAGCTCAAGCCTGGAAACGCCAGACCGGCAGCCGTCAGATTCAGTCCTTCCTGCGTGGAAAGGTCGGTAAATACTGGATTGATGCTACTACCGAGAAATTGCGCCTCAGCCGTGCCGCCGAGCTGAGCATTAAAGCCAAACCCCAACACCAATTCGTCTGGGCTTGCATTAGCAAAAAGCGAAAACGCGACCACCTCAATATCAAAATAATCGCCAATGTGGGTAATGCCTGAAGTCCGATGCAGAGGTAAAAAAGTCGGATCGTTAGGTAAGGGCATAATGGCTGCCGATAAGATTGATCCCGTATTTGTAATGGGTTGCTGAGCTTCAAGTTGAATTTTGCCCCCGGGTAAAATAACGACATCACCTCCTCGCAGAGGAGGTAGCGGAGTTTTTTCTAAAACTGATCTGCTCGCCAATACCGTCCCGGCAATTAAATCCTGACTTCCCGATATGGAAAGCGTACTCGCCTGATTGTTACCAGACCACAAAATACAAGCAAGCAATAGGCAGTGACGCCATGGTAAATTTTTCATAACACCTTCTTCAATCAATGAAAATTAATCTGTAATGTTTGCGGCGCTTAGGATTTCGTCTGAAATAACTTCCGCTTATGGTTCCCATGCTCTGCGTGGGAACCCGCTCAGAGACGCTCCAGCGTCCCGAACCGCAGAGCGGTTCAAGCTGCATTCCCACGCGGAGCGTGGGAATGATGTGTCTGGAGAGGGAAACTTTTTTTCAACAAATCCTTAATTAGCGGCGGCCAAATAGCCGTTGTAATAGCCGTACCAGGTCCGGTAATCGGCATAGCTTACACAGCCGGTTTTGTCGTAATCGGCCTCGCGGTTGAAGCCGGCCTTGCCGCTGCATTTGCCGATTTGCGCCTTGATCAGGCTTGCGTCGGTGGTGTCGACATCGCCGTCGTTATCCAGGTCGCCCGGCACGAACAGCTTGATCAGCAGAGGATCGTGGTCCGACGAGCGATAGGCGTCCGCCGCGTAGAAGCTGGCGACTTGAGCGGCGGTCTTGAACTCGGTGTTGTAATCCAGCGCCCGAGGCTCGTCGGCGTTGATGTGCCATTCGGCGATACCCTTGACTTGGCTGGCCAGCGTCGCGTTTGCCAGTGCATGGTCCAGATAACCGGCCGCGCCGCCGAACACATAGCTGTAGGCCGCCTGATTGCCGACCAAGGTTTCCAGCAGATTCTGATAGCCGCCGTTTTTCAATGCGGTGATAGGGTCTTCCTGGGCATAGCTGTTCAGGTCGCCGATGATCAAGGCGTTAGCCGCGCCGCCGTGAGTCGGATCGGCCGACAACCAAGTCGCCAGCGCCTGAGCCGCATTGGTACGGGTCAGATTGCAATTGCCCTGGCCGTCGCCGGTGTCCGGGTCGCTGACATCGGTACAGGCCGAACCCTTGGATTTGAGATGGTTGACGGCCACGGTCAGTAATTTGTTGGAAGCCTTGTCCAGAAAGGTTTGCGCCAGGGTTGGACGATTCTTGGTATCGAGAAATTGCGGGTTTACCGAAGAATCCAGAATCGCCACCGAACCGGCCGGCGTGACCTTGGCCGGTTTGTAGATGATGCCGACCGCGATTTGATCGGTGCCGACTTGGCTCAAGCCCGGATTGATGTAGGCATAACTGCCGGCACCGGCCAGTTGGTTAAGCCCGTTCACCAGATCGGCGATCGCGCTGTTGCTGCCGTAACCGTCGTTCTCGATCTCCATCAAGCCGACCACGTCGGCATCGATGGCATGGATGGCCGGAATGATTTTGTCGCGTTGGCGGTTGAATTCCGCCAGCGTGTTGGCGCCGCGCGCGGTCGGGAAACCGCCGCCCAGGCCGTTGCCGTTGAAGTAGTTCAGCACGTTGAAAGCAGCGATCTTCAGCGAGCCTAGGCTACTCAAGCCCGGGGCCGAGGTGCGGCCGTTATCGGCGACGAAAGCCAGGGGCTGAGTCGGTTGCAGACGGTAAACCCCAAAATCGTAAGCCAATACGCCAGTGGCGCCGGCCACCGTATAACCGCTACGCAGGGTGTCGGCGGCGCTGAGTCCGGCCGGTTGTGGGTAAATCACCGGGTCCGGATTTTGGATGCTGGAGCCGTCGTCGACCAGCAACTGGTTCAGCAGATTTTGCGCGGCATAATCAACGGCCGCCTGACCGGGCGCGGCGATTTGGGTCGGTGTCAGTAAACGGCCGCCGGACGACAGCAACAACTCGCCGTAGCGGGCCAGATTGTAGTTTTCGGTGACCGTCAGGGATTGCGGCAGCTGGATAAGCATGCCTTCCCACTGTTCCGGATCGTTGCTTACGTTGTCGAACGGCAGGCTCACGGCAACCGGGGCAGGCAGCGGATTGCCTGAAGAGCAGACATTGACGGAAGCGACGTTTTCCAGGCGGGTCATGTTGTAGGTTTCGGTGACGGTGCCGACGAGATGTACCCGGTCGCCGGCATTGACCGGCGCGGCGGAGGCGACGAACAAGCCT
The DNA here is from genome assembly GCA_028748685.1 of Methylococcaceae bacterium. Taxonomy (GTDB): domain Bacteria; phylum Pseudomonadota; class Gammaproteobacteria; order Methylococcales; family Methylomonadaceae; genus Methylomonas. The sequence continues at coordinate 23,563 of JAJRDU010000156.1, forward strand.
TCGGAAGTGGCGGGATTGGCGTCGGTTTCACTGCCGATTTGTTGCACGAAAAAGCCGTTCAGATTGGCGCTGCCTTGGAAATCGGCGCTGACCACCGCTTCGACATGCTGCACGGAACCACTCAGCGGACTGACGCCGCTGCTGCCTTGAATGGCGCTGATCAGGGTAGCGGCCTGGCCGCATTGAGATACCGGTGGCGGAGTCGTGCCACCGCTGAAGCTCTGGCCGCCGTTGACGGCAGCGAATGAATTGGCCGAAGACGCATTCCAGGTGAAATCTTCGTAGTTGCTGCCGCTGCCTTTCAGTTGCAAGGATTGGCCGACGGGTGCGCCATTTTCCAACACGCCGATATTGATGCCAGTCATGCCCGCCGCCGGACCTCCGACGGCTGTAAAAGTGCCTTCGTAGCTCAAAAACTGCACCACCGTGCCGCCGTGGACCAACGCGATGCCGTCCGGAGCGCCGTTCTGGATACCGTCTGCAGGATAGCTGAAACTCAGCGTGCCGAAACCATTGCCGGTTTGATCGGCGATCACGCCGCCGAGGGCTTTGGTGTTGTAGACGGCGCCGCCGTTGCCGTTATACAGCACCAGGGACCAACCGCTGAGGTCGGTGCCGGCAGGGCCGGCTATTTCGATAGCCTCGCCACTGTCCGTGGCGCCGTTATCGTCATAGTGAATTTCGTTGATAAACACCGGCGTGGCTGCCTGGGCATTGCCGAACAAACCGATGGCACCGATAGCGGCCAGCAGCGGAAAGCGGCTTAAAATTTTAGCGGTCATGTTTGCATCATCTCTTGACGTTGAAATCGGTAAGTAGGCGCGAAGCCCGGCCTGACTGGCAGTGGAACGGCAAAATTTACCGTTGCCGGCGCTCGGATTTCGAACGCCGGAAATTATGCAAGCCGGTTCACATTTTCCACTGTGGACGGTGAAAAAACGGTTAAGAAATGATGACGATTTGCGGACATTTTGGTGAAACGTAATACCTGGCGTACAAGGCAATACCGTTATTTAAGCATTGGCTCACGCCTTAAGGGCGAACGTACTTGTGCCCTGTGGGTTATTCGACCTTTAAGGCCATAGTGCGAATGAATTCGCACCTACGGTACATCGAAAGCCCGGCACTAGAGGGCCGGGCTTGAGGCAAATCCTTGCGGATTAATGATGATGGTGGTTTTTGCGGTCGTGGCGATCGCATTGCTGCGGTTCGTTGACGGCATTGACCGACGCATCGCGCGCCGCAACGCCGGTATCGGCGAAGTCGGTAAACAAGCCGTCCACGCCCAGGTCGAAATAATAGGTCATTTCTGCTTGGGGATCGGCAAAGCCATAACCGCTGGCGTCGTTGCGGAAGGTCCAGGTGTGGACTTTCAAGCCCTTGTCGTGAGCCATTTCCACCACGCCGGTGCTTCCGTCGACTCGGCGATCGTTGATGGTGATCTTGCCGTCGCCGTTGCGATCGATGCCATCGTCCACGGTTTTAACCAGATAAGGTTTCCAGGGGCCAACGGCGTCGGCGTAGGATTTAACGAAATCCAGGCCTTCATCGCTCAACAAGTCCGCAAACGTACGTTGGTCGCCTTTCACGACGAAGTCATACGGTTGTTTGTAAGGCGCGACCAGCGACATAGAACCATCGGCATTGACATCGTCGGCATCGACCAGTTGTACCAGAGGAATGTCGGTCTTGTGGCTCAGGTATTGCAGATTGCTGACTTCGAAAGACTGAATGAACACCGGCGCGCAGGCGCTGTTGCCGTATTCCTTGTGCAGTTTTTTCAACAGTTTGTTTTCAAAGTAGTTCAGGCCGAACAAGGCTTGATCGTTGGCACCCTTGAGGTTTGCGTGATAAGTGGAGTGCTTGATTTCAGGATAGATGCCGATCTGGCGGCCGGTTTCCTTAGATTTGCTCTTGGCCAGTGCTATCACTTCATTCAGCGTCGGGATTTGGAACAGGCCGTCGTACTGTTTGTCGCGGCCGGCGCGGGCCTGGATGGCGTGCAGGGTCTTGATTTCGGCCAAGGTAAAATCGCTGGCGAACCAGTCTGTAACTTGTACACCGTCCAGCATGCGCGTGGTTTTGCGGTCGGCGAATTCAGGATGGCTGGCGACGTCGGTGGTACCGCCTATCATAGGTTCATGGCGGGCGATCATGTGGCCGTCCTTGGTCAGCACCAGATCGGGCTCGATGAAGTCGGCGCCCATTTCGATGGCCAGCGTATAGCCTTCGAGTGTGTGCTCGGGCCGGTAGCCGGAAGCCCCGCGATGGCCGATGACGATGGGGTTGTTGCGCATGGACTCGTGACCTTCATGATGGGGCTGCGCATTTGCAGCGTTTTGAAAGCCGAGTATAGCGACTATCGTCGCCGCCAATACGCTTGGTTTGTAGCATGGTTTCAACATCGATTTTTCCTTTAGGATGAGTTAAGTGATTGATAAAATTTGGGCTTGCCGGGCGGCTACGGGCCGCCCGGCAAAGGTTTTTAATCGCGGCCGTGGTCGTGCTCACGGTCGTGTTCGGGCTCGGCCGGCAGAGTCTTGCTGAATACAACGGCGCCGTTGATGTCTTTCATGTCCACCGTCAAGGCCTTGCTCTTTTTATCGATGTTGACTTCACCGAAGAATTGCAAGCCGGCGTAAGGCGACAGATTGACCTGACCGGCCGGTGGGGCCTTGGCGAATACCACTTGCGGGCCGAAAGTTCCGTCGGTGGTGTTAGGACCAAACGAACCGGCATTCAAGGGACCGGCGATGAATTCCCAGAACGGCGTGAAATCCTTGGTGGCGGCCTTGGCGGGATCGTAATAATGCGCGGCCGCGTAATGCACGTCGGCGGTCAGCCAGACCAGGTTATTGACATGTTGATGTTTGATGAAGCTCAGCAGGTCGGCCATTTCCAGTTCGCGGCCGGCAGCCGGGCCGTCATTGCCGTTGGCGACGGCTTCCCAGCGTTGTGGCGGGTTATGCGCGAAGTCGTCGCTGATATTCAGGCCGATGGGCATGTCGGCCGAAATGACTTTCCAAGTGGCCTTGGAGTTTTTCAGCTCTTCCTTCAACCAAGCCACTTGGGCTTCGCCGAGGAATGCGGTTTCGGCGCTGGGCTGGGTTTGCAGGTTGGCGGTATTGGGGCCGCGATAGCTGCGCATGTCGATCACAAACACATCCAGTAGTTTGCCGTAGGAGATTTTCCGGTAAATACGCTCGGATTCCTCCGCATCGTGCGGACGCAAGGGCGCATATTCATGAAAAGCCTTGGAGGCGCGGGCGATCAGCGTTGGAACGTCCTTGACGGTGTAGCGGGCATCCTGGCTCAAGTCCTTGGAGTCGGACCAGTTGTTAGCGACTTCGTGATCGTCCCATTGCCAGATTTGCGGGACTTCGGCGTTGAAGCGGCGGATATTTTCGTCCAGCAGATTGTATTTGTAGCGGCCACGGAATTCGGCTTGGGTTTCAGCGACCTTGCTGACTTCCGGCGTCACCAGATTGGTCCAGATTTGGCCGTTCTCGGCAGTCACGCTGGCCTTGATAGGGCCGTCGGAATAGACGCTGTCACCGCTTTGGATGAAGAACTGCGGCTGAACTTGGCGCATGGCTTCGTAGATCTTCAGGCCGCCGAAGTTTTCGTTGATGCCCCAGCCCTGGCCGCTTACATCGCCGCCCCAGACGAAGCGGATGTCGTCGCGTTTGCCTATGGTATGGAAATGGCCGGTGACGGGTTCGCTCTTGCCGCGAGCGTTGGTCAGGTCCTCGAACCAGACTTTAACGTAAACATCCTTGCCTTCCTGAAGACCGGTCAAATCCTGTCTGGCGGTAAAATCGGTGTCTTCCATCGCATAAGGGCCGCGAACGGTCACCGAGTCGGTGAACTGTTCGTTGTACGCATATTCCACCCACATCCGCGACGCGCGGTCTGCGCGGCTCCAGATGATGGCGCGGCCGGGAGCTAAATCGCCGATTTGTATGCCTTGTTCCATCAATGGCACGTTACCGGTATCGGCATGGGCGTTGACGGATAGCGATAGCAGTCCGGCAATGACGGTCTTCAAAACGCCGGGATGTGAAAAATAGCGTGGTCTTTTACTGCGCATGGCGATAGCTCCTGGGCCAAATGAATGGAGCCCGGATTATAGGCAGCGGTATGTGACAGGATGATTAGCGCTAAATGACAGGATTGTTAAGGATTTGGCCACGCCCTAAGTCGCCGGCTTCGCTATTTTTGTTGCAGTATGCCTTCGACCACGCGTATCGCCGAAGACGCGGCGCCATTGGAATGGGTGTCTTCGGTGAAATCGCCCGCGAAATAGACCCGGCCCTGGGGCTGTCTCAAGGCTTTCGATAGGCTATCGAAGCGCGATCTGCCGACCGGCCAGGAGGCGATGGCGCGAGGGTGGTAGCGGTAAAACGTCATCTGTTTGACCAAGGGCCTGAATCCCGGCCATTGTTTTTCAAAGGCTGCCAGCAAGCTTTCCCGTATTTCGTCCGGCGCGTTGACCCTGGCATTAAAGCGTTCGGCATGGGTGCCACACACCAGCAAATTCAGGATGGCGTCTTGGCCGGCCTCTGATTTTCCCTCGTAAATCACCCCCAGCGGGCCATCGGACATGATAGGTAAGACGCTTTCATCCTCGTGCGTCCAAAAGCGGCTGGCCTTGCCGTCGGTGATCACATGCGCGGTAAAGTAAGCGCCGCCGGATTGCGTCTGTATCGCTTGTTTCCTATCGGCGGACAATTCGGGGGTAAATTGAATGTCATTCAATCGGAATAGCGGTATCGCGGCGATCACGTATTGGGCACGGAAAACCCGGTTCTGAAAGCCAGCCTGGTCGGTAGCCGTCACTTCGACGCCGGTATCGGTGGACTTGATGTGAGTGACGAGCTGATTCAAGCGGATATTCTGCCGGCCAATCGCGTCGGCTATAGCCTCGGCGGCGCGCTGGTTGCCGCCCACCACGTGCATGGGCGCCAGCCCTTCGCCGGAAAACAAATGCCATTCCGCGATGCCGTCGAGCGCGCTGATCTTATGCCACGAGGTCGCGTACTCGGGCTCGGTCTGGATGCGCACGAACTCCTGGGCCTTGGCGGACAGGCCGCTGGTGCTTTTAATCCAGTCGGCGAACGATACCTCTTTTAGTGCCGCTAGCTGTTCTGGCAAGGGGACTTCGGCTAGCTGGCGATGCAGCTCGACCATTTTTTTATCCCACTTTTTGTAGGCTTTCATCTCCCCGCCGTCGAGGAAAGACTCCAGAAACTCCAGATTGGAGTCGTGGGTAAAGGGGTAAAGTTTATCCTGATAGTAAAAGCTGGAAAAACTGGTGTACGCGCTTTCCAAGGGAATATTGAGTTCGCGGATGATTTCCAGTGCCGGATTGTTCTCCCAGAATTCCTCCAGCCCTATCTCGGCCTGGGAGTCACCAGGATAAGAGGCGGTGCGTATCCGGCCGCCGATATGCGGACTCATCTCCAGGATCACGGCGGTTTTGCCGGCTTTTTGCAAGTGATAGGCCGCGCTCAAGCCCGACAATCCGGCGCCGACGATCAGTACATCGGCGGTTTGATCCTGCGCGTACGCTCCGTTGACTGGTAAACAGAGCGAGCTCGCCAATACGGCCAGCCAGATTAAGCGTTGGATGATTCTGAAAAAATGCTGGGTCATTGGCATCACTCCTGGCTTGTTCAAATGGGGCGAGGCTCTGTTGTTTTGCCATCCCGGTGGAAATTGCCGTTTTGGACGGCATGAACGGGATTGAGCTTAGTATTGAAGAATAGTTTCGACTATGGCCAACTGTAAAAAATTGCCGGATTAAGGTTCTCGAGCGAAGTAAGCCGTTTACCGGTGCGCCTTTGGTGCTTGTCCGGGGTAATGCTGAAGGACGAATTTCCCGGCACCCTTCTTTGCTCATAATTATGCGATTTCAAAAACAGCCTATCGTTCAGTCGCTTGACATGGCTATGCTGGGCAAGATTATAGTGGTTGCTGGTCGATTATAGCGCCGGATTGTCGGGTGGCTATGCCTAGGCATTGATACAGCGGGTATAGTCAAACGTGAACGCGCCGAGACTACCTGCCGACGGACCGCAGCGAATAGAACGGCCTGGCGTGTGCAATATTTCACTTCACGTGCTACCCCCTCGTATTAGGATAGGTTCATGCAAAGTTCACTGACATCGATGAAATCACTTTCCGTCTGGACTTATGTCATTAGCCTCGCGCTGTGGCTGTCCCTATGTCTGGGCTCGGCGGCCATTGTGGTGGTGCTGAATATTCGCGATGTGGAAAAGGATTTGACGCAATTTGGTGATGCTTACTCCGATCACCTCAACAAGGCAATGGTCAGCAGTGAAACCATTCTGAAAGGATTCTCGGCGCTGTTTAGCGCCGTTGGCGGCACGGACCCGGACAAAGCCTCGCGCTACGTGCAGCAAGTCCTCGACGCCAATCCCCAAATTTTCGCGCTTGAAATTGTGCAAGTGGTGACAAAAAGCCAGCTTGCGAAGCTTGTGGCCATGAAGAGAAATAATGGCATCCCTAATTTTTCCGTCAAATCTTATTCTTATGATTCAGACCGGAAATGGTTGGCGCTGGAAGAGAAGGATACTTATTATCCGCTTGTGTTCATGGAACCGATGCGGTCGGGCTCCGAAGACATTCTCGGGCTGGACATGGAGAGCGTTCCTTTTCTGCGCCAAGCCATTACCGACTCTCTCCAGCGCCGCGCCCCCGTTGCTAGCCATCCTTTCAAACTGGTGGAGGGCAATCTGGCCTACGTGGTTTTTTGCCCAATCGCTCAGACTTTCCAAAGCAATGACTCGCCCTTTGCGCTCAATACACGGGATCAATTGGTGGTGGACATGGTGATAGATGCCGCCAAACTGGTAAAGGCCGAAAAATTTGCATTAATCAGCGGCGAGACGGTGATCGTTTACCACAAGGATTTCAGCCCCGATGACCCCAATGGCCAGTTGCTGGCAATATCGGGTGAAGCCCGTAGCGCTATTGAAGCGTCCATTTTTCCAGCCTTTACCTACAAAAAATCGCTGGCAACATTGGGGGAACCCTTTTCCCTGATTTTGAAGCGGCAGGTCGGCTGGTCGGATTTGAGTCTTGGATTACTGGCGCTGATGGCAGTATTGACCCTCTCGTCATCCCTGATTATCGTCGCTTACTTGCGCGCGCATCAACAGAGCAGGGTATTCCAGATAGAGAATCAAAAACGGCTTTGGCAGCTCGCAAACCATGATGCCTTGACCGGGCTCCCTAACCGCATGCTGCTGCTTGATCGGCTGAATCAATTGCTGTCGAGGGCGTTGCGACAGAAAACTCGTTTTGCCATCATGTTCTTGGATCTTAATGATTTCAAGCAAGTCAACGACAGCTACGGGC
>JAJRDU010000157.1 GCA_028748685.1 Methylococcaceae bacterium
GCGGCTACATGGGCCCGCAATCCAAGCCGATGTCCGAGCAAATGGCGCAGGTCATAGACGAGGAGATTCGCCAGGTGGTGGACCGCAACTATCTCAGAGCCGAGACCATACTCAAGGAGCACATCAAGATTTTGCACAACATGGCCCATGCCCTGCTGGACTGGGAGACTATCGATAAATTTCAGATCGATGAACTGATGCAGGGGCGGAGTATCGCGCCGCCGGAACCAGAGACAGCCGAATCAACGAATGAACAAGACCATCAGGTTCCGGATGACAATGCGGCTGGCCAACCACACCCCGACCAGGGGCAATTGGCACTATCCTGAGGTCAAGGCTGGTTTCACCGGTTATCAAAATGGGCTGCCGGTAAATGTTTCCTCCTCTATATGCCCTTCCCATGCTGTACTCACGAAGGGCATCTTTTTGAAAGGGCGGTTCAATCATGAATAACAGTAGCGTTAACAACAAAGGGTTTAACGTTTTGAAACTGATACTGGCGATCAATTTCAACGCCTCGGTGATTTTCCTATTGATCGTCGGCGTAATTTCGGCGATGGGCAGCACGCTGTTTTTTGATGATCAAAACGAGCTTTACGGACCGATGGCCGGCAATCTACGCTTGATGCTGATTTACCTGTGTCTCACCGAACTCGCGGTTTACAGCTTTTGCCGGTTTGGGGACAACTATCAAGGCCTACTGATCCTTGGAGCCTTTTTGTTGATCCTGATGGTTTCAATAGAGTTCTACGGCACCATCAACCAGGTACCGATCGATGACAATTATCCCAGGTTTTTTCTTTATCTGGGGCTGTCGCACATAGGCTATGGCGCACTACCCTCGGCGAACAAGGCTTAAGAAATCGATCAACCCAATCGCTGCCAAATAACGACCATTGAGGAGAGCTAGCATGATCAGGCTGGTATACATGAGTCAAGCAGTCAAACCCTTCTCCACCGACGAACTGATGCGCTTGTTGAGGCAATGCCGACAAGGCAATTCCGTGCAAGGCATTACCGGCGTGTTGCTGTATTTCAATGAATGCTTCGTGCAGGTTCTGGAAGGCAAGGAGGAACAGGTCAACAAGGCGTTTCAAAAAATCAGGCGCGATCCCCGCCACCGGAATGTCACGAAACTGGAAAGAACCTATATCACCGAACGCCAGTTTCCGGACTGGAGCATGGGATTTGAAGAAGTCGATGCCTCGCAGTTGGCAGGACTAAACATCGAGGGGCTGAATCACTTTTTCAGCGCCGACCATATCGGCGAGACCACGGAATTCAATCAACAACTACTCAGCTCCCTGATGAACCATTTCAGCAGCTCGTATAAAAAACGCAAATCCCACGAAGAGCTGCCCATCAACGACGACCAACACGGCATACTGCAGATATTTCACAAGGCCATTCGTTTCGCGGTTACCGTTTTGGCGGCCCTGATGGTGCTGGTGATTTTTCTGGGCGTGATCGATGTGGTTTATGTCTTGTTCGACAAACTCAGCACGCCGCCCTACATGCTGCTGAGCATCACCGACATACTCGCCACCTTCGGCGCTTTTCTAGCGGTGTTGATTGCGATCGAGATCTATCTGAACATCAGTCTCTACCTGCGTAGCGACGTGATTCCGGTGAAACTGGTGGTCGCCACCGCCTTGATGGCGATTTCCCGAAAGGTCATCGTCTTCGATTTCAAATATCTGCAGCCGGATTACATCTATGCCAGCGCCGCAGTGGTGCTGGCTCTTGGTATCACCTACTGGTTGTTGGACAAAAAAGAAAACGGCAAGAAAGAATAAGCCGTAGTCTTCAAACCATGCAAGACAAGCAATCGGCCCGGGCCGAAGGAGTTAAACATGACTTCCAAAAACATCCTGATCACCGGCGGCACCGGTTTTTTAGGCAGCGCGCTGGTCGGCGACTGGCTGGAACAAGGCCATAGCGTCACGGTACTGACCCGTAATCCGGCTGCGGCCAAGAGGCTTTTAGGCTCTGGGATCAACGCCGTCCCCGAACTCATCGGACTACCGACCGACACGCGTTTCGACGCCATCGTCAATCTGGCCGGCGAACCCATCTTCGGAGCTCGCTGGACGGACATCCGCAAGCGACGACTGCGCGACAGCAGAATCGCCTTGACCGAACGCCTGGTAAGTTTCATCGACTCCTTACCGGAAAAGCCCGAGGTCTTGATCAGCGGTTCAGCCATTGGTGTTTACGGCGACCAGGGGGATACCGTGCTGACCGAAAACAGCGGCGGCAAGCCCTGTTTCTCACAGCAATTATGCTTGGACTGGGAGAATGCCGCCCGTCAGGCCGAGCAACTCGGTATCAGAGTCTGCCTGGTTCGTACCGGTTTGGTCCTGGATCAAGGCGGCGGCCTGCTGCAGAGAATGCTGCCGGCCTTTCGGCTCGGGATGGGTGGGCGCTTGGGTGAGGGCCGACAATGGATGTCGTGGATACATCGCCGCGACTGGCTCGCCATCGTCCACACATTGCTCAACAACCCCGATCTGCAAGGCGCTTTCAACGCCACGGCTCCCCAACCCGTCACCAATCAGGCCTTTAGCGACAACCTGGCGAAACGCTTGCATCGCCCTTCCCTGCTCCCGATGCCCACCACCCTGTTAAAGCTATTATTCGGCGAAATGGCCGAACTGATGCTGGGCAGCCAGCGGGTGATGCCGGCGCGCCTGCAAGAACAGGGTTTCGAGTTTCAATTCCCGACGCTGGAAGCAGCTCTGCAACAAATTCTGGGGCATGATTGATGCGTCTTACGGCTTGCGGTAAGCCATGAAACGCTACCAAAAATCGCTGTTTATCTTTCGCCGCGACTTGCGGCTGGCCGACAACACCGCCCTGAATTCGGCGCTGGCGCAGTCTCGGCAGGTCATACTCTCTTTTATTTTCGATCCAAGGCAAATCGAGCCGCATCCCTACCAAAGCCAGCCCGCCTTGCAATTCATGCTGCAAGCCCTGCGGGATTTGCAACGACAAATCGCCGAACGAGGCGGCCTGCTGTATTTGTTTAACGACCATCCGGAACGAGTAATAACCCGTTTACGAAACGATCAAAACATCGAGGCCGTATTCGTCAATCGCGATTACACACCCTTCAGCCGCCAGCGCGATGCCGATTTGCAAAAGCATTGCGGCACTCTTGGCCTGGGCTTTCACAGCCATGGCGACCTGTTGCTCAACGAACCGGAACAGGTTCTGAAAAGTGACGGATCGCCGTATCGGGTGTTCACGGCTTTCTATCAGCGTGCCCGGCAAAACCCCGTCGCCTCACCTCAGGGATTGAGCCCAGGGTTGTTTATCGACACGCTGCGGATTGATGCCGGCGAGGATTTGATCGGCCGTTTCAGCCGGCCCCATAACAATCCCTTGTTAGGCGGCCGGAGCGCGGCATTGGCGCTGCTAGAAAATTTGACAGCCCACCGCGATTATCAACAACAACGCGATTTCCCTGCGCTGGCGGCCACCAGCCATATGTCGGCTTATCTGAAATTCGGCTGCTGCTCGATCCGGGAAGCCTATTATGCGATCGCTCAATCATTGGGCGATGAACATCCTTTATTGCGGCAGTTATATTGGCGGGATTTTTTTACCCACATCGCGTTTCATTATCCGCATGTGTTCGACCATGCCTTCCATCGCCGCTTCGACGCCATACGCTGGCAAAACGATGATGACTGGTTCTCGGCCTGGACCGAAGGCCGAACCGGCTTTCCGATCGTGGATGCTGGCATGCGGGAGTTGCTACAAACGAGCTGCATGCACAACCGGCTGCGGATGATTACCGCATCGTTTCTGGTCAAGGATCTGCATTTCGACTGGCGTTGGGGCGAGCGCTATTTTGCCAGGCATCTCTTGGATTACGATCCCTGCATTAACAACGGCAACTGGCAATGGGCGGCGTCTACCGGCTGCGATGCCCAGCCCTATTTCCGGATTTTCAATCCCTGGCTACAGCAGAAAAAATTTGATGCCGATTGTGTCTATATAAAACGCTGGCTGCCGGAATTGCGGCTGTTTCCGGCGACGGTGATTCATCATTGGCATAAACAAACGCAAGCTTGCGACTATCCCTCGCCCATCGTCGACCACGGCGTGCAAAGTCAACACGCGAAAGCCTTGTATAGGGCGATTACTCCATGATCAGAGGAATTCTTACCATGCGCTATGTTTTGTCCGCTCTGCTGTTTTTATTGTCAGCCTGCACCGGCATCCCGGAAGGCGTCACACCGGTAAGCGGTTTCGAGTTGCACCGATATTTGGGCACCTGGTATGAAATCGCCCGGCTCGATCACCGTTTCGAACGCGGTTTGAGCGATATTCGCGCCGAATACAGCCTGCGGGACGACGGCGGCGTAAAAGTCATCAACAGCGGTTTTAATGCCGAAGAAGGCCGGCGCACCGCCGCGGAAGGGAAAGCCTACTTCGTCGACAAACCCGATGTCGGCCGTTTGGAAGTGTCTTTTTTCGGTCCGTTTTACGGCGCTTACAACATCATAGCGCTGGATAAAACCGCCTACCGCTATGCGATGATCGCAGGGCCGAACCGCGAATATTTTTGGATTTTGGCGCGTACGCCAACACTGGACCAACAAACGCAGAAAGCATTGCTATCCGAAGCCAAAGCTCTGGGTTTTGCCACCGAAAAACTGATTTTCGATAGCCACGATTAAAAAGCTGCCGCTTTTGCCTGCCCCAGAATCACCTAATCTAGCGATGAATCACCGCGCCCGGAAACCCGAGCTGACGCCAGGCTTCGTACAGCACAATTGACACGGTGTTGGAAAGATTGAGGCTGCGGCTTTCCTGACGCATCGGCAAATACAGTTTCAATTGTTGGGGGAGGCGGTCGAGAAACACGGCCGGCAGACCACGGCTCTCGGGACCGAACAGCAAGGCATCGCCCGCCTGATACTTGACCTGACTGTAGAGATTTGTGCCTTTGGTGGTCAACGCGAACAAACGCTTGGGTTTGGCTCTTTCGATATAGTCTTCCAAGGCCGCATATTGGTGAATGTTGACCCATTCATGGTAATCCAGACCCGCCCGGCGCAGGCGCTTGTCATCCAACTGAAAGCCGAGCGGCTGAATCAGATGCAAATGCGCGCCGGTGTTCGCGCACAAGCGGATGATATTGCCGGTGTTGGCCGGAATCTCGGGCTCAAACAGGACAATATCGAGCATGACTCTCCATTGCCTTACAGGTTCTCAATATCAATCGGCGCCAGCTTCCAGATGTCGCGGTTGTATTCGCTGATAGTACGGTCTGTGGAGAACTTGCCGCTGGCGGCGGTATTAAGAATGCTCATCTTGGTCCAGCGTTCCTGGTCGCGCCAGGCAGCCTCGACGCGTTTTTGCGCATCAATATAGCTGCGGAAATCGGCGATGGTCATCCAAGGATCGTTCGGACTCTTGATCGCGGAGATGATGTCGTCGAATATACCTGGTTCGAACTGGTTGAAATGTCCGCATTCCAGCAAACGCATTACCCCTTGCAAATCGCTATCTTGATCGATATAGGCTTGCGGATTGTAATTAGGCCGCAAGGCTTCGACTTCCGCTTCGGTTAAGCCGAACAAGAAGAAGTTTTCCGCGCCCACTTCTTCCCGAATCTCGATGTTGGCGCCATCCAGCGTACCGATGGTCAATGCGCCGTTCATCATGAATTTCATGTTGCCCGTGCCAGAGGCTTCCTTACCGGCGGTGGAAATCTGCTCGGAAAGATCGGCGCCCGGACAGATTTTTTCCATCGCCGACACCCGATAATTAGGCATGAACACCATCCTGAGTTTGTCGCCAACGGAAGGATCGTTGTTGATGACATTGGCGACATTGTTGATTAGCTTGATGGTTTTTTTCGCCATCGCATAGCCGGGAGCCGCCTTGCCGCCAATCAGCACGCACCTATCCACCCAATTCTGGGTATCGCCGCGCTTGATCTTGTCGTAAAGATGGATCACATGCAGCACGTTGAGGATCTGCCGCTTGTACTCGTGGATGCGTTTGACCTGCACATCGAACAGCGCATTGACGTTAATATCGATGTTATGCTCGTCCTTTTTGAAATCCACTAAACGCTGTTTACTAGCCTGGTTTAAATCAAACCATTTCTGCCTAAACTTGGCATCCTCGGTATAGGGCCGGAGTTTCGCCAACTCCGACAAGTCGGTAATCCAGCCATCGCCTATGGTTTCGGTAATCAGCCCCGCCAGTTCGGGATTGCAAGCCGCCAACCAGCGTCTCGGCGTGACACCATTGGTTTTGTTGTTAAATTTGTACGGCCAGAATTCGTAAAAATCCCTGAACAAGCCTTCCTGCAGCAGTTTGGAATGCAGTGCCGCGACGCCATTGACCGAGAAGCTGCCGACGATCGCTAAAAACGCCATGCGCACCTGTTTTTCGCCACCTTCCTCGATGATGGACATCCGCGCCATGCGTTCGCCGTCGCCCGGCCAGTGCGCCGACACTTCGGACAGGAAATGCGCGTTGATGTCGAAAATGATTTCCATCAGCCGCGGCAACAAATGCTGCATCAAGCCCACCGACCATTTTTCCAGCGCTTCCGGCAACAGCGTGTGGTTGGTGTAAGCCATGGTATGACTAGTGATGTTCCAGGCCTCTTTCCACGACAAGCCGTGAATATCCATCAGCAAGCGCATCAGTTCGGCCACCGAAATACTGGGGTGGGTATCGTTGAGCTGGAAGCAGTTCTTTTCGGCAAAATGGGTGAAGTCATTGCCGTGGCGGCCGACCCAGTTGGCAATGACGTCCTGCAGACTGGCGGATGCCAATAAATATTGCTGTTGCAGACGCAAGGCCTTGCCGTTTTCGTTGGCGTCGTTGGGATACAACACCATGGTGATGTTTTCCGCGGTGTTTTTTTGCGCTACGGCTTCCGCGTAATCGCCGGCATTGAACTCCTGCAGATTGAATTCTTCGGTCGCGATCGCCTTCCACAATCGCAAGGTATTGACAGTGCCGTTTTTGTAACCAGGCACCGGCGTATCGTATGGCATGGCCAGCACGTCATGAGTATCCAGCCAACTGGTCCGCTTGTTGCCATGTTCGTCGATATGGGTCTGGGTACGGCCTCCGAATTTGACCCGTGTCATGTATTCAGGGCGCTCGATCTCCCAGACATTGCCCATACGCAACCAGTGATCGGGCCGTTCTTCCTGTTCACCGTTGACGATTTGCTGGGTGAACATGCCATATTCGTAACGCAGCCCATAACCCGTGACCGGCAATTTCAACGTTGCGCAACTGTCGATAAAACAAGCGGCCAATCGGCCCAGACCGCCGTTCCCAAGACCGGCATCCGGTTCGCTTTCCAATAATTCCTCGGCTTCCAGGCCCATATCATATAAGGCTTCGCTGACCACATCGTCGACGCCCAGGTTCAGCATCGCGTTGCTCAGCGAGCGCCCCATCAAAAACTCCATCGACAGATAGAAGGCCTTTTTGCAGTCCAGATCCTTATAAGTGTTGTAGGTGTTTTTCCAGCGCTCGACCAGTCTATCGCTAATCGCCAGCGATAGCGCTTCATAGGCATAATGCGGCGAACGACAGTTCTCATCCCGTCCCAGACGGTGACTGTAATAATGTTTAAAGTCGGCGATGAAATCCTTTTTTTCCA
Organism: Methylococcaceae bacterium; assembly: GCA_028748685.1. Lineage (GTDB taxonomy): Bacteria > Pseudomonadota > Gammaproteobacteria > Methylococcales > Methylomonadaceae > Methylomonas. The sequence continues at coordinate 7,652 of JAJRDU010000157.1, forward strand.
TCCCCATCTTGGGCAAGTTGGTAATGTCCGATTTCGGACTGCTTATTCGAAACACTCTGTGCGGCATCGTCTTAACTCCTCGGATAATGTTCAGTCGAATCGAGATTTCAGGCAGCCATCAATGGCCGCCTACATAAAGATTATCGTACCACCGCCTAGCATTAAGTCTATATATTCAACTCCACCCAAAAAGCTGCCCAATTAAATCAATAACATGGCCACAAACAACGGATCAGCTCAACCTGCCGTGGCACTGCTTATACTTTTTGCCGGAACCGCAGGGACAAAGATCGTTACGTCCCACTTTTTCAGTGTTCCTGACGAAAGGATGTTCGGCGCTTTCCGCTTCCAAGTCAGCCTCGAGCTCTTGATCCGTTTCAAACGCCGAATGCGCTTCGGCGTGTTCAAAATGCATTTCCTGCGGTGCCTGAGCCTGGCGTTGTTCATCTATCGCCTGCACATCTTCTTCGCGGCTCACCTGCACCTTGGCCATGATCCCGACCACTTCCTGCTTGATGTGATTCAACAGGTCGCTGAACATCGTAAATGCCTCGCGCTTATATTCCTGCTTGGGGTCTTTCTGGGCATAGCCGCGAAAATGTATGCCCTGGCGCAACTGATCCATCGCCGCCAGATGCTCTTTCCAGCTATTATCCAGCACCTGCAGCATCACCGATTTTTCAAAGTGTCTTAACACTTCGGCGCTGACAGCCATTTCCTTGTCTCGGCTTTGCTGTTCGGCTTTCTCGACGATTAAGTGGCGCAGCTTCAATTCATTCAACGTCCTATCCTTGTCCATCATCTCGACCAAAGGTAACTGCAGATTGAATTCCTGCTGCAAGTGAACTTCCAGGCCAGGAATGTCCCACTGTTCTTCCATGGTTTTGGGTGGAATGAACTGGGTGATCGCATCGTTGATCACATCGGCGCGAATCGCGGAGACAATCTCGCTAATATCCTCGGCCGCCATCAATTCGTTGCGTTGCGAGTAAATGACCTTACGCTGATCGTTGGCGACATCGTCATAAGCCAGAATTTCTTTCCGAATATCGAAGTTTCGGCCTTCCACCTTACGCTGGGCACTTTCGATGGAGCGTGTCACCCAAGGATGTTCGATCGCTTCGCCTTCCTGCATACCCAAGCGCTGCATTAATCCCGCGACACGCTCGGAGGCGAAAATCCGCATCAAATCGTCTTCCAGTGACAGATAGAAGCGGGTGGAACCGGGGTCGCCCTGGCGGCCGGAACGGCCCCTGAGTTGGTTATCGATACGCCGGGATTCGTGGCGCTCTGAACCGATCACATGCAAACCGCCGCTGGCCAACACTTTCTCATGCCTATCCAGCCAGGCGCCGCGCACCCTTTCCTTGTCCGCTTCGCTGGCATCCTCGCCCAATGCGGCCAGTTCGGCATTGAGGTTCCCACCCAATACGATGTCGGTACCGCGGCCGGCCATGTTGGTAGCGATGGTCACCGCGCCAGGCATGCCGGCATTTTCGACGATATGCGCTTCACGTTCGTGCTGCTTGGCATTCAGCACTTCGTGGGGGATGTTTTGCTGATTCAACAGCGCCGAAATCAACTCGGATTTTTCAATCGATGTAGTACCCACCAATACCGGCTGACCGCGCTTGTGGCAATCCTTGATGTCTTCGATCACGGCGTTATATTTTTCCCGCGCCGACAAATAAACCAAGTCGCCCATGTCTCTACGAACCATCGGCCGATGAGTTGGAATTACCACCACTTCCAGCCCGTAGATCTTGTTAAGCTCGAAGGCTTCGGTATCGGCGGTGCCGGTCATACCGGACAGCTTGGTATACAGGCGGAAATAGTTCTGGAAGGTGATCGAAGCCAGCGTCTGATTTTCGTTCTGAATCGTCACCCCTTCCTTGGCTTCTATCGCCTGGTGCAGACCTTCCGACCAGCGACGGCCGGTCATCATCCGGCCGGTAAATTCGTCGACGATAATGATTTGATCGTTTCTGACCACATAATCAACATCTTTCTGAAACAGCACATGGCCGCGTAATGACGCATTCAGATAATGCATCAAGCGAATGTTGGCAGGATCATAAAGGCTGCTGCCTTCCTCAATCAGCCCCTGGTCGACCAACAAGCGTTCGATATGCTCATAACCGGATTCGGTCAAATGTACTTGCCGGGATTTTTCGTCAACCGAATAATCGCCGGGCATTTGATCCTGCTTTTCCGGATCGTCGGCTTTTTCCTGCTTGGTCAGGTAAGGAATGATTTGATTGGTTTTCAGGTAAATATCGGTGCTGCCTTCCGCCTGCCCGGAGATAATCAACGGCGTTCTGGCTTCGTCGATCAGAATCGAATCCACCTCGTCGACGATCGCAAAGTTCAGATCGCGCTGAACTTTTTGCTCCAGATTAAATGCCATGTTGTCGCGCAAATAATCGAAGCCGAATTCATTGTTGGTGCCGTAAGTAATATCGGCGGCATAAGCGACTTGGCGTTGTTCGTGGGTCAGATCGCTGACGATGACGCCGGTGGTCAAACCCAGATATCCGTATAGCTTGCCCATCCATTCCGCGTCGCGTCGCGCCAGATAATCGTTAACCGTTACGACGTGAACGCCCTTGCCAGGCAAGGCATTCAGATAAGCGGCCAGGGTCGCCATCAGGGTCTTACCCTCGCCGGTCTTCATTTCGGCAATCTTGCCGCTATGCAGCACCATGCCGCCGATCAACTGTACGTCGAAATGGCGCATGCCAAATACCCGGGTGGATGCTTCACGCACCGCGGCAAAGGCTTCCGGTATCAGGTTGTCGAGTTTTTCGCCCTGAGCCAGACGGTCGCGAAACTGCTGAGTTTTGGCTTTTAAAGCCTCGTCGGACAACTTTTCATATTCGGCCGCCAAGGCGTTGACTTTTTTGACCAGCTTGCGTTTTTTCTTGACCAGCCTGTCGTTGCGGCTGCCGACAACCAATTTAACCAGCTTACCCAGCATGATATTTCCAGTGTGATAGTTAATTCAAAGCGTGCGATTATAAACGCTATAAGGTCTCTGTCACCAGAAAACAAGCCTACCGGACTGCGGAATAACACAAAGCATGTAAAACAGAGACTTGAATTGACGTGGACAAGGCATTCGATCCGCGTATAATTCGCCGTCTTCATGATTCGCGAATCCACACGCTCAAAACGCTTCCGCGCCCCGTAAAAACCACCACATCCTTGAGCTTTTATGAAAATAGTGATCCTCGGCGCCGGTGTCACCGGTTCTTCCGTTGCTGGCGCATTAGCCAGCGAAGAAAACGACATTGTGGTGATCGATAAGAAACCACAACTGCTCACCGCCTTGAAGGCGCGCTTGGATATTGCCACCGTCGAAGGCAACGCGGCCCATCCCAGCACCTTGGAACAAGCAGGCATCAAGGATGCCGACATGGTGATCGCCGTCACCGACCGCGACGAAACCAACATGCTGGCCTGCCAAGTCATCAACACCCTGTACAGCAAACCCAAAACCATCGCCAGGGTACGCGCCATCGACTTCCTGAATCATCCGGAGCTGTTCGAGCCCGGCGGCATTGATATCGTCATCAGCCCCGAACAGGTAGTCACCGAATCGATTCGAAATCTGATCAAATTTCCCGGCGCCCTGCATGTATCGGAATTCGCCTACGGTTTGGTACGGCTGTTTTCGATCAGGGTGGGTGCAACCGGCTTCCTGACCGGCAAGAAAATCCATGTCGTCAAGGAAAAATTGGCCGACGGCATGATCCGCGTTGCCGCCATTTTCAGGGATGGCAAGGCCATTCCGGTCAATGGTGAAGCAGTGATCGCCACTGGCGACGAAGTGTTTTTCGTCTGTCCGCGCGACAAGATGCGCAAAACCTTGGTCGATTTGCATAAGCTTGAAGAACCGATCAAGACCATCATGCTGGCGGGCGGCGGCCACGTCGGCAAGCGGCTGGCCATCGCACTGGAAAACAACTATCAGGTCAAGGTGATCGAACAGAACCCGGAGCGCGCCAAGGAAATCGCCAACGACTTAAGAAAAACCCTGATTCTGCACGGCGATTGCACCGACGAATCCCTGTTGCACGAAGAAATGATCGAGAACATCGACCTGTTCTGCGCCATTACCAACAATGACGGTATCAACCTAATCTCGGCGGGACTCGCCAAGAAGCTCGGCGCCAAAAAAGCCATCTGCCTAATCAACAATACTTCCTACCTAAAATTGCTGGAAAATTCTGATATTGATCTGGCCATCCAGCCCAAACTGGAAACCCTGGGCGGCATCCTCAAACATGTCAGGAAAGGCGACGTGGTCGGCGTCAGTTCGGTATGCGGCGGTAGCGCCGAGGCCATCGAAGCGATCGCCCACCGCGGCAAGAATTCGCCGACGGTGGTGGGCCTCCGAGTCGACCAGGTCAATCTGCCGGACGGCGTGATACTAGGCGCATTGATTCGCGAAAAGGAAGTGATACCTGTGCATCACGATACGGTGTTTGCCGAAGGCGACCATGTGGTGATGTTTGCCTTGAATAAAAAGTTGATCAAGGACATCGAAGGCTATTTTCAGCCTATTTAACGATCTCCGCCGATGGGTTTCGGCTATCGCCTCTACCCATCCTACAAACTATTTAACGTCCAAATTTGCATCGATGATCGCCAATGCCTTTTGCGGCAAAGCCTCGTTGCCGGAAGATTGCAAAGAGGCCTGACTATCCTCATGCACCGCAGTCATAAACTGCAGCAATTGCATTTCAACCTTCATTTTTTCCTGGGGCTCTTGCGTCTCCCACATCTGGTTCAGCAGTTGCTTGGCGTGATGATGGATCGTAAAAGCCACAGCCTCCGGCAAATGCGCATAACTATTGCGTAGCGACTCCTTCAACCTGTCCAGCGACTGCAAGTATTGTTGATAGTCCTTAAGATCCTGCTTGCACTGGGTCTTCACCATCGCCAGCTCGGTATTGTTTCTGGCCTTATTGACCTCTAACTCATGAGCCAATTGCTGCGTCTGCTTTTTCAATTGCGCCAGCAAAGCCTGTTCGGCCAAGGCCCTAGCCTGCCGCAACTCGGCGACGTCGTCCTGCCTGGACAACTGCCAACGCAGATTCTCGTCGCGGCTGCGGCGCAAAAAAGCCAGAGTGTCTCCCAACCAACGACTTATTAACGACATGGTATCTGCTCGCGCAAGGCGAGTATTGCCTCGGCATCGGCGCGTTTGTGATGATTGCGCAAGGCCTTGCGCAAGGCCTTATAAGTGGCCGCCGGCAATTCCGACCTCACCGCCTGTAACTCCCGATTGACCGCATCGAACAACTCCCGCAAATGCTTGCGATTATTAGCCGCCAGCAAGCGTTGGCGCTTAAAATGGCTTAAATAACGTATCTGCCGCGATTCCTGAACCGTGAGAGTAGCCGCATCCATCTGCCGGGCCCTTACCGCCAAAATCCGGCGCAACGCCGCCGCTTCCCGACAGAAATAAACCCGCAGTTCCCGCCATATCGCGGCAATCAGGGCCACCGCGCCCAAGGCCAGCAACACGCCCAAGGCCAGCAGCATGATCTTGCCGGCCAAGACGTAAAACAATGTGGCCAGCATGGCCAAACCCATCTGAAAACACAGGAAGCCGATCACGAACAGCAACATCGCCGCGCTGCAAATTAGTAGTGCGCCATACAAAATTCGTCTGGACATACGGGCGATCAGGGACGTTCGATAAACTCCAATGCATTGCCATCCCTATCCCGGCAAAACATCGCCTTGCGGCCGGAGATGCTCATCGTATAGACGACGCCAGCCTTATCAAAATCGTCTCGCAAGGCTTGCACCGAATCAATATACATGGCGACATGCCGATCGCGTCCGCCATGCGCCGGCCGACCCGTGGTCGGGTCGGGATTGTCCAGTTCCAGCAAATGAATCTGCTGTTCGCCGATTTGCAACCAGGCGCCAGGGAAGGGAAGATTGGGTCGCTCAACAGGCTGCATGCCCAGCACATCCCGATAAAAGTGCAACGACTGCTCGGTATCGGAAACGATCAGACTGGCGTGATGAATAGTGAAATTATGTGCGGTCATGGCTTTTAACCTATGAATTAAAGCCTGGAGATTATACTCCGCCCGCCAGCCTTTCCGAGTAGGTTTTCAGCCAATCCAGACTGGCGGCCGTGGTTCCGACCGGCTTGTATTCGGCGCCAACCCAACCCTGGTAGGGTGAGTTGGCGATTATGCCGAACAAACTCTCGAAATCGACATCGCCGCTTCCAGGCTGTCCTCGCCCAGGGCAATCGGCGAACTGGATATGGCCGATTTTCTCGTGATGCCGCCGCAAAAACGCGGCGCAATCCTCGCCCATTCGGCTCATGTGGTAAATATCGTATTGTAGGCGTAGCATAGGGTGCTCAATCTCGGCCATTACTTCCAACATCCGCCGGCTACTTTCTATGATGAAGCCCGGCATATCGTGGCTATTGACGGCTTCGAACACCGTGGTGATCCCTTGCCCGGCAAATGCTTCCGTTGCGTAGCGCAGATTCTCTATAAAGGTCGCTCGATACTCGTTTAGCCGCCCGGCATCCAGGCAGCGACCCGGCAAAACATTGATCGCTTCCGGCTTCAACAACTCGGCATAGGCCAACGTTTGGGCAACCGCCGCCTTGAACTGCTCGCGCTTTTCCGGCACCGCCGCCAAGCCTTCGCCGCCTTGCAGCAAGGTGTCGGCATCGACGTTGAACAACACCAGCTTCAGATCATTTTCCAGCAGGGCCGCCCGAATTTGTTCGGCGGGCAGTTCATAGGGAAACTGGATTTCCACGGCGTCGAAACCGTGATACCTAGCGGCCTTGAACCGGTCCGGCAAGGCGTATTCGGTAAACAGCATGCTGAGATTGGCGGTAAAACGCAGCATCAGTCTTGGCTATAAAGCTTGATCAAGGTGGAGGGATCCTGCTCCAGAAAACCGTGGCTGCCGTGCAACTGCATCAGTTGTGCGGCCAGACCGGACATCGGCACCGCACTGCCCTGCTTACCGGACAAATCCACGGCCATATTCAAGTCCTTCAGCAAGGTCTTGACTCGCCATTTCACCGGCTCGAAACGGTTGTCCGCCATTTCCGGGCCGACGATTTGCAAAGGCTTGGAATCGGCGAAACCGCCGGCCAAGGCCTCGGGAATTTTCGCGGCATCGACGCCCGCCGCTTTCGCCAAGGCCATCATTTCCGCGATCACCAGCACGTTGCAACCGACGATCATCTGGTTGCAGATTTTGGTGGCCTGGCCGCTGCCGATAGGCCCCATGTGTGTCAGACGGCTGTACAAGGGCTTCAATACTTCACGGGCAATGACAATGTCTTCAACGGCACCACCGGCCATGATCGCCAATGTGCCCTGCTCGGCGCCGGCCGTGCCGCCGGACACCGGCGCATCCACCCAACGCATGCCGCATATCGCCTGTAAATGCGCCGCCAATTGCCGAGTGGTTTCCGGATGTATGCTGGACAAATCGATCAACAACTTATCAGCGCCGCCATGCGCCGCCACATCCAGCATTACTACCGTCTCGACTACCGGGGTATCGGCCAGACACAGAATCACCACATCGGAGGCGGCCACCAATTCGCCGATACTGCTGCAAGCTTTGGCCCCCGCCGCAATCACCTCGTCCAACTTGTCGGCGCTACGGTTCCAGACATTGACCGAAAAGCCGGCGGCCAACAACCTCAAAGTCATCGGCCGCCCCATCAGGCCAATGCCAACGAAGCCGAGGGTATAGGTTTGTCCCGTCATGTTTCTATCCTTATTCGTAAAGCGCGTCACTCAAATCCGGCGCCTCTGGCAGGGTTTCCCGCTCGATACGCAGCTCATAATTCTGCGCCCCACCTTTTCCGGTCTGCGCCATCAAATTGTCATGCACCATCTGGAATGCCTTGTCGAAATCGGCATTGATGAAGCCCCGAGCCAGCTGTTCGCACATGCCATAAAGGGCCGAATAATGCACGGTCTCGCCGGAGGTGCAGCCGTTAATTCTCTCCGACAATACTCTCACCACGGAAAGTACCGAGCCATCCTGCCGCCATTTCGAGGAAGTCGCTATCACATCGTCGCCGCGGCAAGCGATGGCCGCCAATGAGTTATAAGCCAGATCGACCAGTCCCGCCAGAATCTTGGCCAGATCCCCCACAGCGATGGCCTTGAAGGTCTCGCTGCCGCATTCCATTAATAAAGCCTGGCGCATCACGACATCCATATCCGACAAATGCGCGGTTTCCGGGTATTCCGGCTGGGTGATGCCAAATTTTTCGTGAAACTCTCTGACTAATTGCAAGTGCTTGTTCATGATATCTCCCCTTTTATAATTTAATAAATAGGCCATATGACACACAACAGGAGTAAAAATTGCGGCAAATAACATTGTTTTTTTAATTTACCCCTCATTCCAGTCTCTCATCTCCCAGACAAATCATCGCCTGCCCGCCAAAATAGCACAACCGCTCTTTGCGGTCTGAATATTGCTTCTTGAAGCCCTCTGGGTATGACGAATTGTTTCATCACAACAATTTCCCTTTAAAATATGCTCATCCTTAATTTTCACAAAATTCACAGGTAACGGCGAAATGAAGAACAAAAATAAAATCGCATCCGCACTATTGCTTCTCCCTAGCATCGCGACTTATATGCCAGCACAGGCGGCAGACAAACAGGAAACCACAACATTATCCGACGTCGTGGTCAGCGACGAACAAATCACGACACCAACGGCAACGGAAAAATACAAATTACCTCAGGTTACCGAAAGCGTTACCAAGGAAAAGCTGGAAGATACCGTCAATGTGATGAACACCGAGGATGCAATCAAGTAT
>JAJRDU010000158.1 GCA_028748685.1 Methylococcaceae bacterium
GCGGATGTAAAACGAGGCGTCGAAGCTGATTACCCCGGCGGTGAGGTTGGCGAGTATGGTTTCCAGATAGGCGCGCTGGTTTTCCACCTCCAGGCCGGCGGCACGGGTTTCGTCGCGGGAGCGGGCGATACGGCGGGTCATCTGGTTGAAGGATTCGACCAGAAAGCCGAGGTCGTCCTGGCTCATCACCGGTAGTTGTTGCTGATAGTCGCCGTCGGCGACCGCCTGAGTGCCTTTCACCAATTCCTTGACCGGCGCAACGATGTTGCGGATGCTGATGAAGGCCACCCAAATCGCCGCCAGCATGCTTAGCAGTAATACCAACAGTAGGATCAGCGAGAAACTGGTCTTCAGCGAGTCCCGCAGGAAGGTCATTTCCTGATAGCGGATGAAGGCGAATTCGATCGAGTCGGCGAGGTCGGTGACGCGGACCGGAACCGGGTATAGCACCTGCAGAAAACGGCTCCGGTCACTCTGAATCGGGATGATGATACGGGCCAGCATTTCGTCGTTATCGCCAGGGTCGTAGGCGAAATATTCCTTGTTCTGCCGAAGTTGTAGCCAGATTTGTTCGTCCGGCAGGTGGGGCAAAATTTCGCTAGGATTGGCGCTACTGGAGGCCAGAATATGGCCTTGATTGGAGAATACCGCGATTTCCGCGGCACCCGAATCGGGCCATAAGGAGCCGACTTCCAAGGCAAGCGATGATTCCGATTTATCCTGTAATTTTTCGGCCATTTGCCGGGTTTGCTTGATGTGCCAATTCATGCGCTGAGCCAGCGAGGACTGGCTGAGTTCCAGCGCGTCGTCCATGGCACGGTCGATTTCGACGTTGAACCAGCTGTCGATGCCCTGATGCAAAAACTGCACGGAAAAATAAAACACGATCGCCGCCGGCGCCAGGGCCAGCAGCACGAATAACGAGACCATCCGGGTAGTCAGTTTCGAACCGGCCTCTTTCTTCTTTAGCTCCCGCACCAGCGAGTAGGCATTGACTGCCACCAGGCCGAGCAGGATGATGGAACCCAGCGTGTTGATCACCAGCAGCCAGGAGTACATCTCGCTGAGCTGCGACGATTCCTGGGTGGCGCTGCTCATCAGCTGCAACGATAGCAGCACGAAGCCGAACAGGATGATGATCGAGACGCTGGCCGGCAGTTTTATTTTTGAATAGGCCATATAAACCAGTCACTGGACAGAAACCACTGAGCATCGAGGTAGGCGACGGGGCGCAGCGGGACGGGGAGGCGTTCGCGATTGAATTCGGTTTTTATAGCCAATTGATAACCGTAGCCGGCTTTTAGTAGTCCGATGTCGAAACGCGTTGCATCATGCAGCAAGGCCATATAATTCAATGCCGCATTCAGGGTTAAAAACATTTCGGTTTCACCGCTTGGGCTTTTGATCTCGTATTGATTCAGCAAGGCGTGAAACTGCAGGGTATAGGAAAGTTTTGTGCTATAGAGAACGCTATTTCGCAGCAAACCGGGTTGGCGGATTTGTATCAATACATCCCACGACAAGGGGACTCCTTTTTGCAAGGCTTCACGGGCGGTTGGGCTGAGTTGATAATCGATTTTTGCGTCAACCGAATAAGCCTCGGGGCTCTCGACCAGTTCCGCGTAACGGACTTTGGCGGCAAAATTTCCGGCCAGACTCGATAGCGGCCAGATCAATAGGCAGATCAGCAAACCGTGATTAAACAGGTTTGCTAAGTTTGGCATAATAAAAACCGTCCATATGCAAATTGCCCGTCAAGATTTGCCGGCCATGCGGTCTTGCCATTCCCCATGCGGCGTGAATCGAAATTTCCTCTGCGTCGGCATGCCGGTTCAGGAAGCCCTCGATTTGCAATTCGTTTTCCTGCTTCAGCACCGAGCAGGTGGCATAGAGTAAAACGCCGCCGGGCGCCAGCAGTTGCCAGGCGGCCTCGAGTATCCTGGCTTGCAGCGCTTGCAAGGCGGCGATGTCGCTTTCCCTGCGCAGCAGCTTGATGTCTGGGTGGCGGCGAATCACGCCGAAGCCGGAGCAGGGCGCATCCAGTAGGATACGATCGAACTGCCGGCCTTCGGCCCAGGTTTCCGGCTGGCCGGCATCGGCCGCCAGGGTGTCGGCTTGCAGTTTCAGCCGCCGCAGATTGTCGGTGACGCGGTTCAGACGTTGCTCGTCGACGTCGACCGCCAGCAGGGATTGCAGGGCGGGTTGCCGCTCCAGAATCGCGGCGGTCTTGCCGCCTGGTGCCGCGCATAAATCCAGCACCCGCTGGTCGGGGTGAACGTCCAGCAGTTTCGCGGCCAGTTGCGCGGCGATGTCTTGCACTGAAACCCGGCCTTCGCCGAAGCCCGGCAATGACTCGACGCCCAGCGCTTGATCGAGCAGCAAGGCGCTGTCGCAGCAAGCGACCGTGTGCGCGGCGATGCCTTGTTCGGTGAGCAGGTCTAGGTAATCGCCACGGCTACCCTGCAGCAGATTGACCCGTAAGGCCATCGGCGGCGCCTGGTCGTTGGCGGCCAGAATCTCTCCGGCTTGCTCCGGCCAGCATTGTTCGAGTTGGCGGATGATCCAGTCGGGATGATTGAGACGGGCTTGCTGGTCGCCTGCGCAGGCTTGTTGCAAGGCGTCTGCGTCGCGCTGATATTGCCTGAGTATCGCATTGACCAGCGATCTGGCCCAGGGCTTGTGTTTGGTCGCCGCCACCGTTTCCGAAACGGCAGCATGGGATTTGACCCGCATGTGTTGCAGTTGATAGAGGCCCACCAGCAGAAGTGCCTTGATGTCGCCGTCCTTCTGTTTCAGCGGCTTGCTGAGTAAGCGCCCCAGTATAAAATCCAGCGCGAAATAGTGGCGGATCACGCCATAACACAGGGCCTGGACGAAGGCTTTATCCTGGTTTTCCTTGAGTTTGGGTAGAACCGAATCCAGCGCGGCCGTCAGCGATTGACCGTCGGAAATGACGCGCGATAATACCTGTGCCGCACAGCCGCGTAGGTTCATAAACCCAACACCGAGCCGTCGGCCTGATGGGCATTGAGAAAGTCCTTGCCGGCGATGCGTTTGCCGCCGGGAAGTTGGACTTCCAGCAGCCGCAACATGCCATTACCGGTTGCTACGTCGAGCGCGTGGTCGGCGCAATTGATGGTGCCAGGAGGCAAGTCGCTGGTTTTGTCGAGTACCTCCGCGCGCCAGACTCGCAACACCTCGCCCTTGAAAACAGTTTGCGCCACCGGCCAGGCATTCAAACCCCGGACTTGCCTATCCAGTTCGGCTGCGGATTTGCGCCAGTCCAGCACGGCTTCGTTTTTCTCGAGCTTGTGGGCGTAGGTGACCAGCGTTTCGTCCTGCGGTTCGGCGACGACCGTGCCTTGCTCGATTTGCGAGACGACTGCTATCAAGCCTTCGGCGCCCATGACTGCGAGCTGGTCGTGCAGGCTGCTGGAAGTGTCGGCGGCGCCGATCGGGCATTCGCATTTATAGAGCATGTCGCCGGCATCGAGCTTTTTGACCACTTTCATGATGGTGGTGCCGGTCTTGGCATCGCCGGCCATCAGCGCCCGGTGTATCGGCGCCGCGCCTCGCCAGCGCGGCAACAGCGAGCCGTGGACGTTGATGCAGCCGAGCCTGGGGATGTCCAGCACCGCTTGCGGTAGTATCAATCCGTAAGCCACCACCACCATCAAGTCGGCATTCAGCGCCGCCAATTGGGCGACATCGCCGGCCTGTTTGAAATTTTCGGGCTGGTAAACCGGAATATTCGCAGCCACGGCCAGCTCCTTGACCGGACTGGCGGTCAGCTTGCGGCCGCGCCCTGCGGGGCGGTCCGGCTGGGTGTAGACCGCGCAAACCTGATGCGGTGAGTCGATCAGCGCCTGTAAGGTAGGTACCGCAAAATCCGGAGTGCCCGCGAAAACGATTTTCATGTTGTGTCCTTAAAGGCCTTGCTGTTTATGGATTTTCTCCAGTTTGGCCTTGATGCGGTTACGCTTGAAGGCCGACAGATAATCGACAAACAGCTTGCCCAGCAGATGATCCATTTCGTGTTGAATGCACACGGCCAGTAAATCGCGCGCTTCCATCTCGAAACTTTCGCCGTCGCGGTTCAGCGCCTTGACTTTGATATGTTCTGCGCGGCTGACCTTCTCGAAGAAGCCGGGTACCGACAGGCAGCCTTCCTCCGATTCCTCGACACCGTCTTTTTCGATAATCTCTGGATTGATCAGGCAGATCGGTTCGTCTTTATTCTCGCTGACGTCCATCACGATTACCCGTTTATGCACATTGACTTGCGTAGCGGCCAGGCCCACGCCCTTGGCCGCGTACATGGTTTCCAGCATGTCGTCGACCAGTGTCTGGATGTGGGCATCGACCTTGTTGACCTCTGCCGCTACCGTTCTCAATCGTTTATCGGGAAATTCCAGAATGGTTAGTATACTCACCCATCACTCCACTAACTTAACTTAATGTCGGGATTTTATCCGAAATCGGCGGGACTTTGAATGTGGGCTTTAAATAGGAATGCCGGAGCTGCGATGTTAAAGGCACTTGGCATGGCTGTTTTGTTTGTCGGCGGTTTGGCAAATAGCAACTTAGCAGCGAAAGATCGCGCAGAGCAAGGCTCGCAGAAAAAGCATCCGCATAATCTTCCGGATATCGATGTCACCGAGGAGGAAACGTTGGCTATCGATCAAGAAATTAATGTCAATTCGGCTTCAGCCGTGTCAAATAGCTCTATCGATTACGGCTTGCCGAAAGGGTGGAATATTGGTGTTAGTTTTCTGAATGCCCAGTTTTATGTGTCGCGGTCCGATGCATGGTCATTTCAACCCGACGCGTTAATGAATCTGGAAAAACACTGGAATTTAGGGCCAGGGCGATTAGTGATTGGCACCCAAACCGGAGCCGGCTTTTTAGCGCAAGGGACGGTAGTTATGAGTTATTCCTATCTGGATTTTCAGCAGCATTTTTCCGATTGGGATGTCGATTTCGACGTGGGCAGCTATTACGCCAACGCGAGGGTGGCGGGATGGCAAAGTGTTGGCTTGCATGTGAATATAGAAATTCCGCTAGGCGGTGTTTTAAGGCTAAACGGAGATTATTTGTCTGGCGGTAATGGTGTTGCCGCAACGACGCTTAAGTTGCTATATCCCTTGAGCAAGGATTTGCAATTAGCGGCTGGAATACAAGTGGCCGGAGCACAAAACACCGGCGATGATTATGCCGGATTGTTGGGGCTTTATTGGCACTAAAAAATGGATAGAGTTATTGTGGCCCGATGCAATAACTTGGCTTCATGGGCTATATTTTTGCCGCATACTGGCGAGAAACTGCTCGTCATCAAAACCCTCAACCGCAGGACTTTCTTCCCCAGCTTTCAGCTTTGTTCGCAATGCCTGAAGCTTCATATCTTCTTCCAGTTTGAGCAGGCCGGCGCGAACCACTTCGTTGACCGATAAAAATCGACCCTGAGCTGACAATGAAATTTAATTTACGATGACGGTAAAAGGCAATAAGCTGCCTGTCAAAATGTAGGTGCGATTAGTTCGCGTAATCGCACATTTCAAATGTCTGTATTCCTCCGATTACGCTATCGCTAATCGGAGCTACGCGGGCTGCCCCTTGCGGGTACAAAAAGAACCCAATCACCCGAATCACCGAATTACCCAGCGTGCCCGCGTCGTTTCAATCCAAGTAATCCCACCAGTCCCGTTCCAAACAGCCAGACAGCGCTCGGTGCCGGCACGGCGGACACTTGTCCTGGGCTGACCGCCCATGCGTAGAACATGTAGCTCTTATTGGGGGCGTTCTGGTAGCCATTGTTACGGAAGAACCACGCGTAGTAGGGAACGGGCGCGTACTCCGTACCCAACCAGTACGCATAATAGGCTTGCTCGTTGTTGAAGGTACTGGTATCAGGAATGCTGCTATCCGCAGTGCCACCCAGTTCGCTGTAGAACAGTTGGCCGAGTTCATTACCGGCAGTACCGTTGTAACCAACAATTTGGTTACTGGTCGGCAAGCGCCATTGGCTGCTGCCGCCGTAGTTGATGCTGTTGAGGTAACCGACAAAGGCTTGGGCACCAAACCAGTTGGTAAAGCCTTCCGGTGAAAAGTCGTTAGCGGTGATGCTGTATTGGCCTGAGTAGCTGCCGTAGTTGTTGTAGCTGCCGTCATAGTAATTCGGCGTGTCGTAAATGACAGGGCTGGCGGCGATGATGGCGTTGATGGCGTTGCTGTAGCCCAGGCTGGTTACCAGGCTGCTGAGCAGGTTGGCGTCTTGGGTCCAGGTCACGTTGCTGACGCTACTGTAGACCAGGCCAACGTTACCGGTGCCGGTAAAGCTGGTCAGGCTGGCGTGGGCGTTGAAGGTGGTAGCACTCAGAAGCGCGCCGAGGGCTAGTAGCGGTTGTTTCATACGCATTTGCTTGCTCATTGTTATCAATTTAAAACGATTAAAATTCGGTGGTTGCCTTGTGATAGGCCGGAATAAGCGTAGCGTTCCGGCGTTCTTCCAATCCCGGCAGGTTTGCCGGCAACGCGTGGCAGCTTATTTTGGCCTACATGCTGCAAATCCAGTGAAGGGCGTTGCGGCGTCCCAGCCGGCCTGCATCCAAATCCTTTCGGCAAGCCTTTCTATCTAATTTTTGTGACGCTCGTCAATCTGTACTTTTGTTCAGTGTCAGCCTTTTCCACCGTTCGATTTTGCGATCAAAATCGTTCTGCCATCTCTGAACGGCCGTTATCGCGCCGTTTTCGCTCATTTGTAAATCGGATTTCAAGGACCGCTTTTGGCCGTTATGCATAGCTATGCATAACGGCCATTATGTGAAGTTTCCTTTTATGCATAGCAGTATGGTGTCGAAAGGTTTATAGCGTGTAATCAGAGGCTTCAGCAAGGCATCTTGTCTAAAAGGCTGGACATAAATTCTGCAGTTATCTGAAGTGGATATTTCTTAGTCCATTTCTGGAGACTGTCATGGGCTCAACAAATCACCTTTTTCGGCTGCCAAGTGCTGGCCGCGCTAATACCATCATTCCTTAAATTAGCCGAGTTTGCGCTATAAAAATGGGGACCAGATGGTTTTCGATATGAATACATACCGTTAATGGGTTTTCGAGACTTTGTTAGCTGTATTGAAATCGTGGAAATTATGCAAAGCTCGTGAGCGAGATAGAGGCTTCCAAGCCTGATCGCATCTCGCTCGCGGTAACATCGCTATACATAAAAGGAAACTTCACATAATGGCCGAACCTTGTCGGCCAGGTTTCAATCATTATTAGAATCGACAAGTAAAGCTATCTCGACTCGATCGGGATTAGGTAAGCCTTTATTACTGGCATTCAAGGGTTAGGCTTATACCAGATCAATTTTGATCGGATCTTTGTATTTTCCGCAAATTTTCCGGCGCATCGTCGCCGATAGCGAACGGTGCCTTGCCGTCCCATTGCACTACGTATTGTCCCAACCGGCGCTTGCGCTCCAGGGTTTTACTGACGGCTAGCCGCAGGCAGTCCAGCATGGCTTGGGTGTCCGGGGTGAGGGTGGGTTTGGTAAGTTCACTCATGGCAGTGCCTTCCCCTTCATTATTGAAGCAAATAAATAGGGATTGAATATATCTCGGATAGCGCCATTGTGCTGAAATACCAGTTCTGGCATTGCGCCGCTATTCATGAAACAGAGGATCTGATCGATCTTGGCGTCGCCAAAGGCAAAATATCCCTGTGCGGTTTGACGGGCAGGGTGATGAAAGCATCGAAGGCTTGTGTAGCGTAGCGCTCCCACCCTCACCCCATATATGGATTCCTCCCCTATTGCAAGACAAATTTTCCAAAAATTGATGTTTTCAACAGAGATCAAGATTGCAGCCATATATTCGGTCTCTTGGTAGAAGTGTTTGACTTCT
>JAJRDU010000159.1 GCA_028748685.1 Methylococcaceae bacterium
GGACCCGCGCCGGCGAAGCCAAGCAGAATATTCTCGGCCGTACGAACGCATTCACCCTGAGCCAGCCTTTGGCTGGTCAGGGTGGCGAGTTCTTCCGGTAACGCTACGACAATCCCCACAACACGCTGTGTGGAGCTCGTGGCGTGTCGTCCGGTGCTATCGCCGCCGACCCACAGGGATGCGGGAAGTGCGGCGGATTGTTGGGAACTATTGCCGTCAGTCACTATTTGTTCAGTTCGTTACGGTATCTAGCCAAGGCCCACAAGGGGAAAAACTTGTCATAGCCGTGATATTTCAAATAGAACACCCGAGGAAAACCGGGAGCGGTAAAGCATGGATCGTTCCATACGCCGTCGACTTGCTGGGTGCGCAGGATGAAATCGATACCGGCTTTGACTTCCGGACTGTTGACTTCGCCGGCGGCGATCAGGCCCAACACGGCCCAGGCGGTCTGGAACGCGGTACTGAAATGATAGCGGCCCCGATATTTTTGGTCGTCGTGATAGCTCAGGTTGTCTTCGCCCCAGCCGCCGTCTTCGCGCTGCACGCTTTTCAGCCAAGCCGCGGCCTTGGTGTACATCGGGTCGTTTTTCGGGACGTTGGTTTGTTCCAAGCCCAACAAAGCCGACCAGGTGCCGTATATGTAATTGGTGCCCCAACGGCCAAACCAGGAGCCGTCGGCTTCCTGTTCGCTACGCACGTATTCGATGGTGCGTTGCAATGCCGGCAGGTACTCGTCGTGATCCTTTGCCGCCCGAGCCATCAACATCGCGCAGCGGGCGCTGACATCCACGGTGGGCGGATCGAGCAGTGCGCCATGGTCGGCGAAGGGAATTTCGTTCAAATAGTAATAAGTGTTGTCGACATCGAAGGCGCCGTAGCCGCCGTTATCGGATTGCATGCCGACGATCCAACGAGTCGCTCTGTGTATGGATTCATCCAGTCCTTCCATCTCGGAATCCGCCATCGCAAAACCGACGATGGCGGTATCGTCTACATCGGGGTAATGCGGGTTGGCGAATTGGAACGCCCAGCCGCCGCCGGCCAGTTCGGGACGGCGTACCCGCCAGTCGCCGGGTTCATCGGAAAGCTGCACGCTTTTCAGCCAATCGTAGGCATGTTGGAGGCTGGCGCGATTGCCATGCTTGTCGGCTTCCTGCAAGGCCAAGGAGGCCAAAGCGGTATCCCAAACCGGCGACAAGCAAGGCTGGCAATAGGCGTCGTTCTCGTTGATCACCAGCAGTTTGTCTATGGATTGGCGGGCAATCAGCACATTGGGATGATCGGCCGGGAAGCCCAATAACAGCATCGACTCGTAAGCATTGACCATGGCGGGGAAAATGCCGCCCAAGCCATCTTCGCCATTGAGGCGCTCTGTAAACCAGTCCACGGCTTTCTGGATAGCCCGTTCTCGCATACGCTTCGGAATCAAGGGTTCGGTGACGCGCCCCAGTTTGTCCAATCCCAAAAATATCTTGTTCAGCAAGGTGCGTTCGGGAAAATAATGTTTTTCAAGGTCCGGATGCACGACGAACAATTCCAGAATATCGACTTTGCGCGGGTTCTTGGCCTTGGCCTTCAGGGTGCAAAGGATGAACAGTGGCACCATCACGGTACGCGACCAGTACGACACCTTGTCGAGATGGAACGGAAACCAGGAAGGGAACAGCATGATTTCCACCGGAATATAAGGTACGCCGCGCCACGGCAGCTGCTCGAAAGTCGCCAGCGCGATACGGGTAAAGACATTGGCGCGCGCCGCGCCGCCTTGGCCCAGTATCCATTCGCGCAGCTTGACCATATGCGGTGCGTTGATGTCGTCGCCCGCCATTTTTAGGGCGTAATAGACCTTGACGCTGCCGCTGATATCGCCGGGGCCACCTGTAAACATCGGATAGCTGCCGTCTGCGGCCTGGCGGCTGCGCAGGTACACCGCAATCTTGGCTTGCAGCTCTTCGTTAATGTCGTCCAGATAATGCATCATCATGATGTATTCGGACGGAATGGTGCAGTCGGCTTCCAGTTCGAACACCCAGTAACCAGCCGGGTTTTGCAGGCTGAGAAGTTTGGCTTGCGCTCGCTCGACTGCTACGTTCAGTAAACCCAGCATATGTTTGTTGCCGGTTGCGCTGCTAAAAGTGTCGTTGCTATTAGTCTCTACATGGGCTTCGGTAAACATGATGATTCCTTATTGTCCAGTGTGGGATGCGAGTGAATACTGCCAGTCCGGCGTCTTAAGATTTCGGCTGGTCATATTGAAAAGTAATGACAACAACAGGTTGCTGCGGCCAGTCAGCTTGCTGGCAATAATCGTGGCTTTAACGCTGTTGCGGCTAATCTTGACCTGATTGGATTCGTTAAAGTTAAGGTTTTCCTTGATTTTTTTCAGCGTCAATACCGCCATTCCCAGCGCCCACAGACAAAAGTTACGCAGGCCTATCTCGTGGCTGGGCAGCAGCTGGGTATAAGTCAATGCATTTTTCAAATGACCGTGAGCGATGCTGATTAAATGAGCCAGACCAAGTCTGAAGCGTTCGTCGTCGGTGCTCGGCGTTAGTTCGGCGAGATTGAAGCCGGTTTCGGTGAAAATATCTTGCGGCAGCCAACAGACACCACGTTGCGCGTCGTCCCAGATGTCCTTGAGGATATTGGTCATCTGCAAGCCTTGCCCGAAAGAAACCGACAACTTGAGCAGTTCTTCGCGATGTTGGGCTATCTCTTCCGAATAATGGCAAAATAATTTAGCCAGCATTTCGCCGACGCAGCCAGCGACGTAGTAGCAGTAGTCATCCATGTCCTTCATGGTCTTAAGGCCGGC
>JAJRDU010000160.1 GCA_028748685.1 Methylococcaceae bacterium
TGGTGAGGGTGAAGATCAGGACGTCAACAGCTGGGAATAATGGCCTACCGGGTAGGGGCGGATTTATTCGCCCCGAGGCTTTGTTCATCGGTGCCGGCGCGTGCGCGCCGTCAGGGGGTGCTGGCGAAGTCGCCGCTACGCCGATCGACGGGTTTTTCCCTGATCGAGATGATCATCGTGTTGCTGATCAGCGTCTTGGGTTTCGCGGCGATCAGCAGCAATATGTCGGGCAATGAAAGCACAAAAATACAGGCGGCGGCCAGGGATATAGCATCGGCCCTACGCTACGCACACGGCCAGGCTCTGATGAGCCGTCAGCCGGTCAGCATCGCCATCAATCTCGACGACAACAGCTATCGTGTCAGCAATCGCGACAAGGTGTTCGAATTGCCGACCGAGATCGACGTGTCATTGACCGTTGCCGAAGAAGAACTCGAGGGCGGCGAAGGCAGTATCCGTTTTTTCGGCGACGGTTCTTCGACCGGTGGGCGCATTACGCTGGAATGGGGCAAGCAACGGCGCCAGATCGACGTTAACTGGATCACCGGTGAAGTGACGATTTCCGCCTATATGCCGGCATTGCCGAACCACAAGGATGTGGCGGATGTGGAAATTGCAGGAGCATATTTCCATCCAGATTTCGTGTCCGTGTAAGGTCTGACGATGCGACGCGATAAGGGCTTTTCATTGCTGGAAATTTTGATCGCCTTTGCGATTATGGCTGTGGCGATCACCATCGTGCTGCGCGTCTTCGGGTCGGGTGTCAATAACGCCCTCGTTTCCGAGGAATATACGCTAGCCATTCAAATCGCCGAGTCGCTGATGGCCAGGACCGGCGTCGAAACGCCGCTTCAGGCAGGCGAAACCTCGGGCAGCGAAGCCGATAAATACGATTGGCAAGTGGTGGTCAGTCCGGTCGCGCTGAGCGAGGTTGCTGTGCCGAAAGACGACCAGTCGCAAAATGGCCCCAGCTTGCAATTGTTGTCGGTAAAAGTCAGGGTGGCCTGGGGGGATGAAGAGAGTACACCACGCGCCATCGAATTGAAGAGTTTGAAAACATCGCAGGTTGAGGCTAGTGGCGGATAGTTGGCGGCGAAACGGCTTTACGCTGATTGAAGTATTGATCGCGATGACTCTGCTGGGCATCATGGTGGTGCTGCTGTTCAGCAGCTTGAAAATTGCCGCGGAAAGCTGGAACGCCGGTGAAGGCAAGATCGTCGAGGTCAGCAGGAAGGCCGTTGTTTACCAGTTCTTCAAGCGCCATTTGACCACGATCCGACCGGTATTGGCGCAATCCACCGAACTTGAAAATGCCGGCACCGAGGTTGCGGTGATAGCGCAAGCCTTTAAGGGTCAACGCCAGACGCTGCGTTTTGTCGCGGCGTTGCCGGTCGCAGCGGCCCGCAAAGGCTTGCAGGTGTTCGATATCGCGGCGGACCGCAATGAGCCTTCGACAATCATGGTGGGCCTGACGCCCTATCAGCAAACGGAACCTGGCGAACCCGAGTGGACTGTCCTGTTGCAACATGTCAAAGCCTTTACCTTTGCCTATTTCGGCAAGAAAGAGGAAGCAGATGAAGCGGCTTGGCATGATGACTGGATGGATATAGATCATCTGCCGCAGTTGATCAAGGTCGGCATCCGTCTGGATGACGACAGCTATTGGCCGGACATGGTGTTTCCGTTGAAAATTAACGCACTTCCGGCGACCGAAAACGTCGCATCGGACGATAGTGAATCGACGGTGCCCTAGTGGATAATGGCATGCAAAAATCGGGAAACGGATTCGCATTGGTGATCGTTATCTGGATTTTAACCCTGCTGAGCCTGATGGCCGGCAGTTTCGCCTTGAGCATGCGCCGCGAAAGCAGCGTCACCGCGGCGCTGAAAAACAATGCGGAAGCCTTGGCGGTGGCCGAAAGCGGTATCGGTATGGCTCAATACATGATGAAACACGCCGACCCCAAACGGCGCTGGAAGAGGAATGGGACGGTGTTTAGTCTGGTGCGTCCGGACGGTGGCGAGATCAGGATCAGGATCGTTTCGGAAGCGGGCAAGGTCGATATTAACGCGGGCAGCCAAGAGCAGTTGAGGGCGGTGATCAAGGCGGTTACCGACGATTCTTTTCAACAACAGCACCTGCTGAACGCCATTCTCGACTGGCGCGACGAGGATGACGAGCCAAGACCGCATGGGGGCGAAAAAAAACAGTATAAGTCCGCCGGCTTGGCATACGGCCCGAGCAATAAAGCCTTTCAATCCGTGGAAGAGTTGCGCTTGGTGCAAGGTTTCGACGAGGCAATTTTTACTCGGATTCAGCCCTGGATTACAGTCTATTCCGGGCTCAATGAGGTCGATTTGCACGTTGCCACGCCGGAAGTCTTGCAGGTTCTGGGTGAGGATTTAGAGCATAAAAATGTTCACGATGCGGGTTTGGAGCAGCAATTGGGGGCCTCCAACCAAGGTTCGGAGGATCAAAATGATGAGGGGGCTGGCAACGATGAAAATCAGACCTATACTATAAGCATAGACGTACAAATGGACGAAGAGGCATCCGCCTCTCTTGAAGCGGTGGTTAAAATGCAGGGTCAAGACAACGGAGACATACCTCAGCAAGTGCTGGACTGGAAACCGAATCAATTGACACCGTCGCTATTTACCAATGACACGGAAAATCGGTTAATAACCGTTGAAGATGAATTTACAAACGACATTTGATTTAGACATAAAAAGCTTTTTTCAGTGGTGGGGCAGGGAGTTGACCTTCCTGGTGCCGCTGAAACTCAGGCAATTATTGAGCGATCGCTCCGGCAACCTGGTGTTTACGGTGGTTGGGCGGGGGGTTAACGTCGGTTTTATCCGGGAGACGGCCGGTGATGAACCGGTTTTCAACCGTTTTATCGATAGTGTCGATCGCGAGACCTATCAAAATCTTAAGAACCAGCATGCCGATCTCGATAAAGCCGACGTCGTATTACGATTGGGCGTCGAACATGCGATCAATAAAGTCATACATCTGCCGGTAGCCGCGCAGGAAA
>JAJRDU010000161.1 GCA_028748685.1 Methylococcaceae bacterium
CCCCTTGGGTAGCAATTCAGAGTTTCTTTGGACACCCTTGCCTTCGCCTACATCTTCCCTTCTCACAGGGCAATGGCTGGACTTCCACCAGCTTGCTGACTACCATGCCAGTCGCACCGGACCCATTCCGGCCTGCGGCCTCCACAGCCAACTCATGCCAAACATTATGCAGATGGAGAACTGTATGACCGATGAGCAGCACAAAGCTCTAATTGCCTCTGCCGGCTTCTTCAATGAGTCAGCGAGAAAGTTACTCACCATTGAGGGGCGGCTTCATGCCGAGACGCTGATTGCGTCGATGGCAAGAATGGCCGGTTCTTTGATGTACCGTAGTTTTGGCTTCGATAGAGCAATCGAGCCCGGAACAACTGTCATATCTGACCAAGCCAACACTCATGGCCCAAAACTTATGAATGTTATGTTTGCAACGCTGCAACAGCTCGGAGATAAGGTTGGAGAGGAGAATCTGGACCGAGAATACGCGTCAGCGAAGTTCTCACAACTTACCTTCAAAGAATCCCATGATCGTCTTGCCCCGTTCTTTCTCAAGTATTGCGAGGTAACTCCACTCGCATTTCAGGATGCCGCTATGGGGGCAGCAATTGCAACCGGAATACTTGTTCACGATTGTCGGGAGGTATTGTCAGCCGATAAAGGCGGGGCAATAGCTGTTTACGGGTTTGTGGAAGGAACAAAGACTGCGCCATTTCCCCTTGGCTCAGCCGAACACCCGTCGCCTTCTCCCTCGCCCGAAGAGAAGAAACCTTGGTATAAGATGTGGTGATAAGCATAACCCTGCTATGACAGGGGACGCTATGTGACAAAGCCAGTAGCCTCGATGAAGGGAACCGTAATCGAGGATACTGGCCAATCGGCTCTAGCGTGATATGGTTTCCCCAAAGTTTGATTGTTTCAGGGAAACCACCATGACCGCACCGCTTCTTATCGGCAAATCCAACGCTACCGAACTCTGCCTGCTGCCGGCGATGGCCAATCGTCACGGCTTGATCGCCGGGGCCACCGGCACCGGCAAGACCATCACCCTGCAAACCCTGGCGGAAGCCTTTTCCAACATCGGCGTGCCGGTGTTCATGGCCGACGTCAAGGGCGATCTGTCCGGCATCAGCCGGGCCGGCGGCGGCAATGCCAAGGTCGAGGCACGGCTCGCCGAACTGGAAATTGAAGGCTTCAATTACGCTGCGGTACCGGCGCTGTTCTGGGACGTGTTCGGACAAAAAGGCCACCCACTACGCTCGACCATTTCGGAAATGGGGCCGCTGCTGCTGGCGCGGATGCTGAACCTCAACGAAGTGCAGGCCGGCGTGCTGACCGCCGTGTTCAAGATCGCCGACGACAACGGCTGGCTGTTGCTGGATTTGAAAGACCTGCGCGCCTTGCTGGAATATGCCTCGAACAACGCCGCCGAGCTACGCGGAGAATACGGCAGCATCTCGGCGGCCAGCGTCGGCGCCATCCAGCGCGGCCTGCTGCAACTGGAACACGAGGGCGGCGAAAATCTGTTCGGCGAGCCGGCGCTGGATTTCAACGATTTGCTGCAAACCGATGGCGGACGCGGCGTGATCAACATCCTGGCCGCCGATACCTTGTACAACTCGCCGCGCGTCTACGCCACGCTATTGCTATGGCTGCTGTCGGAGCTATTCGAAAACCTGCCGGAAGCCGGAGATCTGGAAAAGCCCAAGCTGGTGTTCTTCTTCGACGAGGCGCATTTGCTATTCGACGACGCGCCCGCTGCGCTGCTGCAAAAAATCGAGCAAGTGGTCAGGCTGATCCGCTCCAAGGGTGTCGGCATTTATTTCGTCAGCCAGAATCCGCTGGACATTCCAGACGTGATATTGGGCCAGCTCGGCAACCGCGTCCAGCATGCCTTGCGAGCCTTTACGCCCCGCGACCAGAAGGCCGTCAAGGCCGCCGCCGAAACCTTCAGGAGTAATCCGAAACTGGACGTGGAAACCGCGATCACCGAACTCGGCGTCGGCGAGGCCTTGGTGTCGTTCCTGGAAGAAAAAGGCACGCCGCAGCCGGTCGAGCGGGCATTGATCAAGCCGCCTTGCTCGCGCATCGGCCCGGTTAGCGACGGCGAACGCCAGGAAACTCTGCAAAATTCCGTGATCTACGGCCATTACGAAAAACAGATCGACCGCGAATCCGCCTACGAAATCCTCAAGGGCCGCGCCGGACAAGACTCTTCTGCTCCGACTACACAAGGCGGCTTGGCCTGGGGAGACATCCTGCTCGGTGGCAATACGGGCAAATCGGGCCGGCGCGGGCAAGGCGTGCTGGAAGCCGCCGCCAAGAGCGCCGCCCGCAGCATAGGCCAGGAAGTCGGCAGGCAGATCATACGCGGAGTGTTGGGATCGCTATTGGGTGGGCGAAGAAGGTAGGGGCGAATTTATTCGACCTTATACCAGCCGTGCGGAGCATTCTCTCAACGAACCAATCAATGCTATCCTGACCGCCCGTTTACCAAGGCAATATCCCGCAACCGGCATGGCCAGCATCGTTCTCAGCACTCTCAACGCACGTTATATCCATAGCGCATTCGGCTTGCGTTATCTGTACGCCAATCTTGGCGAGCTACAGTCCAGTACCGAGCTAGTGGAATTTGGCATCCAGCAAAAGCCCGTCGAGATTGCCGAGAAACTGCTGCAACACCAGCCCCGGATCATCGGCCTTGGCGTGTATATCTGGAATGTCGCGGAAATTTCCGCCGTCGTCGGCATCCTGAAACAAGTCGCGCCGCAGGTGCTGGTGGTGTTGGGTGGGCCGGAAGTCAGCCATCCGCCGGACCTGCCGGCAGTCGCCGAGCTGGCCGATTATCTGATCACCGGCAACGGCGAGATCAGCTTCACTAAGCTTTGCCGGCAACTGCTTTCCGGCGAAAGGCCGACGGAGAAGATCATCCGGGGCGAAAGCGTGCCGCTGGACCGCCTGGCGCCGCCCTACCCTTATTACAGCGATAGCGACTTGCGCCAGCGCATCACCTATGTCGAAGCCTCGCGCGGCTGCCCGTTCAAATGCGAATTCTGCCTGTCTTCGATGGATGTCACCGCCAAGCCGTTTCCATTGGATAAGTTTTTACAAGACATGGATGCCCTGCACCATCGAGGGGCACGGCATTTCAAATTCATTGACCGCACCTTCAACTTAAAAGTCGACAGTAGCGTGGCGATACTGGAATTTTTCCTAGAACGACTCGGCGACGATCTTTATCTGCACTTCGAGGTGATCCCCGACAACCTGCCGGATAAGCTGAAAGAGACAATCAAACGCTTTCCGCCAGGCAGACTGCAATTCGAGGTGGGCGTGCAAAGCTTCGATCCCTTGATACAACAACTGATCAGCCGCAAACAGGACAACGACAAGACCCGCGCTAACTTAAGCTGGCTGCGGCAACATTCCAACGCCCACGTCCACGCCGATTTGATAGCGGGATTGCCGGGCGACACGCTGGAAGGCTTCGGCCGTAGTTTCGATCAATTGGTGGCGCTGAGTCCCCAGGAAATTCAGGTCGGCATCTTGAAGCGATTGCGCGGCGCGCCTATCAATCGCCATAACGACCAATACCAACTGCGTTACGATCCCAATCCGCCGTATTCGATACTCAGCACCCGCGACATAAACTTTGCCGACCTACAGCGTCTGAACCGCTTCGCACGCTATTGGGATTTGATCGGCAATTCGGGGCGATTTGCCGAGACGCTACCGGTCATTTTTGCCGACCAGCCATTCGCCCGTTTCTTGCAACTGAGCGATGCCTTATATGCTTTGACCGGCAGCACCTGGCAGATCGCCTTGAAGCGCCTGTTCGAGCTGACTTACACGGCGATGACCGTGGATTTGCAGATACCCGCGACCGACGCAGAGGCTACCTTGCGAAGCGATTACCTGAATAGCGGCGAAAAAGGCCTTCCGGATTTTTTGGCGCATGCCGGCAAGACGGAAAGCAAGCGTACTGTTGCCAACAAACGGCAAAGACATTATGTTGCCGGCTAAGCCAAACACCAATATTCCAATCACTTAGGCACAATTCCCCATGACGACAATTTCTATCCGACAAATGATGGCCGACAGCGGCGTGGCCTTCGGCACCAGCGGCGCGCGCGGCCTGGTCAGCCAAATGACCGACCAGGTCTGCGCCGCCTACACGCTGGCGTTTTTGCAAGGCTTGAATCTAGCCAAACCGGGGCAAAGAGTCGCCCTGGGCATGGACTTGCGGCCGTCCAGCCCGGCCATCGTCCGCGCTTGTTCGGCGGCGATCCGCCAGGCCGGCTGCGAGGTGGATTTTTGCGGGGTGCTGCC
Source organism: Methylococcaceae bacterium (assembly GCA_028748685.1). Classification (GTDB taxonomy): domain Bacteria; phylum Pseudomonadota; class Gammaproteobacteria; order Methylococcales; family Methylomonadaceae; genus Methylomonas. The sequence continues at coordinate 4,324 of JAJRDU010000161.1, forward strand.
GACGCCTGCGCTGGCGCTGTATTCGCTCTCGCAAGGCTTGCCGGCCATCATGGTCACCGGTAGCCACATTCCCTTCGACCGCAACGGCATCAAATTCTATCGAGCCGAGGGCGAGATCAGCAAGGCCGACGAAGCCGCCATCACCGAAGCGACGGTCGATGTTCAGCCAATTGCCGGCGGCGAAGCATTGCCCGCCATGAATGCAAGAGCCCTGAATCAATACCGTGAACGTTACACCAGCCTGTTTGCCAGCGACCTGCTTTCCGGCTGGCGCATCGGTGTCTATGAACATTCCAGCGCCGCCCGCGATTGCCTGAAAGAGATACTGGCCGACCTCGGCGCCGAGGTGATAGGCCTGGAGCGCACCGACACCTTCGTGCCCATCGATACCGAGGCCGTCGGCGAAGAAGACCGCCTGCGGGGCCGGGCCTGGGCGGCCGAATATAAGCTCAATGCGATCATCTCGACCGACGGCGACGGCGACCGGCCCTTGATAGCCGACGAAACCGGCGAGTGGCTGCGCGGCGACATCGTCGGCCTGTTGTGCGCCAAGTTTCTGGACGCCGACACCGTGGTGACGCCGGTCAGCTGCAATACCGCGATCGAAACATCCGGATTATTCAAACAAGTCATCCGCACCCGTATCGGCTCGCCCTACGTGATCGCCGGCATGGAACAAGTCGAAAGCGGCGGCGTGGCCGGTTTCGAGGCCAATGGCGGCTTCCTGGCCGGCGAGGGATTGTCGGTACGAGGCAAATCTTTGGCGGCGCTACCGACCCGCGACGCGGTCTTACCGGCCTTGGCGGTATTGGCGATGGCCAAACAACAAGGCGGAAAAGTATCGTCCCTGCTCGCCGGCTTGCCCAAGCGCTATACCGCCAGCGACCGTTTGCAGAATTTTCCAGTCGAAAACAGCCGGGCTCTGCTGGATAGGCTGCAAGGCGACGATGAGCCCTATCTAGGCTTATGGGGCAATGAGCTGGGCGCGGTACGGCAGCGCGACTTGACCGATGGCCTGCGTATGACTTTCGATAACGGCGAAATCGTGCATCTTCGGCCATCCGGCAATGCCCCGGAGCTACGCTGTTACGCGGAAGCGGACAGCATGAATAGGGCTCAGGAATTGGTCGCGTTGAGCCTGGGGCGAATCTCCGGAAAATAGGCGTTAATGTTTAGTTAAGACTCGCTAGTGTATTTTGTACCCGCAGTTCACACTTACTTGAGGAACAAACCATGAAAAACAGAACTACTTTATTCGTTACCTTATTGCTTGCTTCTTCCGGTGCTGTAATGGCCGAAACCTCGGCACTTGAAGCCGCCGGCAAACAAGTGGCCAAGGACGCCGCGACTCAAGCGGCGCCCGGCGCCGTCAAAGGCGCTGAATCGGCCAACCAAACATTGGAAAACGCCAAGGACTTGAAACAGAGCGTGGAAACCGCGCCGGCGACCGCTAAAGAGCAAGCGCAAGAAAAGGTAAAAGCAGCCGCCGAGGAAAAACTCAAACAAGCTACGCCCGAAGAAATCAAGAAAGGCGAAGAAGCCTTGAAAACCGGCAAGGAAACCGCGAAACAAGTGAAGGGCCAAGTCGATGTGGCACCCAAGTCGACAAAAGAAGCCGTTAAAGCGGTCGAGGGTAAAACCAAACAAAAAGCCGCCGAAAAGGCTCTGGATCTGTTGCAATAAACCGATTCGACACGGCAATATTAAAGGCCGGGAAACCGGCCTTTTTTCTGGACGTCGACAAATAAACATGGGCGTCGTTACATCAAGCGCTTGATGCCGTCTTGGCACATTCCGATCAATCTGCCGCCTTTCCGAAGCAGAAGCTCCCGGTCTAGCCAGCACACCAGCTTTTCCCAAAGGTAGGCGCAAGCTTCCCATCCTTTTTGCCTGACGGCCTTTCTGAAGCGGATAGATTGCTCGCTAAAAAGCACAAACTCCCACAAGTCAGCGTAGCGGTTTTTTAACATGGCCGCGAAACTGCGGTAATAAGAGATCGGCAACCACATCTGATACAGACACAACGCAATCTGAAAATTCAGAGACAAGCCCATCAGCGCGCCGCTGACCACCAGCAAATAGGCAAAAGCCGGAGTTTCCCTGGTCAGATACCAGGCGAAAATATCGACCAGCATGCTCAAGAACGGAATACCTATCGTCAACCTTTTCAACCACACCGGCATATCGCAATAGATGAATAGTTTGCCGACAAAAAACAGGATGAAGGCGATGCCAAACAGATGGATATGCGATACCCGCACCAGAGAAGGTATTGAAGCCCCCCGGTCGGCTTCGGTGAGTTTGACGACTTCCTCGTAACTGGTCAGCGGCGGCACCTTCACGCCGCTGGCTGGCGAGTGGCAACCCAGGCAATCGCGTTGCAAAACAGGCGCAACCTGGCTTTCGTAGATGCCGTGCTGGGCGCCGGAATCTATCCAATCGAGGATGATTTCCTTGTCGGCCGGCGATTTGAGGTTTCCGGCCATCGGCCCATTAATCGCCGCCGCTAGGCGGGTTTGGTCCGGGCTGCCGTGATAGGCGATGGCTACGTCGGCTATCGATAATCCCGGCTGGCCGTCGCGGCCCTGATGCGTAAAGTAAACCTGGCCCAACGAAAACAAATAGCCGATGGCGATCGTAAGCAAAAACAGGCTATTGAGTATGCGTTCGGAAATGGAAATATCGCTGAAACGTTGGCAATAGCGTGGACAATCTCGCATGATGTACCTCCAATTTCTTGAATGGTATAAAAGTTTCAGCAAGATATGTGCCTCGACAATAAATCCAGAAATGGCAAGGCTTAGCGCCACTTCGGCATTTGTTCGGGCCGGCAAAATAGGGCTACAATGGTACGCTTTCGCACTGATGTGGACCAAAAAGCACAACCAGCGCGCGACCTCCGCCGCCATTATAGGCGAGCGACCTTTCAGGACTCTTGAACCATGCAAGCCTACCTCGATTTACTCAATAAAATCCTCTCCGAAGGCCACCAAAAGGGCGACCGCACCGGCAGCGGCACCCTGTCGATTTTCGGCCATCAGATGCGTTTCGACCTGAGCGCCGGGTTTCCGCTGGTGACCACCAAAAAAGTCCATTTAAAATCCATCATCCACGAATTGTTGTGGTTCCTGAAGGGCGACACCAATATCGCCTATCTGCGCGACAACGGCGTGACGATCTGGGACGAATGGGCGGATGAAAACGGCGAGCTGGGGCCGGTCTACGGCAAGCAATGGCGCAACTGGCCCGCTGGTAACGGCGCAGCCATCGACCAGATCGCGCAGATAATCCGCCAGCTCAAACAGACGCCAAACAGCCGGCGCATCATGGTTTCGGCCTGGAACGTCGCGGACCTGCCGGACGAAATCCGGTCGCCGCAAGCCAACGTCGCCAACGGCAAGATGGCGCTGGCGGCCTGCCACGCGCTGTTCCAGTTCTATGTCGCTCCTTCGGCAATCCCAGGGCTGCCCGGCAAACTGTCCTGCCAACTCTACCAGCGCAGTTGCGATACCTTTTTGGGCCTGCCGTTCAATATCGCCAGTTACGCGCTGCTGACCCACATGGTCGCGCAGCAATGCGACTTGGATGTTGGCGACTTCGTGTGGACCGGCGGCGATGTGCATTTATATCTCAATCATCTGGAACAGGCTCAGTTGCAGCTGACTCGACAGCCCTTGGCCTTGCCCAAGCTGAACATCAAACGCAAACCGGACTCGATTTTCGATTACAGCTACGAGGATTTCGAGATGCTGGATTATCAAGCCCATCCGGCAATTAAGGCGCCTATTTCGGTTTGAGGCTTTGGTTGTTCAATAACTTTTTAGAAAAAATAAGGAAAATTCAGTGCTATTTGATTTGTTTTCAAAGAGAATGAAAAAGGAAAGGGGTGAATTTCCGGATATTTATCATTACGAAGAAGTGCCAAATAAGCTCAGGGTGCAAATAGTCCATATGCTTAAAGAGGCGTTCTCGAACAAAAGCGGTTTTTTTTCAGATCATGCGAAAGAAATGATTTCGCAGATAAACGATGTATTGTGTAGAGAATATGGGGTTTTCAGACTTGCAGGTAGGCACGATACAGGATTTGAAGAATTATCAAATTTTGTATTGCAAACAGATGATTATGAGCAGGTGTTAGATGTTGTAGAAGTTACCTTTAGGTTTATTGATAAGGTTATTCGAGAAGATTCATACTATTTCAACCGAAAAGTTGACGTCGATTCTCTCATTGAAGAACTCAACCAACGTTTTCGTGAATCCGGAATAGGATACCAGTATGAGTCGGGTGAACTGATGCGTGTAGACTCTCAGTTTATTCATGCAGAAACAGTTAAGCCAGTACTGAAACTACTTAGCAAGCAAACTTACGAATCTGTAAATGAAGAATTTCTAACTGCACATGAACACTATCGTCATGGTCGATTCGAAGAAACCACAACCGAGTGCCTAAAATCGATTGAAAGCCTTCTTAAAACAATATGCACTACCCGTGGCTGGATATTTGACAGCAATGATACTGCTAAAAAACTAATAAATATTGTTCTTCATAATGGGTTGGTGCCGCCATTTATGCAGAATCAACTGAACGTCATCCAAACACTGCTTGAATCAGGTGTTCCAACAGTAAGGAATAAGTTAGCTGGTCATGGTCAAGGGCCAGAGTTGCGAACGATGCCTGATTTTGTTGCTTCATATGTGCTCCACCTTACCGCAACGACTTTGCTTTTTTTGGCTAACGCTGATAATGAAGACTGAATGTTCTGACGAGAAAAATAAACTCGGAGAAAATTTCGCCCACGCTCCAATTATGTCGATAATCTAGCCGTTAAATTTTTCCAAATCTGACTGTCCGTTCAGGGACGACTTGAGGCAGTGGACCAAGTGTTTAAATATCAGCCCTAATACCGCATTTACGTGGTAAAAACGAACTTGGGATACTTGTAAAAACCGGAGTTAACCCATGCAAACCAATTATCAATTCATTCACCACAAGCAAACAACTATTCCCGATCAGGTTTTGGAAGCTCTGAAACTGCGCGAAGGCGATGCGATTATCTTTGAAATTGATCAAGCCGGCGTTCATCTTCGTAAAGCACCCCCGGTAGACATGGCTTTTACAGAAGCCCTACAAGGTACTTTAAGCGAATGGGATTCGGTTGCGGATGATGAAGCCTATGCCGACCTTTGAGAAATTTTCCGTAGTGGTCGTACCTTTTCCGTTTACTGATCAAAACGCGAACAAAAGACGGCCGGCCTTGGTGCTATCCTCCGCAGCATTTAACAATTTCTCGGGACATTCAGCCTTGGCGATGATTACCAGCGCCAAGAATTCAAACTGGCTGTTTGATGTGACTATTTCCGATTTGAGTAGCGCCGGTCTTTCTTCGGCATCAATCGTCCGCATGAAATTGTTTACACTGGATAATCGCCTGATTATCCGGAAAGCAGGTGTTCTGGCTGATGCAGATCAACAGCTCGTCGGCAAAGCTCTCAGCCAGTTGTTTGATATGAAATAAGGAATTGGAAGCCCTGCGATCGATCTATCTGCGTTCGTCGACCAGTTCGTTTGCCACAATTCCAGCCGGGCTCACCTATAATGCCGCCTGAACCAACAAGCGCATTGATCACCTGCATGAACAACCAAACCCGCCTGGCGATTTTCGACCGTCTCGCCGCCGCAATTCCGGACCCGACGACCGAGCTGAATTACAACACACCGTTCGAGTTGCTGATTGCGGTGGTGTTATCCGCTCAGGCCACCGACAAGGGTGTCAATAAGGCGACCGCCAAACTATTTCCGGTCGCCAATACGCCACGGGCGATTTTGGCCCTGGGCGAAGAGGGACTGAAGGAATACATCAAGACTATAGGCTTGTTCAACAGCAAGGCCGCCAACATCATCAAGCTTTGCGAAACGCTGTTAAATAAACACCACGGCGAAGTCCCCCGAGACCGAGCGGCGCTGGAAGCCTTGGCCGGCGTCGGCCGTAAAACCGCCAACGTGATATTGAACACCGCATTCGGCGAGCCGACCATTGCCGTCGACACCCATATTTTCCGGGTCGCCAACCGCACCGGCCTGGCGCAGGGCAAGAATGTGCTGGAAGTCGAGAAAAAACTGGATAAAACCGTTCCCAAGCAACATAAGCAAGACGCGCATCATTTATTGATTTTGCACGGCCGTTATACCTGCATAGCCAGAAAGCCGCGTTGCGGCAGTTGCTGCATCTCCGATTTATGCGAATTCAGGGAAAAGAATTTGGCATAGGCATAAGCCTACAACCGGAAAATGGCCGGCTTGCTCCTACCCTTCGCCGGCGATGAAAGTTACAAGAAGTTAACCCGAATATGCCATAATCAGGGCTGAACTTAGCCGATACCAGTCGGTCGTAAAGCCGGCTCATAGGGGCCAGTGTTCCATAATTATAAATACACCCAGAGGATCGAATAATGAAAAAACTGCTTAAAACTCCGCTTGCCGCCGCGATGGGAACCGTCGTTATCTCCGGTTTTGCCGCCAACGCCCATGCAGATACCAACCCGTTTGCGATGACGGAATTGTCGGACGGCTACATGCAGGTCGCCGCCACTTCCAACGGTAAAATCAGCGAAGGTGCTTGCGGCTCCAATGCGATGGATGAAAATGGCGTGAAAAAATCCGGCTCGAAAAAATCGGAAACGAAAAATCCAGCAGTGAAGAAAGCCGAGGGTTCCTGCGGAGAAGGCATGTGCGGCGGCATGATGAACGGCGGCAAAATGAAAAAAGGCATGGAAAACGCTTGCGGAGCGATGATGAAAGGCAAGGAAGGCGCATGCGGCATGGGCATGATGGGCGGGATGAGCCATGGCGATGACGATAAGGATAAAAAAGCCGGCGAAGGTAGCTGCGGCGCCATGATGGGCGGCGGCAAAGGCGGCGAAATGTCCTGTGGCGCGATGATGAAGGGCGGCGAAGGCAGTTGCGGCTCGAAAGTCGATGCCGACAAGGCTGCCGGCCATTAATTCTTCTACTGACTATTAGTATTCCCGGACATGGATTTACAGCAAATTATTTCTGATTACGGCTACTTGGCGCTGTTCGTCCTCACTTTTCTTGAGGGAGAAACCGTTCTGGTGATCGCCGGCTTTTTGGCGTTTCAAGGCAAACTGGATTTAACCTTGGTAGTGATAACAGCCTTTCTGGGTACATTCGCCGGCGACCAGACCTTTTTCTACCTGGGCCGCTTTAAAGGCATCGCCTTTCTGGAAAAACGACCGCTCTGGCACAGCAAGACCGATAAGGTATTCGATTTGCTGCATAAGCATCAAATCCCGGTGATATTGGGATTTCGATTCCTGTACGGGGTGCGCAACGTCACACCGTTTGTCATCGGTGCCAGCCGCATCCACCCTCTCAAGTTTTTCGTGCTGAATTTTCTGGGTGCCTTGGTTTGGGCGGCGGCGGTCGGTTATCTCGGTTTTCAATTCGGTCACATGGCCGAAGCGATCATGGGGCATATCCAGAAATACGAAATGTATATCCTGGGCGTACTGGTTGCCGGCGGGCTGTTTCTGTTCTGGCGCTCAACCCATAACAACCGGAATACCGATAGTTAGAAATGAAGACGACGCAAAATCTCGTTCACGGTGCCGGCTTGGGGTTGCGGCGTTCGTTTTTGAACGAGATTGTCGAGCGTCCGCCGCCTAGCCAAGTCGGTTTTTATGAGGTGGCGCCGGAAAATTGGATGACCATAGGCGGCAAGCTGGGCAAGCAGTTTAGGGCCATGACCGAGCGTTTCCCGTTCATTTGCCACGGATTGTCGTTGTCCATCGGCAGCAACGATCCGCTCGACGAAGGCTTTGTCCGCGATCTCAAGCGCTTCATGGCCGAACACGGCATCCAGTTTTACAGTGAGCATCTAAGCTACTGCAGCGACCAAGGCCATTTGTACGACCTGATGCCGATGCCGTTTACCGAGGATGCCGTCAAGCACGTCGCCGGGCGTATCCGCCGGGTGCAGGACATCCTGGAACAAAAAATCGCCATCGAAAACATTTCCTACTATGCCGCGCCCGGCCAGGAAATGTCGGAAATCGACTTCTTCAATGCCGTGGTGGCCGAAGCCGATTGCGATGTGCTGATCGACATCAACAATATCTACGTCAATAGCGTCAATCACCGTTACGACGCCGAGGCCTTCCTGCAAGCCATTCCGGCCCAGCGCATAACCTATGCGCACATCGCCGGCCATTATGTCGAGGCGGAGGATTTTCTAATCGATACTCATGGCGCGCCGGTGATAGATCCGGTGTGGGGCTTGCTGAACAAGGCTTACAAGCTGTATGGCGTTTTTCCCACCTTGCTGGAGCGCGATTTCAATCTGCCGCCGCTAGAAGAACTGCTCAAGGAAGTCGCCACCATCGCCACGATTCAAAGTGCGCAAGTTGAAAAACGGGTGGCCTGATGGCGGTCGATTTTAGAAGCAAACAAGCGGAATTCGCCGCCTATATCCGCGACCCCGCCAACAATCCCGCGCCAAGCGACGTTGAGCCCCGGCGGATGGCGATGTATCGTGAGCTGTTTTTCAACAACATCGACAGCTTCCTGAGCAGCAATTTTCCGGTATTGCGGAAGATATTGAACGACGAACAGTGGCTGGAATTGGCCGGGGATTTTTTCGCCGAGCACCGTTGCCAAACCCCTCATTTTTCGGAAATCGCCGAGGAGTTTTTGGCTTATCTGCAAAACCGTAAAAACGCCGACGATTATCCCTTTTTGCTGGAACTGGCCCATTACGAATGGGTGGAATTGGCGCTGGCTATCGCCAGGGCCGAGCCTCGGCTCGGCGATACGGCGTTCGCGGCCGACATTCTAGGGCGGGAGATTGCCTTGTCGCCCTTGGCCTGGCCCTTGGCTTACCAATATCCGGTGCAACGCATAGCCCCCGATTTTTTACCGCTTATGCCACCGGAGCAAGCGACTTATCTGATCGTTTATCGTGACCGGGACGATAATGTGCATTTCATGCAATCCACGGCTATCACCTTCCGCTTACTGCAAATTCTGGAGCAGCATCAGTCCCTCGGCGGCGCAGCCAGTTTAGAGCGGCTGGCCACGGAAGCACGGCATATCGATCCGGAAAGGCTGTTCGAACAAGGCGTGAAGACTCTTCAGGATATGGCCGAAAAAGGCATCGTCATTCCAGCTGACGGCGCATAAAACTATGCACCCACACCAGTCCTTCGTCATTCCATTCCATGCTGGCGTGCATTTTCAGGATTAAATCCTTGTACATCGCCATGCTGGGATAACCTTCGGCTTGGGCATCCCGGTCGGTCATTTCGCCGATTTTCTGCCGCTCCACCGAAGTCACCACAAACTCAACCCCTTCCAAGCTAAAGGTTTCGCCGGGATAGGCATACAGGCCGTCACGGCGCTGCTGGGTCTTGCGGCCGCTCAGCGCCGCCTCGACCAATTTCGGGTGGCGAATCAGACGGTCAATCTCGCAGGTTTTTTCGGGGTAAGCGTTCACGGTCATTAGTGCCTCTATAAAAAATCAGACGGCAGCCTAATGCAAACGCCTTAAGTGATCAAGCAATTTAGATGGAAGTTGGCTATGGAACACGCATAGAGACGGCCTCATGAAGTTTGAACCATGGCGGTCATTGATGGTTTGTAACGAATGACTAAAGAAGACGCAAGACATCAAACCCTGTCTATCGGAGCAAAGGCTTCGATGTCCTGCAAGGCGAAGGTTGCCTTGACGTCAATTTGAGTGGGATTGATCGCCACATCCAGCGAGCTAAGGCCCGGCGGATGCGCAAAAGTCCAGTCCGATTGCAGCATGAACAAAGCCGCAATCAGCCATCTTCCGCAGTGACCGGTACCATATTTCATAAGGCCCCTAAAAATTAATAGTGATGGTGCCGCGCACCATGCGAGGTTCGACGGGGTGCTTCATCATGCCGTAAGTTCCATTTCCGCCATCCGGACAATTGGTATTTGCCGCCTCATTTTGCAACTGCGAACAGTAGGCATAGGAAATATCGTTACTCTGCGATCCGAGCAGGTTGAAAACATCGATTTCAAATTTGTATTGCTTGTGTTTGTAACCCGCCCCCAGATTGACGACATTGGTGTCGCCGGCCCAGACCGTGCCCGACTCATCGAGCGGCACGCTGCCAAAATGCCTAAACCGCAGAGTTCCGAATAGGCCGTTGGGCGCTACCGCGGTCACACCGGTACTGATCACTCTCCCCACCGAGTTCGGCACGAAGTTGTTGATCTCGCCGGGGTTTATTTCCGCGTAGCGGGCGGTGGTCAAGGCGTAGTCGGCGTCCAGTGTCAGCCAATCGGTGGGTTTGTAATAGTTGGTCCATTCGATGCCGTAGCGGTGGGACTTGCCGTTGACTTCGTTGGTGCCGGCATCGCCGACGAACACCAGTTCCTGACTGGACTCCAGCCACCATAACGCGAAGGTGCTGTTCAAGCCGGGGATGAAATTGCTGCGTATCCCGGCTTCGCCGCCGCGCGACCAGGCGGCGGGGTTGACCGGCTTGATAAGGTTGCCGTTGCCATCCAAGTTACTGCCCGACGCCGGATCGCGGGTCAGGGTCGTGCCACGGGCGTCGTTGGAGTGGTAGCCGTAGCCGATATTGAAGAAGTATTCTGTGTCATACCAGGGCCCGATCACCAGGCTCAACTTGGGGCTGACCATGGCTTTGCCACGGCTGCCGGAATTGGCGGCGGCAACAGTAGGATCGCCGCTACCGGTTTCCCGTACTCTGACGTCATTGTTGATGAAGTCGCCGCGCAGTCCGGCAATGGTTCTGACCTTGTCGTGCCAGTGGGTCGTGTTCTTGAAATAAGTGCCTACCGTGGTCTGCGCGGCGTCGCTGAGGGCAACGGTGCTGGTAATTTGTCTTTCCTGCGTATGATGCAAGCCCAACCCCATGATTTCGTCGTGGCGGAACTGCAAACCAACGCTGTTATCCATCTCGAAGCCAAACAACTTGTGGTAACGCGTATGTTCGATGTTGCCGCCAGTCTGCACCCGGCGCTCGGTTTGTAGGATCTGGGTGCTTTGATTCGGATCACCGTCGGTATAGCCTTCAAAATTCGAGTACAGTGCAACATCGCTGTAAAGCGCATAGATATTGGCGTCGTTTTTCCAGTTACTTCCCTGATTCCACAAATTGCTGGACAGGCTGTAACGGTTGGTTGTGCCGCCATCGGTCGGATCCATAGTCCCGTATGGGCTCAGCGTGCCGTTATCGATGGCGCGTTGCGGAATCTGGTTGGTAGCCGTCCAACTGTTAGTGTATGCCTTGCCGTTGATCGAAACACCCCAATCGTCGCCGCCCAGCGTGTAGCGCATCATGCCGTTGAATTTTTTCGAATCCTCCTGCACTTGCCATGGGCCACCGTATAGATTGAATTCTCCGGCGTACAAAAAGTCGCCGTCGCCGAGTTTGTTGGAATTGGCCACCAGCGTCCGGTAGTAATCAAATTCGCCGGCGGTAAACTTGGCGATGCCTTCGGACAGCTTGTCGAAAGTCGTCATCTTGGCATAACCGGCCGCCGAAAAATCGCCGACTTCCGCGTAATAAGGGCCCTTGCCGTATTCGACGTTTTTAACCATCTCCGGAATGATGCTGTTGATGTCCATGTAACCTTGGCCGTGGGCATGGGTGGTCATGTTCATCGGAATGCCGTCCACATAGGTCGTGAAATCGGTGCCGTGATCGAGGTTGAAGCCCCGCAAATAGTATTGATTGGCTTTGCCTGAACCACTGTGCTGGGTGGCAATCGCGCCTGGCACGACTTCGACCAGCTCGCCATTGCGAGATAGGGGGCGGTACTCGAACTGCTTCTGGCTGACTTCGCCTTGCGATGCGGACCCGGCGATGCCGATCAGGTTTTTCGCCCGGCCATCTTCCTCAACCGATACGGCTTCCAGTTCTTCGGATTTTTCGGGCTTGACGGCTTGTTTAACTTGCTTCGGTTGCTGGCTAGGCTCTGTCTGTTCGGACTGTGCAGCCAGATCAATCTCTTCGGCTTTTGGCGTGGCTTGGAGGTTCGCGCAGCTTAAACCCAAAATGATTTCCAGGCTGATGATCAAGGGCTTCTTTTTGATTATTGTATTGAACGGCTTCATTTCAGCTCCTCTACTGACCGTTGATAGGTTTCAGGTTAACTGCGTGTGAATAAACACTGCTTGGGTGGGCATAGATACTTAGTGCCGGAATAGTCCGAATATCCATTGGTTTCCTCATAGAGTCGTATTTCATTGATTTTTATTATTATGTTGGGGTGATAAAAGCCTGAGCGGGCCAGGTTGCCAACATGACCAAGGGCAAATTTTTGGGGCTCACGGACGGTAGGTGAAGTCTGGAGATGGCGCCCACGGCCAAGCGGCTCGGATGATGGATGGGCTTTAAATAGGAAATGAAAGTCGTCGGCCAAGGCGTGGCCGTGCCTTGCAAGGTGCTGGCGGCGTAATTCTGACTACAGGGTTTGATCGTTCGGGTATCTGATTTGCCAATATCGAATTTGGCGGAGATCAATTGAAGAGTAGGTTCTTCAATGGATGAAATCGAGGTCTTGCGGAGATAATGAGAAACTTGCGGAGCTAATACAGGGGAATCTGAAGCCGGCGGCGAAGTTAGGCCAACGCCGTTGCTTAACAATCGTCTGCCAGGCGTCTGGTTAATATCGGGATAATAGTGTTTGAACGCCAAACGGTGATCGCTGATGTAATCAGTATCAAACGGCCACTTGTCCAAGGCTTGAAGCGCGGCTTGTTTAAAAATCAAGTTATCGCTATTGCCGACCGTTTTTATATCTTTACTGTAACTTTTAGCGGAAGCTTCCACGCTATCGACACGACGACTCCCCTCAATCTCTCCGGCCGAGGTTGAACCGCCGCCATCTCCTATATCTTGTCTGGAAAACTCGTCGGCTCCCAGTTTCCTTGCGGGAATGGCAAGATAATCGCCGCCAAGCCTCGGTTGGTCTATCGCTATCCCAAAAGCCGCTTTTTTACCGAACCCCGCACTTTGAGTAACAATGGTGTTTTTATCTTCGATATCGAAGATGGCTTCGGCGTTTTTAGCCAGTGCCGCATTGGAAAAAATAACCGTCAACAAACTGGCGATGGCGAACACCACCAACTTGGCGACCAATATGCCGGCGCCATGCAACAGCAGAGTCGCCAGCATGAAGCCCAAGGTATAGGAAATCAGGCTGGCGGACGCGGAAATTTCCTGGCCGTGAGCAAAACCGTGGAAAAAGGCAAAAAAAGCCACGATCAATACGTTGACCTGGGCGCTGAAACGGACTTTACGGGTGATCAAGACGCCGAAAACGGGAACCGAAAGCAGGATGATGCCTTCTAGGCTGGGAATGGCCAAGCCTGCCGCGCCGGCGAAACCGCCAAGACTCATCACGCCGACAAAGGCCAACGGTAACATCCAGATAGCCTGGCCACGCAATTGCGCAGCCCAAACACCCACCGCCAGCATGGTGACCAGATGATCCCAGCCCATCAGCGGATGATTGAAACCGTTGCTCCAGCCGATACTGTCGAAATTGATAATTTGCTTGCCCAAAAATACCAGCAACAACACAAGCGGCAAACCGGCAGACAGCAATAGCCTGTAAGGGCTGCGTCCTGAATCGGATTGTTTGCTTGAGGGATTGGCTTGCATCAATGGTTGTGGGGCAATAAAAATGAATATCGAGCCGTTAAGTGTTCGGCAGTATAAACCGAGAATTAATCATGCGGAAGATGATACTGCCTTTTTGTATGAAAATGAAAAAAAACATCTTATCTCGATTGCGATTTAACACTCTCCGCCCAAAGAAGACTTAGCTGTGTGGATGAAAATGGGTATGCGAATGGGCATGATGGCTATGCTGAATAGCGGCCAATTTCACTGGGATCAAATTCAACGAGCTATGCCTGACACCGGTTTCGGCGGAAAGCCTATCGGCCAAACCGCGAATTTTCTGGGTCATGCCCCTTAGAAACAAGGTTTCCAGGCAATCGTCGTGATCGAGATGCACATGCATCGACGAAACCACCACGTCATGGGCTTCGTGCTGCAGATTGGTTAAGCGCTCGGCCAAGTTGCGTTCATGGTGATTGTAGACGTATGACAGCGTTGCAACACCATAAATGGCCTGATCCTGAACTAGCCGTTTGGTTTCGATCTCCTTGCGCAATAAATCGCGTACGGCTTCGGAACGATTGGAATAGCCGCGCGCTTGTATCCACTGATCAAATTCCTTGGCCAGTTCATCGCTGAGTGAGATGGTAAAACGTTCCAAAGTTGGCTCCTGTGATTATTGTTATTGGAGCAGCGGATTATAGCTCAGCGAACACCGGGCAGATTCAGCCGGTTATTCCAACTTGCCATCATCGGCTTTATCCCGTCGATTAATTGTGGAGGCCAACGCTTACCGATTAATCATGCTCTAAAGCGAGCATTTATCAAAAATTACGATAAGATTATGATTGTTTGCGGTAAAGATCCGAGCTTGAACTGAATCGCCAGCAATATGCTTATCGCTCATCCCCGACATTTGGTGCAAACTTATGCAAAGAAATACACCATCTCTCCTGTTCACTGCGCTGGCATTGGCACTGGTATCGGTATCGGTATCGGCCGAGAGTGGGCCGGTCAGAGACGATTTTGGCGTTTGGATCAGCAACACCTTTCAAACCGATTTCGGCGGCAGTCCCTATCTAGCATTTCTGGAATTGGCGCCGCGCACCAAAACCGATAACGACCAGTTCAATCAAATCATCGTCCGTCCACTATTGGGCTATAAGCTCAATAAACAACTGCAACTGTGGGCCGGATACACCTGGCAGGGAGAATACAGCGAGCAAACCGATTTTGAATTAGCTACCAACGACGCGATGCAACAGTTGCAATGGATCGATAACTGGACACAGCAATTGAATTTTCAATATCGATTTAGGCTAGAGCAAAGCTTCTTTGCCGACGAGGGTGACTTTGGGCATAGGATGCGCCACCGCTTCCGTTTCATGTATTCGATACCGGACTCTAAAGCCTATTTGATCGCGGTCGATGAACTGTTCGTCTATTTCAACTCGATTGACGAGGGCCGTCTGGCGCGTTCAGTACAGACTGGCATTAACCAGAATCGCAGCTACGTTGGCATCGGTTATAAATTAACGCCTCATCTGAATATCGATACCGGCTATCAATTACAATACGTACATAATTACGGCACACCGGATTTAACCAATCATATTTGGCTGACCAATATCAACGTAAACTTCTAGCCCCGGAAAAAACGCCGACGATATTCAAAACCTTGCCATCCAGCACCTCAGATCCCCACCGAGTTGAAATAATACCGCCCATCGATCTGCCGACCGACATACCGGATAATAGGGGCTAAGCCGGCAATCAACCACATATTGCTATAGAAATGAACAATCAATCCTGGGTCCAACGCGACCTTGGCGTACTCTGGCATCCTTGCAGCCAGATGAAAGACTATGAGCCGAACGGCGGCGAACTGGCGATGATTCCGATCAAATCCGGCAGCGGCGTGTGGCTGGAGGATTTCGACGGCAACCGCTATCTGGACGCGATCAGCTCCTGGTGGGTAAATCTGTTCGGCCACGCCAACCCGGTCATTAATCGGGCTATCAAGGATCAACTCGATACGCTGGAACACGTGATCCTCGGCGGTTTCACACACGAAGCGGCGGTAACGCTGGCGGAAAAATTGGTGGCGATCACGCCTCCCGGCCTGAACAAATGTTTCTATGCCGACAACGGTTCGTCGGCCATCGAAATCGCGCTGAAGATGAGTTTTCATTACTGGCGCAATCTCGGCCAAACTCAAAAAACCAAGTTCATCACACTGGAAAACAGCTATCACGGCGAGACCCTAGGCGCACTGGCTGTCGGCAATGTCGCCTTATATAAGGAGACCTACGCGCCCTTGCTGATGGATGTCATCACGGTACCCAGCCCCGATTGTTACAATCGCGAAGTTGGCGAAAGTTGGGAGGAATATTCGATCCGCCGCTTTACCGACATGGAGCAGACGCTCGCTCAACACGCCGACCAAGTTTGCGCGGTAATCGTCGAGCCCTTGGTGCAATGCGCCGGCAGCATGCGCATGTATCATCCGGTTTATCTGAAAATGCTACGTGAAGCTTGCGACAAATACGGCGTACACCTGATCGCCGACGAAATCGCGGTCGGCTTCGGCCGCACCGGCACATTGTTCGCCTGCGAGCAGGCGGCAATCAGCCCTGATTTCATGTGCCTATCGAAAGGCCTAAGCGGTGGCTATTTGCCATTGTCGGCGGTGCTAACCAGCGATACCGTCTATCAGGCTTTCTACGACAATTATCAGAATCTCACCGCCTTCCTACATTCGCACAGTTACACCGGCAACGCCTTGGGCTGCCGCGCGGCGCTGGCGACCATCGGCATCTTTCAGCACCAAGACGTGATCGGCAATAATCTCAAGCTGGCGGCGGCGATGGCAAAAGCAGTCGAACGCTTCCAGGACCACCCCAACGTCGCCGAAGTCCGGCAAACCGGCATGATCGTCGCCATCGAACTTGTCAAAAACAAATCGGCCCGCGAACCCTATCCCTGGCAGCAGCGGCGCGGCTTGAAGGTGTATCGCCATGCCTTGAGCCACGGCGTGCTGTTGCGCCCCTTGGGCAACGTCATTTATTTTATGCCGCCCTACGTGATTACCGAAAAGGAGATAAACATGATGGCCGAAGTCGCCTGGCAAGGCATACAACGCGCGGTGCAAGACTGATGCGCGTTTCCCGTTTATATGTCACCGCGGCATTGAACGTCGGCGGCCGCATCGAACTGGATGACGATGCAGCCCATTATGTGCGTAGCGTGCTGCGCCTGAAACAAGACCAGGCCATAGCTCTGTTCAACGGCCAAGGCGGCGAATATCTGGGCCGATTCTCCGAAGTCAGCCGCAAAATGGTAAGAGTGGAAATCGAGCAGTTCATCGACCGCGACGTCGAATCGCCACTAGCGGTGACGCTGGGCATCGGCATTTCCCGAGGCGACCGCATGGATTGGGCCGTGCAGAAAGCCGTGGAACTGGGCGTCACCCAACTGACGCCGCTGGTCACGGAACGCTGCGTGATCAAGTTCAACGACGACAAGAAACAACAGCGCCTGCAACACTGGCAACATATCGTTCAGCATGCCGCCGAACAATCCGGCCGTACGCGATTGCCGGAGATTAACGAGATCGCCGACTTGCCAGTCTGGGTAAATGATCGGCGTGGCCCGAGAGTATTTCTCGATCCTTACGCCGAAAAGACGCTGGCCGACATGCAGCCCGAAAACCAGGAGGTGACGCTGTTGTCCGGGCCGGAAGGCGGCTTTAGCGATCGGGAACGGCAAATCGCCAAGGCAGCCGGCTTTATCCCGGTACGGATGGGCGCCCGAATTTTACGCACCGAGACCGCCGTGTTGTCGGCATTAAGCGCCGTGCAAACCTTATGGGGAGATTTTAATTGATGCGCTCAATCGTTTATACGTTGTTGCCGCTGGTTCTATTGGTCTCTCTGGCCGCCTTTGCCAGCGTGTTAGGTTATGGCTTGCTGCAAATCACCGGCGATTTTATGCCCTTTAATAAGGTCATCGGCAAAATCACATTGCTTCTGCTGTTGCTGAGCATTTTTCCGCTGAAAAAAATCCTGAAATTCAGCTGGTCAGACTTGGGCTTCGCCTCTCGCCCCCTCTTCTTTAAACAAATGGGCCGAGGGCTGTTGCTGGCTTTTATCACCCTGTTGCCGGTGATGCTGACGTTATATTTGCTTGAGGTACACGTCTGGGACGATACGCGAAGCTGGACGGCGGGCAAAATAGTTGGAAAAATCGGCTTGGCCTTGTTTTTTTCGATGCTGATTGCGCTGGGCGAGGAAATCCTATTCCGTGGTCTGCTGATGACCGGCTTGCGGCGCAAAATGCCGCTGATTGCCGCAGTCGGCATCAGTTCGTTTTATTATGCGGCGCTACATTTTTTAAATAGCTATTCCCAAGTCCCGTTTGAACAACAAACCATAACAAGCGGCCTGCTGATGGTGGCCGACGCCTTCGCCAACTGGTTCAATCCGTTGTTCGTCAGTGCCTTTATCTCGTTGTTCGTGGTCGGCGTGTTTCTAGCGGTGATCAGGATCCGCACGCCGCAAAGCCTGGGCTTGTGTATAGGTTGCCACGCCGGCTGGGTCTGGCAAATCAAGGTCAGCAACGATTTGTTCAACATCAACCCGCAAACCGATTATCTCTATCTGGTCAGCCCTTACAACGGAGTGGTTGGTCCTCTGGTCAGCGTCTGGCTGGTGGTGGCGATGCTGGTTTATTGTCGGCTGAGACCGGTCTCTGATCGAAGCCATTGCGCCAAAACTGCTTGAGGCGGAGCGGAAGCAGATCAGGCCTTAACTGCCGTTTTTATCATCTAGCGTCAACCGTAGCGGAATCATCGCCGAAGCCGTAAAACCGTGTTTGGCATAAAAGCGTTGCGCCGAATCGTTAACCTGATCGGTCAACAACGTGATGCGCCGGCAACCGTTGGTTCTGGCGAGTTCGATCGCCCGTGCTATCAAGCTCGAACCTATGCCGCTGCCGCGCATGGCGGATGCAACCACCATGTCTTCCAGCAAGGCCACTCGTTCGCCCAGCGCGGTAGAAACCGTATACAGCAGATTGACCATGCCGACGATTTTGTCCTGCCGGCGAGCAACCAGAATGCTGCCCACTTCGGGGTGGTCGATGATGCAAGCCAAGCCTCGGCTTTGCGCCGCATAATCCGGCTCGAATTCCAGCTCTTGGCTGAATAGCTCATTCAACAGCTCGCAAAGCGCGGGAATATCCGAAATCGTCGCAGTAGTAATATTCATCATAATCGCCTTGGCGGTCCGGGTTTGGAAAACCGAGTTATCTTTTACACTAATCTGATAATAGCTCACACTAAAACCTTATCATTGGCGGCCCAAGCCATGTTTACGCCTTCCGTCCGACCGGCGCTATGAAGCGTTATTATTGGCGCTGCGGCAAGAAAATTTTTTCGACAACAGCTTCTTGCAACATCCGTGGATTTCATTCCCGAACGCCAGCAAATGCTGGGCCTGGAAAGGCAGAGCGCCTATCGGCCTTGCCAACACCGCTTGCCCTAGTTGTTTTCACCGATTCGCGGATAAGGGATTTGCACCGAGGTAGTGATTCAGTTGCCTACCGGATAGATAAGCGCCATGCGGCTCCTGTCCGATTTGCCCGGCCAGGATGAAGGTCGCCGCCAGATTGAAACAGCTTTGCCCGGCATCTGCATGTTGGCGCTGTTTTTTTACGCTGCCCTGCCCCAGATAATCCGCAGCCTCGGGCAGGTAATGCACGGCATCCAGATTAAGCTCGGCGTTTTCCTTGCGATCGCGTCCGGGCTTTGCAATAGATTACTAACGAAATTTTCCTTGCTGGATTCATTTAATCCACCAATGGGGCCACAAAACCGGCCACATCATCCAGCAGGCAACCATGAGACAAGCCACTTTTTTATGGTAGAACGAGCGCGACATATACTTCTTTCGAGCCAGAATTCCGAAACAGTTTCGGAATACGTCAACGGCTCGGAAATCAAAAAATCACTCAATACCAACATCTACCAAACTAGCCAGCGCCTAAGGGTCGCCTACCGAAGGAGGACATCACTGACGCGAATACCGGCATAACGACAAAAATGTCAGTTTTGCATGCCAGGTTTGTCGCAGTCATATTTTAAAAATCACAAAATACAGCTTGTATGAGCATCAATTTCGCCCAGCGGCATCCCAATGAAAAATCAATTTTTTGGCATCGAACTTGCTTGCCTTAAGAGAATGATTTTAGGAGACCATACCTTATGAAACTATCGGTGATTTCAAAAATACTGATCCTGTTAACACTAAGCGCCTTGCCGAGCCTTCGCGATTAATAAATGCACTTCAAAATGGAGCGTGAGTTATCGGCAATCTGCGTGTCCAAAAGATGCAATAAAATCAGAACCGTATGTTGACAAAATTGGCGCACCCGAGAGAAATCCAGTGCCTCGCTATCGACATCGGGCGAATGAAGAAACACAGCAGATGACCACCGAAAAAATAGTTAAAAACGGTAAATCTAATCGAAAAACGATGCCTGAGTGAGCTAACTTCGCCTTAATTCTTTTAATTAAAGAAAGAGGGTAAAGTTAGACCGGTCAAACATTGCATGCCGTTAGCACCATTGACAACAATTTAACTGTAATGATTGTTTTAATCAAAAATCTTCCAACCAACACTAAAGAGGCAGAATTACGAGATTTGGTTGCCTCGTCTCTTAAAATTGGTTTTTTTCTTCCTTTCTGGCGAGGTAAAATCAAAAAAACCGGTATATTTTTTATCCAAGAAACTGACGGTAATCGTTTTACGTATTACGGTATCGTTTTTTTAAGCAGTCGAAAAGCGGGGTTACGTGTAATCAAGCAGCTCAACGGCAGACGCTTCAAACAAAGGGTTATACAGGTAAGGGAGTTTATTACCCGCTCAAGGACAAACGATCGAAGGTTGACTCAAAAAAGGGGGCCGCAAGACTTCCTTGAAAAACGAAAAACAGAGCGTAGACGTGATGTTTGGGACCACGTGAGCAATGAAAAGAGGTTGGTCGCGGCCTCCAGCATATTTGAGAGGGAGAATGTTTACTTGCCTAGACGGCAGCGTTAAACGTGTCTCGCGGGAAGATCGTAATGCTCTAACTTTACGGTATTGAATTCAGCCGAACAACTTAGTTTTTAATCAAGGCATTATCGCCGCCGTCGAGATTGTGC
>JAJRDU010000162.1 GCA_028748685.1 Methylococcaceae bacterium
TCAATATGAACACGCTCAAGCTGGAAGTATCTCGTTCCGGCGCCGACAGTTTGATCACGCTGGACCGGCTGCGGGTGGATGCGGTGGCAGCGTTTTTCGTGCGGGTGATACCCAGCGTCGAAGGCGTGGCCAGTGCCGCTCAAACTCTGGGGCAGCGTACCATGCACCCCGATTCGCTGAAGGAGTTGGTGGAAGACAAGTTCGTCGATGCCTTGCGGGCGGCTGCGGTGTCTATGGGCATGCATCAATTGCTGGACAAGCGCGGCGACTTTATCCAGGCGGTGCAAAATGCGGTTTCAGAGGATTTATTGAAAAATGGCCTGGAGCTGGAATCGGTAAGCTTGACCCGTCTGGACCAAACGCCGATCAAGTTCTTCGACTCGCAAAACGCCTTCGACGCCGAAGGTCTGACCAAACTGACCCAGCAAACCCAGCAGCGTGCCAGGGAGCGTAACGAAATCGAACAGGATACCGCTGTCGCGATCGCGAAAAAAAATTACGAGGCCACCCAGCTCAAACTGAATATCGAAAAAGATCAAACCTTCGCCACCTTGCACCAACAACAGGAAGTGGCGACTCGCGACGTGCAGCAAAAAGCCGAAATCGCCAGTATCACCGCGCAGCGGGAACGCGAGGCGCAGCAAGCTAAGATCGATGCCGAGCGCTTGATTCAGGAAGCCGAGGTGGAGAAAAGCCGCGCCATCCGCCAGCGTCAGATCGAGGCCGACCGCGAGGTGCAAGTCGCAAAAATCGAACAGGAAAAACAAACCACGCTGGTCGAGCAAGACAAGCAGATTTCGATTGCGGAAAAATCCAAGGCTCAATCGGAAGCCGAAACCCTGGCTCACCAAGCCCGTGCCCTGGCGGCCGGTGCCGAGGAACAAATCAAGACCGCCCGCGATGTGGCGATTGCCGAGCGTGAAAAGCAAATCGCCCTGGTGGCGGCCGATCAGGACGCCCAGGAAAGGGCGATAGGTGTACGGGTGGCCGCCGAGGCGGAAAAAGACGCGGCCGAAAACCAGGCCGAAGCGATCAAGATCAAGGCCGAAGCCCAACAATTGCAATATCGAGTCGAGGCCAACGGCATCGAAATGCGCAATGCCGCGTTAAATACCCTGGCCGCCGATCAGATTGCCATGCAGATCAAAATGAAGTTGTTGGAAGTGTTGCCGGACATCATAGAGGCTTCGGTCAAACCTATCGAAAAAATCGACAGTATCAAGATCGTGCAGGTCGACGGCCTGAATCGGGGATCTGCCGACGGCGCCACCGGTACCGGAACACCCGGCGGCGGGAGTCTGGCCGATCAAGCGGTTGCCGCCGCATTGACCTATCGTGCCCAACAGCCGATTTTGGATGCGGTGCTGAACGAAGTCGGGCTTAAAGGTGGTGATCTGAACAATTTGGTTCAGTCGGCTATGCAGGATTTTTCGAAGGTATCAGATCCGGAATCGACCAATCCTCAAGATTCCGAAAGCCAGAAAAAAGCAACTTAATTCGTGTGAAATACGATGTCCGGGATACATCTGCCGCGTATCGCGTAGGTCGCATTAGCGCTAGCGTCATACGACGGATGGTTGAAGACACTCATACGGCGCAAGTTGGCTATCGCCTATGACGCCTTACGGATTGCACCTTACCGCGTTGCAGTTGTCTTTCGCTGCAACGGCTGCCGAGCAGCAACCGGCAACTGTCGACTACTCGCTCGACGCCGTCAAACAAAAAGTCATCTCGGTTATTGTTGCCGGCTGGGATGCGTACAGCATTTGCGAGCAGGTCGATCGTTCTAACCCGACTGCCTACGTTGCCAAACTGCTTGCGGCCAATCAATTGCCTTCATCCGCGGGCGCAATCACGGCGCGCTATTTTGTCGTGCGGAAACAGACCGAAGCTGTAGGTGTCGATTTTTCGCTATACAGAATTCAATATGCTTCCGATGAAGCTGCGATGCGAGCCCTTAATAGCCTGGCCGGTAAAACCGGTGCGTTGGCGGACGGCAAGGTTCTCACCCGGTACGCGCTACAGTTGAACGCTAATAGCCTCGATATTCTTCGTACCCAGAGTTTCCTCGATCCGGCAATGAAATCGCTGCTTGAGTCGTTCGCAACTGAAGAATTCAAGCTGCGATGAATTAATGCGGATAAGGTGCAACAAATAGAGAGGCAACGGGCAATAGTCGCTTCGTATTTCGGCCTCCTCTGCCCCGATCAAATGAGGAAACGAAAATTCGGCGGAACCCGTGGCCAGTTCCGCTTTACGGTCTTATAGCGTCATTTAAACTTTGTGCTCATTTCGGCGTTAGTCCGTGTGAGCCGTATTACGCCCTACAGATTGCGGATAGGTATTAATTTGGGGCCATGTTCCACAATATCCTGCGCAACCTTTAGTAGCAAAAAATATGGTATTGGACAGCCACCACAACTAAAGGCCATCAAAAATTTGATTGGCTCATCAAACCTGTTGTCAAAATCGCCGCTCTTTTCAAGAGACGTATGAGAAGCATCTAAAATATTGGCAACTCGTTTAATAAGAATCTCTCTTGGTATTGATATAACTTCAAGATTCCCGTCTTTTTTTCTAAAGTTGATGCGGACGATTTCTGCTCCAAGCCACTGAATAAAGTTCAGTCTCGAAATTTTTGGATGCAAGGAAATTCCATTTGCGCCATCCGTAAGGTTGGGGAAACAAAAATAAAAATCAGCCATTTTTAAAGCTCCATCTCCCATCCTCATTATGTGCCCACCTACAGAGAAGTCTTTGTTGTTTTCTTGCCATGAAAACAAATTTCCATTACTTGCGTGACTTATTACTCCATCAGGCATAAATGCAACGATATACTCTACTTTTGAGCACGCTCTTAGTATTTTTCTGTTTGGCACAGCCGATTTGAATAGCATCTTTGAAGTGAAAGTTTTATCTATCCTTGGAAGTACAGTTTTTAGTTCCGTCCATATTCTTAAAGCATGAGATAGGTCTAAAAATGACGCGTAATCATAAGTCTTTTCAGTATGTTCATAATGTCTTCGCAAACGTTCATATTGCACTAATACTCTTTGCATGATTTTGTTTTCAATGTTATCCATCTTTATTCTATGTATAAACAAATAGCGTTTATATGCCGCGCCGCTAAGTCAAATTATCGCGAGGGCATGCATCGCAGTAGACAAGCCTTGCTAGTCTGAGTCGCCCCGATGACTCTGCTATTGAGATTATAGGCTTGAATTAGTTATTTGTATCAAACAGATATGATGAGTGGATGTTGGCTGTAAAAGGAATAAAAATGCACCAGACATTGTGCCAAAAACACCGGCTTTATCTAGCACTTAAACAGGTTTATTCCGAAGCGCCGACGCAATCATCGCCTGCCCCAAAGCCAGTCCACCGTCGTTGCATGGCAGCTTGGCCGGCGACAAAACCTGCTTGCCGCCCGCTCGCAACAATCGGCTGACTTCTTCCAGCAACAGCCGGTTTTGAAACACGCCGCCGCTCAATGCCACCGTCTCGCTGCCCATGCCGTCGGCAATATGCAATGACGTTTCGGCGATTGCCACCGCCAAACCGTGATGTATCCGCGCCGCGATGACCGGCAATGCCTTGCCTCGCTGCAAGTCATCCAACACCCCTTGCCAGAATGGCCGCCAGCTTAACAACGGTAATTCGGCCTCTGGCGACCAATCGTAACGATAACCTTGCCCGCGTTGCGCTTCGAAGGCCGGCGCCGCCAGGGTTTCCAGGCCGATGGCCGCCTGGCCTTCGTAATTGACCGAATCCCGGCAAATCCCTAAAGCGGCGGCGAAGGCGTCGAACCAGCGGCCGCAGGAACTGCTGGGCGGCGAATTGAGGTTTTTCTCCAGCATCGCGTCGAGAACCGACAACGGTTGATCGCTGAGAAAACGGATGATGTCCAGGTCGGCGTATCGCTCGCTCAAGGTTTGCCAGTCGAAATAGCTTTTCAGATGCGCATAGCTGTTGCGCCAGGGTTGGTGCATCGCCTGGGCGCCGCCGAGCAGCGGCAGCGGCTGGAAGGCCGCCAGCCGGACGGATTGCCGGTAATCGACTATTAAAAACTCGCCGCCCCACAGCATTCCGTCATCGCCCAAGCCCAGGCCGTCCATCGCTACCCCCAGCACCGGCCCTGTGTCGATTGGCAGGTCGTGTTCCGCCATGCAGGCGGCGATGTGGGCGTGATGATGCTGGACGCCGGTCAACGGCAAAGCGTATTGTTCGGCCCATTGCCGGCCCAGTTGCGTGGACAGGTAATCGGCGTGCAGGTCGACCGTAATCAGCTCGGGTTTGAAATCGAACAGTTCCTGGTACAGGGCCAACATGCGGCGGTAATCCTGTTGCACCAGCGCGTTTTCCAGATCGCCGATATGCGGCGACAGAATGGCCTGGCCGTCCTTGAGCAGGCAAAAAGTATTTTTCAGCTCGCCGCCCATCGCCAGGATAAGCGGCGCTTGCTCGAAACCCGGCGGCAAGGCCAGCGGCTGCGGTGCGTAACCACGGGCCCGGCGCAGCAGGCGGGGTTGACCGGCCATCACCCGCATTACCGAATCGTCCAGGCGGTTGACGATGTCGCGGTCGTGCAGCAGCCAGTAATCGGCGATGCCGGCCAGCCGTTGGCGGGCGTCGTCGTTACTTATACATTGCGGTTCGTCGCTACGGTTGCCGGAGGTGAGGACGATGGGCGTGTCCAGCGCCTGCATCAGAATATGATGCAGCGGCGTGTAAGGCAGCATGCACCCCAGTTTGTCCTCGCCCGGCGCGACGGCGTCGGCAAGCGGTTTGCCTTGTTTGGCCAGGATGACGATAGGCGCGGCCGGGTCGCTCAAGGCCGCCCGTTCCGGTGGCGTCAGTTCGACATAGCCCTCCAGCATGGCGATGTCGCGGGCCATGATCGCAAACGGCTTGGCGTAACGCAGTTTGCGGCTACGCAACAGGGCAACCGATTGCTGATTAC
The DNA here is from genome assembly GCA_028748685.1 of Methylococcaceae bacterium. Taxonomy (GTDB): domain Bacteria; phylum Pseudomonadota; class Gammaproteobacteria; order Methylococcales; family Methylomonadaceae; genus Methylomonas. Next base: position 4,961 of record JAJRDU010000162.1, read on the forward strand.
TCGCGTCGCAGGCGAGATGAAAGCCGCCCAGGCCCTTGATGGCGACGATGTAGCCTTGGCGTATCAATTCGGCGGTCATCCCTATCGCATCGCTTCCGTTTTGCTCGGCGCACGGCGCGCCGTTGCCGTCCTCTAACCATAGTTTCGGCCCGCAGACCGGGCAGGCATTGGGCTGGGCATGGAAGCGGCGGTCGGCCGGGTTTTCGTATTCGGCGCGGCAGGCCGGACACATCTCGAACGAAGCCATCGAAGTATTGGCCCGGTCGTAGGGAATGCCGCGAATGATGGACAGCCGGGGGCCGCAATGGGTGCAGTTGCTGAACGGGTAACGGTAGCGGCGATCGCTCGGGTCCAGCACTTCGGAAAGACAGGCGGGGCAGGTGGCGGCATCGGCGGCGACATTAGTGTGGGCTTCGCCGGATCGGCTGGCGACGATTCTGAACTCGTCGGTATCGGCCGGGCTGTCCAGGCCGCTGCTGTCTATGTCGATTATTCTCGCCAGCGGCGGCGCCTGTAACGGAATTTGCCGGATGAACTCGTCCAGCGCCGAGTTCGGTCCCCAGGCGCGTATCGTCACCCCGGCGCCGTCGTTCCAGACTTCGCCGACCAGGCCGAACTCCCGAGCCAGCCGCCATACCGTCGGCCGAAAGCCCACGCCTTGCACGGTGCCACGCACCCGGATGGTTTTACCGGTTAAGTTCATGACTGCTCGTCGCGCGGCAGGCTCAGGGTGAACACCGCGCCGCCCTCGGGATGGTTGGCCGCCTTCAGTTCGCCGCCCTGATCCTTGGCCAGTCCGTAGCTGATGTACAGCCCAAGTCCCGTGCCCTTGCCGACCGGTTTGGTGGTGTAAAACGGTTCGAAAACCTTGCCGAGATCCTGTTCGGCGATGCCGGGCCCGGAATCGCGGACGCTGATCCAGATTTCGCTGTCGCTCTGGCCGCAGGCCACGGTTAGGTGCGGGTCGGCGACCTGCTCCAGAATGTCGACCGCGTTTTGCAGCAAATTGATGACGATCTGGTGCAGATAGCCCTTGCAGGCCAATACCTCCAGCTGCTCGGGCATGTGGTAATCGATGCGCGGCGGTGTTTTGCGGTTGGCCTTGATCACCCAGTCGCAGGCGGTTTGCAGATGTTTCGGCAAATCGAAACGGCTCTTCGGGTCTTTTTGCTTGCCGGAAAAACCGCGCAATTCTTGAACGATCTCGCTGACCCGGATCGCGCCTTCCAGCGTGCCCTCGATCAGGGGTTCGATCTGTTCCAGGATGCGGTCGATTTTCAACTCGCCTCGCAACTGCCGGCGCGCCGCTTCATCGGCTTCTCCGTCCAGCGCCCGTAAATATTGTCCGATGCGCTGGCCGTACTGCTTGAAGGCATGCATGTTGCCGTAGATGAAGCTGATCGGATTGTTCAGTTCGTGCGCCACGCCGGCCACCAGTCTGCCCAGCGAGGCCATTTTCTCGGCATGCACCAGTTGCTGCTGGGTGCGGGTCAGTTCCGCCACGGTGGCATTCAGGTTGTCGTAGGCACGGCGCAGTTCGCCGATGGCCCGGCCGATCAGCACCGTGCCCTCCAGCCGGCCGTTGTGGTGGTAATGCGGCGAACAATTTACCGAAAACACCGCCGGCTTGCCGTCGCGGTCGGCAAAGGTGACTTCGCAATCGACGCGGGTCTGGCCGCGAAATTGGCGGATGAAAAAATCAGGATCGACCGCCCGGTCC
>JAJRDU010000163.1 GCA_028748685.1 Methylococcaceae bacterium
ATGGGGCTTTTAACGGTGCTGCTGTAGCCGACGGTATTTCTATCTTGGCGATAAAAATCACCGCCGATCAGCAGCGTGTGCTTAAGTCCCCAGGTGTCGAAATGGCCGGTCAAATTGGTCATCGTATAGTAATTGTTTCTGGTGTAAAAATCGCTGGTGAGCAATTGTCTATCCAGTGTGCGTTGGTCGGCTCGCAAAGCTTGGGGCAGCATGGCCGTTCTTTCTCTATCCAGCAGGTCAATGCCAAGTTGTTCGGTAATTGCCCAGTCGTCATTGAATTTATGGCTCACGTTTAAACCGATAAATTTATCCTCGACAGGATTGGGATTGCGCTCCATTAAGTTTCTTTCACGCGGAATATCGGCCAGGCGCGGGTTGATCCAACTGCCATCCGCTCTTTTGCCATCGATGATTAACGGCCTCGAATGCAGGTCGTAATCGTTGTTTTCGTGCCGGTATTCCATCTCCAGCATCACTTGCGTTTGCGGACTGATATTCCATTGTAAGACCGGCGCGACGAACACTTTTTCGTAATCCACCAGCTCGCGAAAAGAACCGCTGTTTTCGTAGGAGACATTCATCCTGTACAGCAAGTCCTTATTATCGGCCACCGGCCCGGTTGCATCGATGCTGGTGCGATAAAAATCAAACGAACCGAACTGTTGTTGCAGCGAGTAATACGCCGTATCCAATGGCTTCTTGGTTACGACATTCACCATGCCGCCAGGCTCGACCTGTCCGTACAGCATCGCCGCAGGCCCTTTGAGGACTTCAATACTTTGCACATTGGCCATGGCGCGTGTTCCGTCCGCGCCGCCGTCAGTGTCGATGCGCATGCCGTTACGGAAGTAGTTGAAATTGAAAAAGCCGCGTATGGTGATTTGATCGGAAAGCCCGCCCGTGCCTTGACCGGTAGTGACACCGCTGACTAATTTGACCGACTTATCGAGCTTGATGGCTTGTTGGTCATCAAGCACCGCTTTCGGCACCACTTGAATATTCAGAGGCGTTTCCATGATCGGCGTGTCGGTTTTGGTGGCGAAAGTGGTGTTCGGTACCGAATAGTCTTTGTTGTAGGGATCGGTAGGGTCGTAACGTCGTTGACCTGTCACCGTTACCGCCGGTAGAGATGAGCTCGATTGAGGCTCCATAACCGCCATCTTTTCCAGCGTCACGCTATTGTCGCCGTTCAACCGATAAAGCAATCCGGTGCCTTGCAGCAACTTGTTCAAGGCCTGGCCAGGCGTAAAAATGCCATTGACCGCATTGGAACGCACGTCTTTTCCCAAACCGGCCGGAAAACCGACCTGCCAATCGGTGGCGGCAATGAAAGCGTTCAAGGCGTCCGGCAATGCTTGGGCGGGAATGTCGAAGTGATGCGAAACGCTTTGCGGAATGGCGGTATTTTCCGCCCCTTTATCGGCAGCCATCGCCGGCAGCGAAGATGCCAATGGCGGTAAGGCCAAGGCAATGGCGATGCTCAAATTGTGCAATGCGCACGGCGTGCGGTGAATCTGATACATGAATTTTCCTTATTATGTGTTCGTCGGTCAGCGCGTTTTAAACACGCATGGCTACCGAGACGTATCAGAAAACGGAACACACACTTTTCGTGCAAATTTTTTTTATGGTGTGGAGCGAAAGGGAACTAGGATTTTAAGACGGTCAGATATGGCGATAGCTGAATTACTTTGGCACCGGCAACGCTAGCCAAACCGCGAACAATCGCAGCGGTATCATCCAGCTTGTAGTTGCCGGTGATTCGGGTTTGTCCGAGCCTGGCATCGGTTATGACGATGGCGCCCGGATGATAACGGTCGATCTCGGCAATTACGTCTGCCAGCGTTTGATCCTGAAAAATCAATCGGCCTTTCAACCAGGCAAATGCTTGATTGCCATCGACGTTGGTGGCGGTCGCTACGCCGCTCTTGTCAATGCTGGTGTGCTGCCCAACTCTTAATTGTCGGCTTTCGCCTTGCCTCGCGGCGCAGACGACTATGCCGCTTTCCACATCGACCTGGGTGGTATCCCCGGATTTGACCGTAAAATGGGTGCCGACTACCCGAACGGTGCCCTGTTCGGTACTGACGATGAATGGCTTGTTTTTGTCCGGTTGTACTTCGAAGTACGCTTCGCCGCGTAGCAGCCTTACCCCGCGCCCGCGCCCGTTATAATCCAGTTTCACCGCCGTATCGGTATTGAGGGTGATCGCCGAACCATCGGCTAGTAGCTCGCGGCGTTGTTGGCCTGTGTTGGTGGCGATGTCGGCCTGCCAGCGTGTTAGCCACCCGGAAGCCGTCATTAACCAGCTTCCGGTTAATAACAGGCAGGCCGCCGCGGCCGCCCAGCGTTGATTTGAAAATCTGCGCCGCACCGGGTGCAAGGGCGTCGCGGCATAATGGCTCAACGCTTCGTTCAAGGCCGGCGACTGCCAGAGCCGGACGACTTTATCGTAAGCGGCTTGATGTTGTGGACTCGTGGATAGCCATTCTGCAAATTCGGCACGGTCGCCTTGTGTGGCTTTACTGTCCTGCAAACGGGCGAACCAAGCCAAGGCTTGATTTTGCGTTTTACCTGGATTAGAGGCGGCTTCCGTTTCGGC
>JAJRDU010000164.1 GCA_028748685.1 Methylococcaceae bacterium
ACTCCGCCCCCACTCTCTCTACCACTGATTTTACAACCACAGGATTTTTACCATGCTGAGAATATTGCTGTTTCTGGCCACCAACTTGGCCATCATGATTGCAATCACCGTAATATTTAACCTATTAGGCTTGAAAGGTGCACTGGATGCCCAAGGCGTCAATCTCAATCTTGATGCACTATTGATGATGTCAGCCATTATCGGCATGACGGGCTCCATCATTTCGCTGTTTATGTCGAAATGGTCGGCAAAGAACGCGATGGGTGTGCACGTGATCGACCAGCCGCAAAACCAGACCGAACAATGGCTGGTCGGCGTCGTTGCGCAACTGTCCAAACAGGCCGGTATCGGCATGCCGGAAGTCGGTATCTTCGATGCACCAGAAGCCAATGCTTTCGCCACCGGCGCCAATCGCAATAGCGCGCTGGTCGCCGTCAGCACCGGCCTGCTGCGCAGCATGAGCGCGGATGAAGTGGAAGCGGTAGTCGGCCACGAGATCAGCCACGTCGCCAATGGCGACATGGTCACCATGGCCCTAATGCAAGGCGTGGTCAATACTTTCGTCTATTTCTTTGCGACCATCATCGGCCATGTGGTGGACCGGGTAGTATTCAAGACCGAACGTGGCTATGGTCCGGCTTATTACATTACCCAGATGGTGGCGCAAATCGCGTTATCCATCCTGGCTTCTATGCTGGTAATGTGGTTCTCGCGCTATCGCGAATTCCGCGCCGATGCTGGCGGTGCCAATCTAGCCGGCCGCCAGAAAATGATAGGCGCATTGCGTGCGTTGCAACGTTCGCATGAACCGGCGCAACTGCCCGGCGAACTAGCCGCATTCGGCATAAACGGTGGCGGCGTGCAACGGCTGTTCATGAGCCATCCACCACTCGAAGAACGTATCGAAGCCTTGCAAAACAGCCGTTAATTTTTCCTCCACGCAGTGCCGGCTCATCGCCGGCACTTTCATGTCTATGGCCGCAAACCAACGTATCCGCTTTCACCTCGACCTAAGTTACGACCAATATTTGGCCGTCTACCAAGGCCTTGCCAAAACCGTCACCACGATTGCCGATGACGGCCGGCGCATCGTGTTCCCTGCAGGCAATATCCAACGTTATCTAACCAAAACCGGCATTCAAGGCTATTTCGAAATGGAACTGACTGCGGCCAACAAATTCGTCGACATCAAAAAGTTGAACTAACTCTACGCGGCTAGCTGGTTCCGGCCGCCCGTCTTGCACCATCCAAGTGCAAAATCGCTTCGCCATTTCAATAAAATGCCTATCTTCGGTGCACGGCCTAAATTGGCCTTTCGCACTCGTTATTCCACGACCCCAAACAAAAACCACCTAAACCTCTATTTTATTTGATAATTTAACGGAACACCTCGAGATATCAAAAAAACTGGCATCACAATTGCTCAACACTAAGCAATACTCCGACGTAGGAGTCGCACACTAAACCGCTCAGTGTTGAGCAAACCGGACAAAGGCGTCTATCGCCCGATTTGATTGCAAATCGGACGTAGACGCCTTTTTTTTGGCCCAAATTTTTCAACTGACAGGAACCGACATGAAACAGCACAGACCATTTATAACGAAAAAACTACTGGCAACCATAGCCGCGATCGGCCTTGTAGGCCTGGGATTTTCCGGACAACTTTCCGCTGCCGGCAAGCTGGAAAAAGAAGATCTGAAATTCGGCTTCATCAAACTCACCGACATGGCGCCGCTGGCGGTGGCCGCAGAGAAAGGGTTTTTCGAGGAAGAAGGTCTGTTCGTACAGTTGGAAGCGCAAGCCAACTGGAAAGTGGTCATGGACCGAGTAGTGAACGGCGAACTGGACGGTTCGCACATGCTGGCACCGGCGCCGTTGGCATCCAGTATCGGTTTCGGCACCAAGGCCGATATCGTCGTGCCGTTCAGCATGGGTTTCAACGGCAGCGCCATCACCGTGTCCAACGACATCTGGAAACAAATGAAACCTAATGTGCCGACGGAAGGCGGCAAACCACTGCATCCGATCAAGGCCGACGCGCTGAAACCGGTAGTGGACAAATACAAGGCCGAGGGCAAGCCGTTCAACATGGCGATGACTTTTCCGGCCGGCACTCACAACCTGAAACTACGCTACTGGCTGGCGGCCGGAGGCATCAACCCCGGTTTTTACGCACCGCCACAAGATACTTCCGGACAAATCAACGCCGAAGCCATGCTCTCGGTCACTCCGCCGCCGCAAATGCCGGCAACGCTGGAATCCGGCACCATTTTCGGCTACTGCGTGGGCGAACCTTGGAACCAACAAGCCGTATTTAAAGGCATAGGTGTGCCGGTGATCACCGACGAGGAACTGTGGAAAGATACACCGGAAAAAGTATTCGGCGTCACCAAGGCCTGGGCCGAGAAGTATCCCAATACACACTTGGCCGTGACCAAGGCCCTAATTCGCGCCGCGATCTGGCTGGACGCCGACAACAACAAAAACCGTAAGGAAGCGATTGAAATGTTATCGCAAAAGCAATACGTCGGCGCCGATGTCGAAGTATTGGCAGCTAGCATGAACGGCACCTTCGAATACGAAAAAGGCGACAAACGTTCGCTGCCGGACTTCAACACCTTCTTCCGCCACGGCGCCAGCTATCCATCCTATAGCAGCGCGGTCTGGTATCTGACGCAGTTACGGCGCTGGGGCATGATAAACGAATTCAAGCCGGACAACTGGTATATGGAAACCGCGAAAAACGTCTATCGCCCCGACATCTACCTGGCAGCCGCTAAAGAACTGGTTGCCGAAGGTAAGGCCAAAGCCGAAGACTTTCCGACCGACGCCGGCATCAAGCCTTCGCAAAATTTCTTCATCGACAAGATTCCGTTCGATGCCAACAAACCTAACGATTATCTGGCCAAGTTTCCGATCGGCCTGAAGGGCAAGCAGACGGTTTCCGGCGGCAAGATTGTCGACTAATAAACTCTGGTGGGTGCTATGAACAGGGAACGTGGTTTGGTGCAGGGACGCATCTTTTTTCAAAAATTATGGGTTGGGTTAGGCGTCAGCCAACCGGACATTAAATACCGATGTGTTGGGTTACGGCTATCGCCTAACCCAACCTACGGAACTCACCACGGTAATAGGAGAGCAGCAGATATGACCAACAAACTAATCAAATTCTTCAACATCACCGGCCTGACCTGGTTCGTACCGTTTGTCAGAATCGCTGCGGGTGAAAACCCGGCCAAACAGATACGGCAACTTTGGTTGATCATGGGCGTGCCTATTGTGGCATTCGTGCTGTTTCTGGGGCTGTGGAGCGTTTCCGCTTCCAAAGTCAATACCAGCCTGGGTGCGATTCCCGGCCCTGTCGCCGTCTGGAACGAAGTTTGTGGCTTGATCGATGAACATTTTGCCGAAACAAGCAAAAGAGCCGAGTTCTATCAACGCCAGGAAGTCCGCAACAAGGAAAAACTGAGCGCAGATCCGCATGCTGAAATCAAATTCCGGCCATACACCGGCAAACCGACTTATCTGGACCAGATTTTCACCAGCCTGCGCACCGTGTTTGCCGGCTTCATCATTGCCTCGCTGCTGGCGGTACCACTTGGGATTTTGTGCGGCATGAGCCCCGTCATCAACACCGCCTTCAACCCCTTGATCCAAATTTTCAAACCGGTATCGCCATTGGCTTGGCTGCCTATCGTCACGCTGGTGGTCAGCGCGGTTTACGTCACCACCGACGACTCCTGGTTCGCCAAATCTTTCATTACTTCGGCCATCACCGTCACCTTGTGCTCGTTGTGGCCGACGCTGATCAATACCGCGGTCGGCGTATCGTCCATCGATCGCGACCTGGTCAACGTCGGCAAGGTATTGCGGCTTGACTGGTCTACCCAAATTAGACGCATCATTTTACCGTCCGCCCTGCCCTACATCTTCACCGGCATGCGGCTATCGCTGGGCGTGGGCTGGATGGTGCTGATCGCCGCGGAAATGCTGGCGCAAAACCCCGGCTTAGGCAAATTCGTCTGGGACGAATTCCAGAACGGCAGCGCCAACTCTCTGAGCCGGATCATGGTAGCGGTATTCACCATCGGCATCATCGGCTTCATCCTCGATCGCATCATGCAATCGTTACAGAATGTATTTTCGTTCAGCAAAATCTAAGGATACCGACATGAACGCAGCCGCCAAAATCATCGAATTATCCATGCAAAAATCATCGACCTTGCTTCCGGCCAACGACGCCTGCACGCCGTTGCTGGAACTGAAAAACGTCTGCAAATCCTATGGCGAAGGCAAAGACAAAACGTCCATCCTGAAAGACATCAACCTCGACATCAAGGAAGGTGAATTCATCGCCATCGTCGGCTTCTCAGGCAGCGGCAAAACCACGCTGGTCTCGATGATCGCCGGCTTGATCCAGGCCGATAGCGGCGAGTTGTTGAAGCAAGGGAAACCGATTACGGAACCTGGCCCGGATCGCGGAGTGGTGTTTCAGAACTATTCTCTGATGCCATGGCTGACGGTCTACCAGAACGTGGCGCTGGCGGTGGACGCTATCTTCAAGGACTGGACGCCGGCGCAACGCCACGTGCATACCGAGAAGTACGTCAACATGGTCAACCTGGGCCGGGCTATGGATAAAAAGCCGCCCGAGTTATCCGGCGGCATGCGCCAACGGGTCAACGTCGCTCGCGCCCTGGCAGCCAATCCCGACATCCTGCTGCTGGACGAACCGCTTAGCGCGCTGGACGCCCTGACCCGAGGCAACCTGCAGGACGAAATCCTGCAAATCTGGGAGCAAGACAAGAAAACCGTGATTCTAATCACCAACGACGTCGACGAAGCCATTTACATGGCTGACCGGGTGATTCCGCTCAAGCCAGGCCCCGATGCGACCTTCGGCCCTCATTTTCATATCGATCTGGAACGGCCTCGCGACCGCACCGCACTCAACCATAATCCGGAATTCAAACGCCTCCGAGCCGAAATCACCCGCTATCTGATGAACCTCGGCATGGAAAAATCGCAATCGGAGACCCCCGACAAAATCAGGCTGCCCGACGTCAGGCCCAATACCAGCAACGACTGGAAACTGGATACCTCGGCCTTGAAACCGGGGCAACGCGATCTAGGCAAGCCGCGTTATCTGGAATTTGCGCAACTGTCGAAAATTTACCCCACGCCGGACGGCAACAGCACCGTCAAGGTCGTGGACGGCTTCGACATGAAAATGAAGAAAGGCGAATTCGTCTCCATCATCGGCCATTCCGGTTGCGGCAAATCCACGGTGCTGTCGATGACCGCCGGCCTTAATGAAATCTCCGAAGGCGGCATCATCCTCGACAACCGCGAAATCGACGGCGCCGGCCCGGATCGCGGCGTGGTATTTCAGGCGCCCAGCCTGTTTCCGTGGCTAACTGCTTTTCAAAACGTCATGCTCGGTGTCGACAAAGTCTATCCGCATGCCAGCCAGGACGAACGCGACGACATCGTCGAATATTACCTGACCAGGGTCGGCCTGGCCGATTCGATGTTCAAGAAAGCCGCCGACCTGTCCAACGGCATGCGGCAACGGGTCGGCATCGCCCGCGCCTTCGCCTTGTCGCCCAAACTGTTGCTGCTGGATGAGCCCTTCGGCATGCTGGATTCGTTGACCCGTTGGGAACTGCAGGAGGTATTGATGGAAGTCTGGGAGCGCACCCACGTCACCGCCATCGTCGTCACCCACGACGTCGACGAAGCCATTCTGTTGGCCGACCGGGTGGTGATGATGACCAACGGCCCACACGCCAAGATCGGCAAGATCCAGGAAATCGACCTGCCGCGTCCGCGCACTCGCAAGGCCTTGCTGGAACACCCGGACTATTACCGATACAGGGAAAGCCTGCTGAGCTTTCTATCGGCATGCGACCACACTCACTAATCGTATTTTTAACCCATCAAGGGGGCTTTATGCCGCAGCAAAAAATCTATCGTTCAACCGCCGTGTCGTCGGCAATGCTGTTATCGATGACCATCGCCAGCCAACCGGTGTCCGCCGACATCACCAAGGACATCGAAGACGCGCTGAATTTTTATCATTACGGCAGCAACGGCGCGATAAAAATGGATTTGAATTATCGTTGGGAGAATGTCGATCAAGATCATGGCGGCGCCACGCCGGCGCTGGATCCAAAAACCGCCAATGCCAATACCGCCAGATTGCGACTGGGCCTGTTGTCGCCGACTTTTTACGACTTTCAGGCCTATGCGGAATACGAGGGCAACTATGCCTTACAGGAAGATTACAACAGCACCGTCAACCGCCGTACTCAATATTCGACCATCGTCGACCCGGATCGTAGCGAGTTGAACCAATTCTGGTTGAGCTACAAAGGCATCGCCGACACCTTGATCAAGGTTGGCCGGCAACGCATCAAACTGGACGACGACCGCTTCATCGGCAATGTCGGCTGGCGGCAGATGGAATCGACTTACGATTCGATTCTGATCACCCACAATAATCAGACGCTATTCGGGCTGACCGTCAATGCCGGCTATATCGATCACGTGCAAAATATCGCCGGCCAAACCGATACCCTGAATGCCCCGATACTTAACCTCAACTACAAAATCACCGACTGGGGCAACCTAATCGGCTATGGTTATTGGCTGGACTACCGCGAGCGCGCCAATTACGTCAAATCCTCGCAAACTTACGGTGTACGTTTCGACGGCAAGTCGCCGCAATTCTTCGACACCGTGAATTTCCTCTACACCGCGGAATGGGGCAAGCAGAGCAATTACGCCGACAATCCCAATCATTATGAGGCGGACCGCATCAATCTGATGGCTGGTTTGACCGCCTTCAATGTCACCTTGCAGGGAGCGATGGAACAGTTGAACGGTTCCGGCACCAATAAGACCTTCAATACCCCACTGGGTACCAATCACGCTTTCCAAGGCTGGGCGGACCTGTTCATCAATCCTTTAAATAACGCCACCTTAGGCCAGGGTATCCGCGACGTCTTCGCCACCGCCAGCACCAAACTGATGAACGACAGTATGGTGGTCACCGGCATGTATCACGACTTTTACGACGACACCGGCGGCATCAAATACGGTAGCGAATGGGATTTTTCGGTGCTGAAAAAATTCGGTAAGCATTATTCACTGCTGGCCAAGTATGCCAACTACAACGCCGACGGTTTCGGCACCGATACCCAGAAAATCTGGCTGCAAGGCAATGTCAGCTTCTGATGGAAGCCGATGCCGTAAGGGCGAATTAATTCGCCCCTACAATCCAAATTGACAGGTGGCATATCATGAAACAAAAACTGGTGGTCATAGGCAACGGCATGGCCGGCATGCGTACCGTCGACGAGTTGATGCAAGCCGAGCCGAATCGTTACCAAATCGCGGTGTTCGGTGCTGAACCGCACGGAAATTACAATCGGATCATGCTGACCCCGGTGCTGTTCGGCAGTAAAAGTATCGCCGACATCATGATTCACGACTTAGGCTGGTATCAGGCACATGACATTACTCTGCACTGCGGTCCCGGCAAAGCGGTAGCCAAGATAGACCGTTACCACAAACGAGTCATCGCCCAGGACGGCAGCACCGTCGCTTATGACCGGCTATTGATTGCCACGGGTTCCTTGCCGTTGCTGCCGGACATTCCGGGTAACGATTGCCAAGGGGTAATGGGATTTCGCGATATTGGCGATGTCGAAACGATGATTAAGACCGCCGAGAGCAAACGGCATGCCGTGGTGTTGGGTGGCGGCCTATTGGGACTGGAAGCCGCCAACGGTTTGTTGCACCGGGGCATGAAGGTGACGGTCGTCAATCGAGCCGGCCACCTGTTAAACCGTCAGCTCGACGCCACCGCCGCCGGATTTTTACAGCGGCAGTTACAAGCCAAAGGCATGGAGTTCAAACTCGGCGTCAGCATAGCCGAAATTATGGACGACAACGGCCGAATAAGCGGGATAATGCTCAGCGACGGCACGCGGCTAGACGCCGACTTGGCTGTCATGGCTACCGGCATCAAGGCTAATATGGCGCTGGCACAAAATGCCGGATTGCAATGCCAACATGGGATTATCGTCAACGATTGCATGCAAACCAGCGATCCGGCGATTTTCGCGGTCGGCGAATGTGTTCAACATCGAGGCCTAACCTTTGGCTTGGTGGCGCCTGTTTACGAACAGGCCAAGGTCTGCGCCAACCATCTGTCCGGCCATGGTTTCGCCAGCTATAAAAGCTTATTGGCGGCAACCATATTGAAAGTCACCGGCATCGACCTGTTTTCCGCCGGCGATTTCGAGGGCGACGACGATTGCGAAAAGCTGGTGCTCATCGATCAGGCGCAGGGCATTTACAGGAAAATCGTGCTAAAAAACAACCAGGTGACCGGCACGATCCTGTACGGCGACACCAGCGATAATGCTTGGTATCTGAATCTTATCAAGCAAAAAACCGATATTGCGGACATCAGGCCGCGGTTGATCTTCGGCCAAGTGCCGCCTGCCCAGGCGGCCTAAAGACTTAGACTATGAAACAGACCATCATCAAAACCACCTGCCCTTATTGCGGGGTCGGCTGCGGCATCGAAGCCACGGTTGAAGATGCCGAAAAGCACATTGTCGGCATCAAGGGCGACCCGGAGCATCCAGCCAATTTCGGCAGACTGTGTTCGAAAGGCGCGACGCTGAGCGAAACCGTTTCCCTGGAAAACCGGCTGTTGTACCCGGAAATCGACGGCGAACGCTGCGACTGGGATGCCGCGCTAGACCATGTCGCCGAACGCTTCAACGCCATCATCGAACAACACGGCCCCGAGGCGGTGGCATTCTATGTATCGGGGCAATTGCTGACCGAGGATTATTACGTCGCCAACAAATTAATGAAGGGCTTTATTGGTTCAGCGAACATCGATACCAATTCCAGGCTGTGCATGTCTTCGGCGGTAGCCGGTTACAAACGGGCTCTCGGTGCCGATGTCGTGCCTTGTAACTATGAAGACCTGGAAGTGGCCGAGCTGATCGTGCTGGTCGGCTCCAACGCCGCCTGGTGTCATCCGGTGGCTTTTCAGCGCATCCGCAAGGCCAAGGAAAACAATCCGGCGCTGAAAGTCGTGGTCATCGACCCCCGCACCACGGCCAGCTGCGATATTGCCGACCTGCATTTGCCGATCAAACCCGGCATGGACGGCTTTCTATTTACCGGCTTGCTGGCTTATTTGCATCGGACCGGCAAGCTGGACCGTCAATATATCGCTAGCCACACCGAAGGCTTTGAAGACGCCTTGCGCGTCGCCAAAGAAACGGCTGGCGACCTTGATCGAGTCGCCGAACAATGCCAATTAAGCCGGGACACTGTCAAACAATTGTATGACTGGTTCGCCGACACCGAAAAAACCGTCACCGTCTATTCGCAAGGCATTAACCAGTCCAGCTCCGGCACCGACAAATGCAATGCCATCATCAATTGTCATCTGGCCGGCGGCAAAATTGGCAAACCCGGTGCCGGGCCGTTTTCGTTTACCGGCCAGCCCAACGCGATGGGTGGCCGCGAAGTCGGCGGCCTGGCCAATACGCTGGCTGCCCACATGGATTTGGAAAACCCCGAACATGTGGCTCGCGTCGGCCGCTTCTGGCAGGCGCCTAAGGTTGCCGACAAACAAGGCTTAAAAGCCGTGGAGATGTTCGAGGCGATCGCCACCGGCAAAATCAAGGCGGTGTGGATCATGGCGACCAACCCGGTCGTATCGATGCCGGATGCGGATAAAGTCCGCGATGCCTTGCGGCGCTGCCCACTGGTGGTAGTCTCGGATTGCATCAGAAACACCGATACTGTCGACCTTGCACACGTCAGGTTGCCGGCCACCGGCTGGAGCGAAAAAAACGGCACGGTGACCAATCTGGAGCGGCGAATTTCCAGGCAGCGCCCGCTGTTTGCCGCTTCCGGCGAAGCCAAGCCCGACTGGTGGATCATTAGCCAGGTGGCGAAACGCATGGGCTTTGGCGATGTTTTCGATTATCGCTCCAGCGCCGAAATCTTCCGCGAACACGCGGCTTTATCCGCATTCGAAAACGGCGGCGAATTCCCGGTTCGCGCCTTCAATCTATCGGCCTTCGCCAATATCGATCAAAGCCGATTCGACTCGCTACAACCCGTGCAATGGCCGGTTACAGCCGGACATTCCGGCACCGCCAGACTATGCGGCGATGGACAATTCTACACGCCTAATCGAAAAGCCCGATTTGTGCCGACCGAGCCTCGGTCGCCGTTCCACAGTCCCGACGCCGAATATCCCTTCACCCTCAATACCGGGCGCCTGCGCGACCAGTGGCATACCATGACGCGCACCGGCTTGGTCGCCAAACTCAATACCCATAGGCCCGAACCCTTCGTGGAAATCCATCCCGGCGATGCCGGCCGGCTCGACTTGACTCAAGGTTGTCTTGCTCGCATCGAAAGCCGTTGCGGCAGCATGCTGGCTAGAGTGGAAATGACCAGCAGCCAGCAACTCGGCAGCCTGTTCGTACCGATGCACTGGACGGCGCAATACAGCAGTCACGGCCGCATGGGGGCGGTCGTCAACCCGGTGGTCGATCCGCTTTCCGGCCAACCGGAAAGCAAGCAAACCCCCGTCAAAATCAGCTTTTGGCCCAGCCAATGGCAGGTGTTGATATTGTCCCGGATACCGCTATCGTTGCCGGAATGCGAGTATAGTGTTAACAGCAAGGGCGGCCATTTTTGGCGCCACCAACTGGCAGGGCTTAGCCCAATAATGGACGCACGAAGCTGGAGCCGCGAGCTTCTGGCTAAGGATTTGAATGACGTCTCGGATTCGATCGAATACTGCGACCAAGGCCAGGGAGACTATCGGACCGCCCGGTTTGAAGACGGACGCTTGCAAAGTTGCTTGTTTTTCACAACCACGGGACAGTTGCCAGAACCCGGCTGGCTCTCCACGTTATTTGCCAAGACCGAGCTGACTCGCAAGGAGCGCCTGTGTTTGCTCGGCGGCATGCCGCCGCAAGGCGAGGAAGACATCGGCCACACGATCTGCTCGTGTTTCAATGTCGGCGAGAAGACCATCCTCAAGGCCATCAAGACTCATGATCTGACCAGCGTCGCGGCCATCGGCCAATGCGTCAACGCGGGTACCGGTTGCGGCTCCTGCCTGCCGGAGTTGAAGGAACTGCTGCTAAGTGGCAAAGGGTAAGTGGATTTTCACATATTTACTTCCGAGACCATAGGCTAGTAAGCCGGAACACCTCGCGGCGTGTGATGCTTGGCCAAGTTCTTAGTATTCCTTACCCATGCCAGCCAGCAACGCTTCCATCTTTTGAATGCTTGCATCGCAGCCCTCTATGCTAGCCTGGACTTTGGCTTCGAATCGCCAGCTCATGCTCTCGCCGTTGCTTTCGCGTTCCGCGTATTCATTGAGCAGATGACAGGCGTCGGACATCGCCTCCTCGGCGTCCCCGAATACCTCGCTATCCGGCAACTGATCGGTATCGTTCAACATCATCAAGCGGCTGCTCACTTCGTTCTGATGGCGAAATACCGATTCGGCATAGCTGGCAAAGCTCTTATGCACGCTATGTGGCGGCAAGGTGGCGCATCCCGTCAATCCATAACCGAGCAGAATAACAAGCGGTAAAAATTTCAAGTACGATAACACCATGGCAAATCTCTTCATACTTTCCGGGCCGTAAAAATACAGTATTCGGTCAATCTTTCGGTGAACAAGACATGTTGGGCTAGGCCGACCAGATAGTTGGCGGTTTGCGCCTTGGTTCGCAGCCCCAGCCACTGGCTGATTTTTTGCACCGGTTGCAGGCGTTTGGCAACCTTGTACATGTAATCGGCCGAGCCTTGAGTTTGCGGGGTGATGTCGTGACATTGTATGGACTGAAATCCTTGCTGTTGCAGCAGTTGACCAAACTCGTCACGCGAACACAGATTGGGCACCGCCCAGCCGTTCAGACAGGTCACCACCGCTTGCCATTGCCTTTCGTCGAACCGGCGTTGCAGTAGAAAGCCATCGCAAACCACCAGCCGCCCGCCCGGCTTCAACACTCGCCAGGCTTCGCGCAGAAAATCGCCCTTGTTCAAGGCGTGACAGGAGCTTTCCAAGGCCCAGACCGCGTCGAATGACGCATCGGCGAACGGCGTCGCGCAAAAATCCGCCACTTCGAAATTCACCAAATCCTGAACACCGTGGTGGCGCGTATGCTCTTGGGCATAGTCGGCCTGCTTGGCGCTGATGGTAATCCCTGTGACCGGATTTCCATGCTGTTTTGCCATCCAGATGCTGCTGCCGCCGATGCCGCAACCGGCGTCCAGCACCTTGTCGCCGGGCTGGATACCGGCTTTTTCATAGAGCACCCGGTTTTTGTTCAGCAAGGCTTGATGCTGATCATAGGGCTGGTCCTCGTCCCAATAACCATAATGCAGGGCCAGATTTTCGCGATTACACCAGGCGAACAGATAGTCGCGATAGCATTCGTCATAGTGTTTGGTGGCATCCGCCTTGAGCTCGTCGCTGGAAAGTTCGGCGTCATGGCGCAAGCTTTGGTCGCGGTAATCCTGATTGGGTTCTACGGTGTACATCGTTGGCTAGATACGGGTTAAGGGCGGCAAAAAAAACTACTGCCGCCAAGGTGTTGGCAATGCGGTTTATCAGATCCGCTGGCCATTATAAGTCAGTTCGATGGTCTGCTTCATGTCGCCGCGCGGATTATTCAGCTCAGGATGACGAATTTGCAACATTGCGGCGACGCGCTTGATCGGCAGATTTTTAATCTGATCGAACTCGACGCCGAACCGAATCTTGAACAAGCTAAGCTGCTTGCCAGCGGGCAGAGAGGCAAGAATCTCGGCCAGGCGCTGGTCGATCAACCGCCGAGCCAGCGCCAGTTCCGGACTCAAACCCTTGTCACTCTCCTGGGATTGTTTCTGTGGCTGGGCTGGCGCTGCCGGCGCGTTTGCCGCCAGGGCTCTATTACGCATTTCCTGTAAACGGCTGCTTTTGCCCGGACTGACCAGCATGGCGCCGGCGGCTACTGGTTTATTAAGCTTATTCATGATGTTCTTTCTGGGCGGCATGCGCCGGATCGTGGATCAGGCTGCGGATCACCACCGAGGCGCAGACGCCGCCGAATGCCGCCGGCAAGTAGGAAATGGTGCCGTAAGCGGATTTTTTGTAATTGCTACCATCGGTGAACATCAAGGAATCCTTGATCACTACCTCCGGCGAAAACACCACTTTGACGCCGCGGCTGATGCCTTTCTTGCGCAATCGGATGCGGATGAACTGGGCGAACGGGCAATTATAAGTCTTGGAAATATCCACCACTTTCAAATGCGTCGGGTCGAGCTTGCCGCCGGCGCCCATGGAGCTGATGATTTTCATCTTGCGGGCCTTGGCGGCGAGGATCAGCGTGATTTTCGGAGTCAGGCTGTCGATGGCATCGACCACATAGTCGTAATGCTGGCTCAGCAATTCGTCGGCGGTATCCGGCGTGATGAATTCGTGCCGGATGGTCAATTTCAAGTCGGGGTTGATCGCCAGCAAGCGCTCGCCCATCACGTCGGCTTTCGATTGTCCATGCGTGGTGGCCAGCGCCGGCAATTGCCGGTTGCGATTGCTGGGATCAACCACGTCGCCGTCGACGATGGTCATCCGACCAACGCCGGCCCGGCAGATGAATTCGGCGGCGAACGAGCCAACCCCGCCCATGCCGACCACCAACACATGCGAGGCTTGCAGCTTGTCGAGTTTGGCCTTGCCGATCAGGAGTTCGGTGCGGGACAGCCAGCTTAAATCAGTCATTGAGGAACACTCGTTTGAAATTGCTTAGGATTTGTTGCCGCAAGGTCGCGGCGTCAATCCTAAGCATTTTAGCCGTAGCCGCGTAAATCTCGCTAATCGATACATCGGCGCTATCGGTTTCCAGAAACAAGCGATCCGGCGGCGTTTCCGCCAACGCTTGTCCGGCATGGCTGCCAAGGTTCAGCAGCGCCGCGCCGAAGGACAAATAACAACCGTGTTTTATCAATTGGGCGGCCAGTACCGGCTTAGCCTTAAAGCCATGGACGATCCAAACCGACTGGGCTTTACGCGTTTTTTTTAATCGCATCAATTCGTTGAACGCCTTTACGCAATGGATGATCAAGGGCTTGCCGAGATGCTCGGCCAATTCGATTTGGCGGGTAAATACTTCGATTTGTAGATCCATCGGCGTGGCGATGCACTTGTCCAACCCGCATTCGCCCACAGCCAGCATATCGGGATTTAGACTCGTTGCGACCAGGGTTCGAAGAGCCGATTGCCAGTCCTGCCGCTCGATAAACCAGGGATGAATGCCAAGACTAAAATAGTGATTGGATGGGAGCGCAATGCCTGGATCTTGCTCGCTTGGCCGATCGGGCAAAAAGATAGCTTCGGGCATAGCGGCATCGTCGCTGCCGGCAAGTTCATGCGTATCCAGGCTGAGGATTTGGCAATCAGTGGCTTCCGCGAGCCGATGGCAATGAATATCGATCGGGCCACAATTGCGGGAATATTGCCGACCCTGCGCCGCATCAGCGCTGCTTATCGGCAAAGGCTTCGACATTCCGTTTAATCAATTGATTAATGACTTCCTGCAACGATCCAGTGCGCTCTATATCATTTTTAAAACTGCTGCGGTAAGTCGTGACCAGACTTACCCCATCGATCAGAATATCGTAAACCTTCCACTCTCCCTTGACGAGGAACATACGATAATCCACCGCAACCGCTTGTAATCCAGGCTGTAGGATTTGAGTCTTTACCAATACCTTTCGCTCATCACCTTCCGTATTGACCGGAAAATACTTGATCGACCAATCCCTGAATTCGACGAAGCCTCTGGAATAACTCCTGATCAGTAGTGTTTGAAATTCCTTTTTGAAACTCTCTTGTTCGGACGGCGTTGCCGCTTTCCAGAACTTACCCAGCACTAACGATGATATGAGATCAAAATCGGCATGAGGATTAATCACCGAGCGAATAAACTCGGTCACTTTCTTGAAGTCTTGAGTAAACGCCCGATCCTGCATTTGGACTTTGATTTGATTGGAGGAATCTTCTATTATCTTCTGCGGCCCAATAAGCTCTGACGCCGAAACATCAAGGGACGCCATAAAAATTGAAAGACAACTAAACAATAAAGCCAGCGTAATATTTTTGGAATATCTCATTTTCTGATAAACATCTTTTATGGATTAATGACTGATTTATCACGACGCTTTTTAAGGCGGACGCCACCAAATTTATTGCCAAGGCCTAATTACAGGCATCAGATTCCCGGAATCCTCACAGGCCCGCCACCTTTTTTTCGTCATCCTCCTGATAATCGCGATAATTGATCGATATTTTCAAGCCGGCAAAGCGTCCCGACATCTTGACCAGTTCGCTGGTGGCTTTATCGAAGATCAGTTTGACTTCGCTCAAAGCCCTGTCTTCGTAGCCTTCTTCGATGTCGCGAGCATCCAGACGGAAGTTGTACAGATAAACTTCCTGTTGTTCCACTTCGACAATTTCCAAGGGTTCGCCCAGTTGCTTGATGACCGTATCCTTTTTCGGCAAATGCGCGGCGATCTTATCGGCTTGCTCGACCTTGGCCTTCATCTGCTTTTTGTCCTCGTTGATTTCGGCGCCACCCAAGGAACGGAAAGAAGCCTCCAAAAATTCCGGCGGCGCAATCTGCAAAAACAGATTGGAAAACGTCCAGTCGCGAATCTTGTCCTGCTTGTCGAACGCCAGCTCCAGATAAAAACTGATTTCCGGCACAATCTGCTTTTTATCCTTGTCGATCTTGCGGAACCAATAACGCCAGCGCTTGCCATCGGCGGTCGTTTCCTCGCTGCTGGGGTGCAGTTTGGCCAATGCCACGAAATCTTCGCTCAGCAACTTCGGCTCCTTGAAGTGCACGGTGAAATCGTCCTTGCTGACAACCGCAAAATAACGGTCGAATTCATCCATTTGCAAATAAGTTTGATAGGCGCGCAACCATTCCAGACAACCGGTCATGGTGCCGAGCAAGCCAAAAATCAGAAGCAGCCGTAAAAACCGGCGTAATCGCTTATTCATAACCATTCCTCAATGTCGGGTCGGAGGGGTGTCGTCAGGGCCGAGCGCATTGCTCAGCAGGTTTTCCACGTCGACCTTGTCGAAGCGGTATTGGGCGCCACAGAACTGGCAATCGACTTCGATGTCGTCGCGCTCCTACAGGATAGCCTCCAACTCCGACCTACCCATTGTCGATAAAGTGCCGCCGATTTTTTGTCTGGAGCAGTTGCACTTGAATTCGACATCTTCAGGCTCGTAGATTATGACCTTTTCTTCGTTGAATAGGCGATACAACAAGTCTTCGCAATCCAAAGTCAGCAACTCGTCAGCGGTGACGGTGTTGGCCAGCATCTCAATGCGTTCCCAGTCTTGCTTATCCTTTTTTTCGCTGGGCAGTTCCTGAATGAACAAACCGGCGGCATGGGTCTTATTGGCGAACAGCCATAGACATGTGTCGAGTTGTTCGGATTGAGTAAAATAGGTTTTCAGCACTTCGGCCAGCGAATTTTCGGCGACGCCGACGATTCCCTGGTAAGGATCG
>JAJRDU010000165.1 GCA_028748685.1 Methylococcaceae bacterium
CGCCGGTTGTTCGACGGGCGAAGAGCCCTATTCATTGGCGATGACATTAAAGGAACACGTTCCCGCCGATTGGGATATTAAAATTTTGGCGACTGATCTCGATACCAATGTGCTGGCGACGGCGTCGGAAGGCGTTTATAGTCGTGATCGGCTTGCCGGTATCGATGAACAACGCTTGAAGCGCTGGTTTCAGCGAGGGGTGGGCAGCCGGAGCAACAAGGTAAGGGTCAAGACGGAACTGCGTCAGTTGATTCAGTTTAAACGTCTGAATTTGATGCAGGAGTGGCCCATGAAAGCTTATTTCGATTTCATATTTTGCCGCAATGTGCTGATTTATTTCGATAGGGAAACCAAGGTTAAGTTGGCGAGCCGTTATGCCGGCTTGTTGAAGGAGGGGTCGTATTTGTTTATTGGTCATTCGGAATCCCTGCATCAATTGAATACCGGATTTAATCTGATCGGCAAAACCATTTATCAGAAAGTCACTAGATGATAGAGACAAATCTGATAGGAACGGCGCCGATTGCCGGTTTCGAGGCCATCAAGCGCTATTGGGATCCGGAAAATCAGATCATTACCGCAAAACTGTTGCCAGGCGAATACTATGTGACCAATACCAATGAGATGATCACCACCGTATTAGGCTCTTGTGTTTCCGCCTGCATCCGCGACGTCGTGAGCGGCATCGGTGGTATGAATCATTTCATGCTTCCCGAGACGACCAGGAGCCGTTTGATGACCCGTGACGAAGCCGTGGTCGGCAATGCTACGCGTTATGGCAACTATGCGATGGAACATTTAATCAATATTATCTTGCAGCACGGCGGGAAGCGTAAGAATCTGGAAGTCAAATTGTTCGGCGGTGGCAAGGTCATCGCGACCTTGGGCGACGTCGGAGCCAGAAATATTCAGTTTGTTTTGGATTATGTGGATACCGAAGCGCTGAGTCTAGTTTCTCATGATCTTGGCGACATTTATCCGCGCAAGGTAAATTTTTATCCTCAAACCGGGAAAGTTAGAATGAAAAAAATCAAGGTTCTGCATAATGAAACCATCGTATTGCGGGAGAAGCAGTACAGTTTGAGTCTTAAAGATAAGCCGGTTGAAGGTAGTGTCGAGTTGTTTTAGGCTGAATCCATGGCAAAAATAAAATTGTTGATCGTTGACGATTCGGCATTGATTAGACAAATGCTGACCCGGATTTTTAGTGAAACCGAGGATATTGAGGTCGTGGGTACCGCCGCCGATCCGATTATCGCGCGCGAAAAAATCAAGGCATTGAACCCGGATGTGTTAACGCTGGATGTAGAGATGCCGCGCATGGACGGACTGACCTTCCTGCGTAACCTGATGCGATTACGGCCGATGCCTGTGGTGATGATTTCCACGCTGACCGAGAAGGGCGCGGAAGTGACGCTGGAAGCCTTGCAACTCGGAGCCGTCGATTTTGTCGCCAAGCCGAAAGTCGATGTTTCCAACAGTTTGCAGGAGTATGCCGATGAAGTTATTGGCAAGGTCAGAATGGCCGCTAACATAAAAGTGAGTGCCTTGGAAAGTAATCGAGCAGCCGCGGTCGATGTCAATTCCCATGCCGCTCAGGCGGGTATCAAAAAACATTTCAAAACCACGAATAAGATCGTGGCGCTTGGCTCGTCCACGGGCGGTACCGAGGCCGTGAAGCATTTGGTGAAAGATCTTCCCGGCAACGCGCCCGCCATCGTCGTCTCCCAGCATTTGCCGGTTGCCTTTAGCGCGTCGTTTGCCAAGCATGTCAACGAAGTCACTGAAATGACGGCTTGTCTCGCTAAAGACGGGCAGTTGATTTTGCCGGGCAACATTTATATTGCACCGGGAGACCGGCATTTGCAGGTGGTCAGGGATGGTGCCCGTTATGTATGCCGGCTGGATGACGGCGAGCCGGTCAATCGCCATAAGCCATCGGTCGAAGTGATGTTTCGCTCGATCGCTCAAAATGTAGGTAGTAATGCGATCGGTGTGATGTTGACCGGGATGGGCATGGATGGTGCGCTGGCCATGAAAGAGATGCGCGATGCCGGAGCCATTAATATCGTCCAGGACGAAGCGAGCAGCATCGTATGGGGTATGCCGGGGGAAGCATTCAAGCAAGGCGCCGCGCACCATGTGTTACCCTTGGAAAAAATAGCGGCTCAAATTTTAGCTTTGGTGGATTAAAGATATGACTCAATACCTGAAACAAAACGGTGTAGCCATTGCCTTGAGCTTAATTCTAATGTGTTTGCCCCTGTGGTTACCGGCCAAAGAAACCTATTGGCTTGTTACACCACTGGTAATTCTGGTTTGGATGGTGACGGCATTCCGTCAGCAAGACCGGCTTTCGGGGCTCGCCGATATCGAAGTCGATTTGAACGACGATAGATTGAATCGGGCAATCGACGCCTATCTGACCAGCATGGAAGCCTGTGTCGATCAGGAGGTCAGCCATTTTCAAGTCGAGTTGGGACAACTCAAGTCCATGGTTGCCGATGCGGTGGTTACCATGTCGGATAGTTTCGGTAGTTTGCATACCTTGACCGCGGGACAGTCTGCGGTCGTGCATTCGTTGGTGCGCGATCTGGATGGCGCCGGCGATAACGGCGGGAAGGGGGCTTTGAGTTTTTCCGATTTTGCCAAGGAAACCGACGACGTGCTGCGCTTTTTTATCGATCACATCCTGCAGGTCAGTAAGCAGAGCATGGAAATGGTGGGGGTTATCAACGATGTGGGCAACCACATGGCGCATGTCGAAAGACTATTGGCCGACGTGCAGAAGATCGCCGATCAAACCAATTTGTTGGCCTTGAACGCCGCTATCGAAGCCGCCAGAGCCGGCGAAGCGGGGCGGGGATTCGCGGTGGTCGCCGACGAAGTGCGTAATCTTTCCAAGCACTCCGACAAATTCAGCGAGGAAATCAAGGTGGTCGTCAACGCATCGAAGAATAATATTCACGATGCGCAAACCATGATAGAAAACATGGCCTCCAAGGACATGAATGTGGCAATCAGTTCCAAGGCCAGCATCGATAAAATGATGAAGGAGATCGCGGCCATTAACGCCAAAATTTCCGAAAACATTACCGAAGTGTCGAAGTTGACCGGAAAAATCGAGACCTGCGTCGGTAATGCCGTGCGCGGCTTGCAATTCGAGGATATGGCTAGGCAATTGATCGAATATTTGCAAATGAACGTCGAACACTTTCAGGCCATGGCGGACGAGATTCGCATCGGGATGGGGGTTTTTAAAGTTGGAAATCGCGAGGCATGGGAACGGGAATTGGATCAAGGCACCGGTCGAATAAGAGAGATGAGGCTGCAGTGGGATACCAAGAGCACAAAAGCCGTTGCCCAATCATCAATGGTCGAAGGCGATATCGATTTATTTTGACAGTGCGAAAATGAGAGTGGCTAATGCTTCCGAGAGGAGGAAAGATGAGTGTCGATGCTAAAGTCGATGGGGGAATCTTGCATATCAAGGTGAGCGGTCGTTTCGACTTTGGCGTGCACAATGAATTTCGTCAAGCGACTAAACTGGCGGAAACGGGTATACAGCAGATAGAGGTCGATTTGGCAAATACCGATTATATGGATAGCTCAGCCTTGGGTATGTTGCTGGTGTTGCGCGACAAGCTTTCTGGTGACAGGGAGGCTGTGCGGATAAAAAATGCCAGGAACGACGTTAAAAAGATTTTGGAAATTGCCAATTTCAATAAATTATTTACATTGGTATGAGCCGCGTCTTTTTTCAATGTATGGCTGATTGACGAAACGGGATGGGTTCGGGGTTTTACTTCCCGCGCTCTAGCCCGACAAGGAGCGCGGGGTAATGCTCATGGTTTTAGGGTTGTTTGGCGAGATGGCGGACGGCTTCGGCGACAATATCCAGCAGTGCGGAGCCGTCTTTCTGAACATATTCGATGATTTGTTTGCGCATTCTTGGTTCCCAGGAATTTCTGATGTGTTGCTCCACGCCTTGAATGGCCAGTTCTCTATCGGGTTCGGATTTGAAAAAAGC
>JAJRDU010000166.1 GCA_028748685.1 Methylococcaceae bacterium
GCCCAATTTCTTTACCAAACCGCAACCGGTCACGACGCTCAAAAAGAAGCCGATGCGGTGATCGCCAAGATGGCGGCCTGCACCGACAAATATGAAGCTGAAAAGATTCATATCGGCTTTAGGCAAAAGTTCAAGCCACCCATCATGCCGGTCAACGTGTTCATGGATACCGACCGTATCCTCGGCACCAAGCTGATGGAACTTAGAAACATCGGCTATTACGACCTACCGTTGGAAGAGTTGCGCAAGGTGCGCGGCGTTAAAGTGATTACCTTGCAGTAAATCACCGAAGGAATTGCCCGAATACCGGCGCTTTTAATTGTATGCGGGAGAACCGGTATTGGGCATGTTAGAACACCGCGCTGGATGCGCGGTGTTCACTTTCAGCGTTTAAGCGATGCGAGGCACAGTCAGCCACTCAACAGGTCTAGCTCATTCACCCTTCGATAAGCTCGGTAGGGGAACGTTTAAGCCTTAATTTGATGCCCCAGAAGGCTTGGCCTTCGGACCGATACGGCATGGTCGCCGAATATCGGTATTTTCGGCTGTTGCACAACATCAATCCATTAATAATCAACCTGAAAACTCAGCACGATGGATCTCTTTTCAAATATTAAATCGACCAATCCGCCGCCTTTTCCCGACGAAAACGCCAACGTCACCAAGCTTTACGATGCCGATCCTTATACGGCATTCAGCGAAGATCTGGAGTTTATGTGGCGTTGGACCATCTATCGCGATAGAAAACTGGTTCAGGAAGGTTGCTCACTGACTCTGGACGCCTCGCGGCGCGCCGTCGAACATGTACTGGCGTTTTTCAATATCTCCACCAAAAATTTGCGACAAGGAGAATTAAGTTGAATACTCATCAAGTCAAAATTATTACCGAGGACGGCGAATCGGTCTGTTTCGATTGCGGCGAAGACGAAGACATCATCAGTGCCGGTCTGCGCCAGGATATTTACCTGATGGCCTCTTGTCGCGAAGGCGGCTGCGCGACCTGTAAGGGTTTTTGCGCCGAAGGCGATTATGAATTGGGTAAGGTCAGCGTCCAGGCCCTGCCGCCCGAAGAGGAAGAGGAAGGCAACGTACTGCTGTGCCGCTGTTATCCGACCAGCGATGTGGAAATCGAAGTTCCCTATACCTACGACCGCATCTCGTTTTCGCCGGATGGCTTGGGTTTCGAGGCCGAAGTGGTGGAACTGAGCCAGGTGTCCTGCAACGTCATGAAACTGCGACTGCAAAAACTGGGCGACGATCAACAAATCAGGCTGGATTCCGGCCAGTATTACAACCTGGAAATTCCCGGCACCGATGTCTACCGCTCCTATTCGCCGGCCAACACCGCCAACAATCACGGCGAACTGGAGTTTCTGATTCGGATCGTCGACAACGGCAAGTTCTCCAGTTATTTGAAAAACGACGCCCACGTCGGTCAAAAGATCAACGTTACCGGGCCCTTGGGTATTTTCGGCCTCAAGGAAAACGGCTTTACCCCGCGTTATTTCGTGGCCGGCGGTACCGGGCTGGCTCCGATACTGTCCATGGTGAGGCGCATGAAGGAATGGGAAGAACCGCAATCGTGCGTGATTTATTTCGGTGTCAATACCGAGGACGAAGTGTTTTATGCCGACGAACTAAAGCGCCTGCAATCCGAAATGTCGACACTGGCGGTACGCACCTGCGTCTGGAAAGCCAGCGACAACTGGAGCGGCGAGAAAGGCAGCGTCGTCGATATTCTACGCCGTGACTTGCAGGGCACCGGCGTCAAACCCGATTTGTACCTGTGCGGACCTCCAGGTATGGTCGATGCCACCTATGCGGTCTGTGCCGATGTCGGCATACCGCAGGACAAAATCTATCTGGAAAAATTTTTACCTAGCGCAAGCTAAATGGGCATGAAACAGGAAGACCAGGAGTTTATTGGCGAAATGATCAGAGAACTCGACGAAACCATCCGCCGGCTGGTGGCGGAAGAGCAGCGCTTGGTAGCCAGGCTCGGAGAAGAACGCGTCGCGGAACTACGTGAATATTGGCACAAGGAACTGCCACCGCATGACGAAGAGACTTTCAAACTGGCCATGGATCACGAAGACAAAAAACTCACCTGGATCTGGTTCAGGCTGCAGCGCGTGCATCACTCTCGCGCCAAGGCAGGACAGGCGTTGATGAAAAACCATACGCATTGAGGAATACCCTGTAGGTGCGAATTTATTCGCCCCTACAAAGGATTCCAGGCAATTAAATTTCGATGCCGTTATGAGGGTCACTCGCCGATCAAGGTTTTCGCATTTTTTAGGGCCACCAGGATGGTGCGCGTCAGAAAAATGTGGATCCGCGTTAGTGGCTGCTCCTGACGGAGTTACAAATACCCGCATACAGGAAACACATGTCAAAACACATTATTTATAATCCGGAAGCCCGCCTGCGTTTATTGGAAGGCATCAATACCGTGGCCCGCGCCGCCTGCGTTACTTTGGGCAGCGCCGGTCCCGCCGTGATGATTCAACATAGAACCGACGGTATCGCGCCGGTATTTACTCGCGACGGCGTGACGGTCGCTAATGCCATTATTCTGGAAGATCGGATCGCCGATCTGGGTGGACGCATGCTGCGCGACGTCGCGGGTTCCGTGTCTCGGCAAGTCGGCGACGGCACCACCACGGCGATCGTATTGGCGCAAAAAATCGCTACCGAGTCGCTGAAAAGCGTGGCGGCTGGCTTTCATCCGATGGAATTGAAAAAAGGCCTGGAGCTGGCCCTGATTTTGGTCGATCAACAGCTGCGGAAAATGGCGCTCACCGAGGTCACGACCGACTGGATAAAAAAAATCGCCGCCGTCGCCACCAAGAACGAACCCGGCATCGGCGCCTTGTTGGCCAGGGCATTGGCGGAACTGGGACAGGACGGGCCGTTGACGTTTCAACTCGGCAACCGCCAGGATGAGTTGGAGATCGTCGAAGGCATCCATTACCAGCAGGGCTTCTTGTCGCCGTATTTCATCACCGATAAGACTCGCGGCGAAGCGGTGCTGGAGCAACCGTATATCTTGCTGTACGACCGGGAAGTGACCGATCTGATGGATCTGGTGCCGATACTGGAAGAGGTCGCCGACCAGGATAGACCCTTGCTGGTGATCGCCGATAATGTGGCCAATAAGGCTCTGACCGGGTTGTTGCTAAATCATATACGCGGTGTATTCAAGGTGGTGGCCGTCAAGCCGCCCAGTTTCGGCGACAAGCGCCTGGATCGACTCAACGATCTGGCGATATTGACCGGCGGTGAAGCTATCCTGGAAGCGCACGGCAAGCGTCTGGAGAGCGTTACTCTGGCGCAATTGGGCCGGGCGCAGCGCGCCGTGGTGACCGCCGATGCCATCACTATCGTCGGTGGCGCTGGAGCGCCCGAGCCGATAGCGGCGCTGATGGAAGCCTTGCGCCTGGAGCTGGCGACGGTTCGCGCCCGCAAGCCCGGCGAGGGTTCGCCGACCGGCAATCAGCATGACGCCGACGAACTGGAAGAACGCATCGCTATGCTGTCCGGCAAAACTGGCGTATTCAGTGTCGGCGGCGTTACCGACGTTGAAATCAAGGAACGTCTGGTACGGATCGAAAACGCCTATCTGTCGGCAAAGGCTGCCATGGAGGAAGGCGTGGTACCGGGCGGCGGCGTGGGTTTGTTCCGCTGTCTGTCGGTACTGGAGACGGTCATCGCTGAAAATGCCGATCAGCAACAGGGCATAGCCATCCTGCGACTGGCCCTGGCCGCGCCGCTCAAGCAATTGTTGGGCAATGCCGGCCTGAATGGCGAAGACGTCATCATGCGATTGTTAAATCAAGACAGCGACTATTTTGCCTTCGATATGCAGGAACTGCGTTACGGCGATTTCCTGGAGATCGGCATCATCGATCCGGTTAAAGTGGTGCGCATGGCCTTGCGCAACGCGGTCAGCGTGGTTGGCACGCTGATAGGCAGCGAATCGGTGGTCATGGATGTGCCCGATATGTCCATCATGGAAGGCTATTCGCCGGAATGGGCCGCCGCGACACGCGAGGATCCCAGGTTGTAAATTCAGTAAGTAGGCAGTGGGAGGCGGAAGATCGAATACCCATACGGCACAAGTAAATTCGACCCTACAGCCCCCACTCCCTACTTTCCACTTACTATTTTTCTACGTTCTACCCGCCTTCCTCACCTCACCTCCGATAGTGCTCCGAGCGGGGCATCTCCTCTATTCAGCAATCGAATAAAGGCAATGTGACACTATGCCGCATTGCCTCTTTTTTTGATTTTGCTATCTTGACGGCCCACGCCATCTTCTTGCCATCATCAGGACTAACTGGCTGTTTTTTATGATTAATGTTTTGAGCCGATACTAATGGCGAGCATTGAAAATAAACCAGAGGAATATATATGGATATTGGTCTTAAAAAAACCGACAAGGTAAAAGTCGTTCAGGATGCGTTTTTGTTTAGACGCACCATTGAATTTACTATCGATCGCCCGGTTCAAGCCTGGCAATGGATGAATCAAACCCGCTCAATTCCCGATCAATCCGACTGGGTTCGGCCGGATGTTTTCGATTCCTGGCGGCGTTGCCTGGAGGATTATCAATTGCCGCTGGGTAAGTATGCCAACTGGAGTCATTATCGGGTACAAGGTAAAACACTTTGCGACGATGGTCGAGCTGGTGACATAACCCGCCTATTGGCGCAGCTCAGCCACAACTTCGATATTTTTCTCAGGGAAGCCGGCGTGATGCTGGTGCTAACCCGGCCGGACGGCACCTTGCTTTACGCCTTGGGCGAAAATCCGTTTTCCTGCCCATTCATGGAGCGCCTGTACCAACCCGACGCCAGTTGGAACGAAGCGGTGCTTGGCAATAACGGCATTGGAAGCGCCGCGCAATTAAGAAAACCGGTTGCCTTTCAAGGCATGGAACATTTTCTAAGCGTGCTGCATCCCTTTACCACTGTCGGCTATCCATTGCTTGACGATGCGGGAAATTTGCTGGCCGTGATCGGTTTAATCAGCGATCATCAGGAAAGCATGAAATCCCTGTTCGCCTTTCTGCATTTGATCTGCGTGCTGGTCAATACCAATTTGCCGCTGGCGCACAGTCAGGCGGCGCAGGCCAGAGTGCTGGAGAAGATACCATTCAAACCGGCAAAAAAACAGTTGCAGCCACACGAGTCGGCCATATCCGATGAATTACAAACCTTGCTTAACAAAGCGGTCAAACTGCAACAGCATAAAATACCGATTCTGATCACCGGTGAATCGGGTGTCGGCAAGGACCACTTCGTGCATTTGCTGAAGAAAGCCGGGCCTAGGCAAGACCAGGCGCTGGTGGCCATCAATTGTGCCTCCATTCCTCATGATCTGATCGAGAGCGAATTATTTGGCTATGAAGCCGGTAGTTTTACCGGTGCCAAGAGCAACGGCAAACCCGGCAAATTTCTGCTGGCCGATAAAGGCATATTGTTTCTGGACGAAATCGGCGACATGAGCCTGGATTTACAATCCACGCTGCTCAGAGTCCTGGAAACCTCGGAGTTTACACCGGTTGGCGGCGTCAAACCGATCCGCGTCGACGTGCAAATCGTTGCCGCCACCAATGTTCAGTTGCTGGATGCCGTCGAAGCCGGCCGTTTCCGCCGCGACCTCTACTATCGGCTCAACGGCGCGCAAATTCATTTGCTGCCGCTACGTGAGCGCAACGACAAGAAAGCCATCATTCACCAAATCCTGCAGCGCGAACTGGCTAATTTGCCGGAAGCCGAGGCGATCAGTATCAGTCCGGATGTCATGGAACTGATAGAGCGTCATCCTTGGCCTGGTAACATCAGGCAGCTGATTAATGTCCTCAGGGCCACGATTTACACGGTGGGCGGTTCAATGATTACTCGCGATGACTTGCCGCTGGACTTTTTAGAGGAATTAAGCTCAACCGTTACCGAGCCGGGCAGTTCACATGACGACGCTTATTTGCCGCTTCTCGAGCAGCCACGTCATGCTAATCCCGGCATGAGTTTGCTGGATTGGGAGATGCACGGTATCAAGACCACGCTGCACGAATGCGAGGGCAACATTTCCCTGGCCGCCAAAAAGCTGGGCATTACCCGCACCACGCTGTATAAAAAAATCGACCGTTTCGGTCTGAAAGACATGAAGTTGGCCGGTTAAAGATTGGGTCGGAAATAACTTTTTCTGGATAGTAGGAAGTGGGGAGTTGTTTTCCCACTCCCCACTTCCTATTTTAACCCTTGATCCACAACATCCCTCACCGTCCCTGCCTGCCTGATTCCGGTTAAATCGCTTTTTAGTCGATAAATCTCCTCGTCGTCATAATTGTGTAAAGAAGCGTTGCGATAATTCTCAAATGAGTTTTGATTTGAGAATGGACATGAAACGAATTGGTTTTTTATTGCTCGCCTTGTTAATGATGCCGACGCTGGCGCAAGCGTGGTGGAACGAGGATTGGGGCTACCGCAAGAAAATAAGCATCGACGCGCAAAAGCTTCAGCAGGACGGCGTCAAAATTTCCGGTGAGTCGCTGGCACTGGTGCGCTTGCACACCGGCAATTTCAGCTATTTCATGGATCTTGGTGAGAAAGGCAAGGATCTGCGTTTTATGTCCAGCGATGATAAGACGCCGCTGAAGTTCTTTATCGAAAAGATCGATCCCGTCAACGAAATGGCCTTGGTCTGGGTGAAGCTACCCAAGGAAATAGCCGCCGACAGCGAGCCGTCCATCTGGATGTATTACGGTAACCAGAAGGCGGTTGATGCCCAGGACGGGCCCGGTATTTTCGATGTCGGCCAGGCGGTCGATTATCATTTTGAAGCCGACGCGGTTAAGGATGCTACCGCGTATGCCAACCAGCCTGCGACGGCAACCAATACCCGCATGGAAGGGGGAGCGATCGGCGATGCCGCCGCGTTTGACGGCAATCAGTCCATTCGAATCGCGGCAACCCCCGCCGTACAGATGTCCGTTGAGTTTGGCTGGACGGTTTCCGCCTGGGTCAAAATCGACCAGGCGCAAGGCGACGGCGTGGTGTTTCAACGCGACGGTCTGGTGCTGTCCGTTAGAGGCCAATCGCCGGTCCTGGAAGTCAATCGTAAGGAATTGGTTAGTCCGGTCGGCCTCAATCTAGCCGGCTGGCAACACTTGGCGGTTAGCGCCGACCACGCCGGCTTTACCTTATATGTCGACGGCAAGGCGGTCGGTATCCTGCCAGCCAGCGTACCGGCCTTGCTGGGCGATATCAGCATCGGCTCGGCCACGGACGGCACTCGGGGGTTGGTTGGCGCGATCGACGAGTTCGGTATCGCCAAGGTGGCGCGCGATCAAAATGCCTTACAGTTCAATGCGTTGATGCAGGGTCAGGCTTCGACGTTGTTGAGCTACGGCGAAGACGCCACGCCGGATAGCGAGGAGGGCGGCGAATCCTATCTGGTCTCGACGTTGAACAACGTCACCATAGACGGCTGGGTCATCATCGGTATTCTGGGTGTGATGTTCGTGATCAGTACCTTGGTGATGGTCAGCAAGGCTATCGTGTTGAGCCGTACGCTGAACGAGAACAAGAAGTTTGAACAGGCTTTCAGTCGATTGGGTGCCGATAACATCAGTACGCTGGATCATCAGGACGCCGAAGGCGACGAGGATTTCGACGAATCGCCCTTACTGTTGTCGTTGACCAATAACCATGCCGCGTTTGCCGGCTCTTCCATCTACCGTATCTATCATGTCGGCGTTCAGGAAATGAACAAGCGTCTACCCAAGGGCGTGGGCGCCGATGCCGCCGATCACCTGTTGTCCGCCCAGGCATTGAATGCCGTGAAAGCCTCGATGGACGGCGTGCTGGTGCGGGAGCTGCAAAAACTCAATTCACTGATGGTGTTGCTGACCATCGCCATCTCCGGCGGTCCCTTCCTGGGGCTGCTGGGTACCGTGGTTGGGGTCATGATCACCTTCGCCGCGATCGCGGCCAGCGGCGAAGTCAACGTCAACGCCATCGCACCGGGGATCGCGGCGGCCTTGGTCGCTACGGTGGCAGGCCTCGGCGTGGCGATTCCGGCGCTGTTTGGCTACAACTATCTGGGTAGTCAGATCAAGATGGTGACGGCCGACATGCACGTGTTTGTCGACGAATTCGTCGCCAAACTGGCCGAGCAGCATAGCTGATCGATACAAACTATCATCGAAAAATGCCGTTCGTAGGGTACGCACTGCGTACCCTACCAAGCTATTCAGTGCAAAGCACAACACACCCTCTCTCGCGGGAGAGGGTAGGGTGAGGGGAAATTGAAGTTATGAAAGTCCAAGAAGAAAATGCCGCGTACGACGAAATCAACGTCACTCCGATGCTGGATCTGGCTTATGTGCTGCTGGTGGTGTTCATCTTGATGACCACTGCGGCCGTGCAGGGCGTCCAGGTCAATCTGCCCAAGGCCAGCAACACGCCGAGTCTGGCCAAGCCGCAAACCAAGGCCATTACCGTCACCGCCGACGGCACCATCTTTCTCGACACCTTTCCGGTGACGATGGAGCAGCTGGAGTCGACCCTGTTGCAATATAAGGCCGCCAATCCCGAGTTGCCGGTGGTCGTGAAAGGCGATGCCACGGTGCAGTATCAGAGTGTGGTCGACATCCTGGCCTTGCTGGGCAAGCTGGAAATTACCCAGGTCGGACTGGTAACGCAGAGCCTCGTTAAATAAGCCTCCATGAGCCAGAAGAAACATTTCCGGGTTTATGTGCCGAGAATTATCGGCGGGCTACTGGCGGCGCTGGCGATTTTTTACGTCGTTAAAGTCATCGTCGGATTCATCGATGAAAAGCCGGCCAGAAGCGAGAAGAAGATTCAGCCCATCACGCTGATGAAACCGCCGCCTCCACCTCCGCCGCCACCCAAGGTGGAAACGCCGCCACCGCCGGAAGTTAAACAAAAAATTGAAGAGCCCGAACCCGAGCCGGAACCCATGCCCGAAACGCCGCCGGACGAAGCGCCGGCCCGCGATCTTGGCCTGGATGCGGAAGGCACGGCCGGATCGGACGGTTTTGGTCTGGCGGCGCGCAAGGGCGGCAACGGTTTGTTCGGCGGTGGTGGTAACCCGTTCGGCTATTACGGCGGATTGGTCAAGAACGACATCCTCAGCTTGTTGAGTAGTCATGACGAATTGCGTCGCAAGGGGTACACGGCCATCGTCAAGGTCTGGCTCAAGCCCGACGGCGCCGTTGAGCGCGTCGAATTGGCCAAGGGCAGTAACGATGCCGAGATCGACGAGATTTTGGGTCGCTTGCTCGACAAGTTTAAAAAAGTCGCCGAGCCGCCGCCTCCGGGCATGCAGCAACCGATTAAATTAAGAATTTCATCACGCGTCTAAAAAATACAGGTACGAAAATGAGGAACAAGAAACAGCTGATGGCGCTGGCGCTATCCGGGCTGATCGGCATGGCTCATGCCGGTGAAAAGGAAGAATTGCTCAAGCTGCGCAATACCACCACTAACTTGATCAAGCAATTGGTCAAGCAGGGAGTGATTACCGACAAGATGGCCGACGAGATGATCAAGCAGGCCGAAGTCGAAGCCGAACAGCAGGTGGCGCAAAGCAAGGCCGCCAATGCCGCCAAGGAAGCGGTGCCGGCCGACGAAGTGCGGGTGGCCTATGTGCCGGATTTCGTCAAGGACGAGATTCGCCAGCAAGTGCGCGGCGAGCTGCGCGAGGAAGTCCTCGGCGACGTGATGCAGAAAGCCAAGCAGGAGCATTGGGGGGTGGCTGATGCGCTGCCGGAGTGGACGCGTAAGTTCAAGTTGTCGGGGGATTTAAGGCTGCGGGAGCAATCGGAGTATATGGCGGCGGATAATACTCGATTTGCGTACGAAAACTTTCAAGCCATCAATGACAGGGGCGGCACTACTGCCGCAGCCGCGAATTCAGAGCAGTTTGTAAATGTCAACAAAGACAGGCACAGGTTGCGAGAACGTCTGCGTCTAGGGATTGATGTAAATGTTGCCGAAGGATTGGATGCTGGTATTCGTTTGGCGACCGGCAATATCAAAAATCCCACGTCGACCAACCAGACCTTGGGCAACACCGGCGATCGTTATGATTTCCGACTTGACCGAGCCTTTCTTAAATACGATTTGAAAGATGATAACAAATTCAATTGGTTGACCCTGGCTGGAGGCCGGATTGCTAACCCATTTTTTACCGGAGGCAGCGAATTGGTTTGGGATGAAGATCTTTCGTTCGAGGGTGCTGCTGCCACGGTACGCCACCGTTTCGGCAATTCCGGCAGTTTAGGCGCAATAGGAAACTCTGGTCCGACGATATTTGCAACTGCGGGCGCCTTCCCGCTACAGGAAACCGCGTTGAGTACCAAGGACAAATGGTTGTTCGGTGGTCAGGCGGGATTGGATTGGGGATTCGCGAATCAGGATAATCTGAAAATCGGCGTTGGGTATTTCGATTATCGTAATACCCAAGCTAGGCCGAATACTGAGGTAAACTTTCAATATGCGTGCAATACAAATAATGCCGACAATAGCTTCTCCAAGCCTGACTATATGCAGCTAGGCAATACCTTGGCCACGATTTGCAGGGATACTGCCAATCCTAATTTTATAGGCCTAGTCGGTCTCGCCTCGGATTACAACATTGTCAACATCAACGCAGCATATGACATGGCTTTATTTTCTCCGGTGCATCTTAAGTTGAGTGCGGATGTCGCCAAGAATATCGGATTTAGTCTGAGAGATATAAAAAGCCGTTACGGTAATCCTGGTTACTTGAGTTGGTTTGCCAATGGCAATGACAATCCGAACAAAGCGCGGACTACCGCTTGGCAAGTCAGGGCGGATTTGGGTTGGACAAAAGTAGACGTACCGGGCAACTGGAGCGTATTCACGATGTATAAATATCTGGAGCGTGACGCAGTATTCGATGCCTACACCGATTCCGATTTTCACCTTGGCGGCACCAACGTCAAGGGATGGGTCATCGGCGGTAACTATGGGCTGATGAAAAACGTTTGGCTAAGCGGACGTTGGTTGAGCGGCGACGTGATTGATGGGCCGCGTTATGGTGTCGATGTGTTGCAACTCGATGTTAATACACGTTTCTAAGCGGATGATGGCATGAACAGCATAATCAAACCGCTGCTGATATTCCCCCTGTTGATCGGAAGTTTGTCATCGGCAATGCTTCAAGCCGCGCCGCGCGATGCTGGTAAAAACGATGGCGCCGTGCTGAAGCTGCAGACCATGGTCAAAAGCTTGACCGCCGAACGTGACGCCGCCAAGGCCGAATCCGCTAAACTGGCCGAGGAATTAAAGCAGTTCGAACAGCTAAAGAAGGATCATGCGGCAGCTGTCTCGGCCAAAGAACAACTGGGTAGCGAACTGTCGGCGCAGAAAAACAGCAATGGCGCGGTGCGGGAACAATTGGATAAGACCCACGCCAAACTGTTGGAAGTCATCGACAAACACAAGGAAGTCAGTCAGGCCAAGGTCGAGCTGAACAACGAGTTGACGGCGCTAAAAACCAAGCAGCAAACCACCGAGCAACAGCTAGGCATTTGCGACGAACGCAACGTCAAACTTTATCAATCCGCCAAGGAATTGCTGGACCGTTATCAGGGCAAAGGCACCCTGGCAACCTTGATGCAGGATGAGCCTCTGCTGCAATTCAATAGCGTGGAAATGGAAAGCATCGCTCAGGAGTATGAAGACAAGCTGAATTCAGGAAAGTATAAAAAATAGTTGAGGATTTGGATTCCCAAGCAGGAGCTTGGGAACCCGTGCAAGGCGTAGGTACGCAACGCGTACCTACATCACGGCCTCAACGGCGTCACCTGTCCCGTTTCCCGGTAACGCCGGTAATCTTCCAAAACCTGGGCATGGTCGAACGCCAGTTGCGGCGGCATGTTATCAAAGGTAAACAAGCCGCAGTTTTTGGCGTCGTCCGCCGCTTGCGGGATGCCGTGGGCTTCGGCTAGATAAACGGCGGTGACGGTATGGTTGCGAGGGTCTCGGCTGGGGTTGGAATAGATTCCCAATAGAATCGTTAACCGTACGTTCAGACCGATTTCTTCCTTGGCTTCGCGAATCGCCGCTTGTTCCACGGTTTCGCCGACATCGACAAAGCCGCCCGGTATTGCCCAACCATAAGGCGGGAAGGCGCGTTCAATTAGCACGAACGGACGATTCGGGTGATCTATCAGTTCAACCAACGTGTCGGCGGCCAGTAAGGGGGTGATCGGTTTGGACATGATGTTTCCCGGTGATTGATTGGATTTTATAATAATAGCCCGTGGCGCCCCAATTTCCAGCCCGATGTTCCGTTGCCTGCGAGGCTTTCAAAAAATTGTTAATGACCAAACTGCCATAATTTCGTAAAATCACCTTAGTTTTTATCTATCAGGAACGGGATGAGTCGCGAGACTTATCCCGTTTTCTACATCTAAGGTGGCCAATCTTGAATAAACCTGCATTACTGGTATTGGAAGACGGGACGGTGTTTCACGGCATTGCTATAGGTGCCGACGGCTGTTCCGTGGGGGAAGTGGTTTTTAACACGGCACTGACCGGCTATCAGGAAATACTCAGCGATCCATCCTATGCGCGGCAAATCGTCACGCTGACCTATCCGCACATCGGCAACGTCGGCACCAATGACGAGGATGACGAATCGGAAAAGGTGTTTGCCAGCGGTCTGGTGATTCGCGATTTGCCCTTGCTGGCCAGCAGTTGGCGCATGGAAAAAACCCTGCCGGACTATTTGCGCGAACACAAGGTGGTGGCGATAGCCGACATCGATACCCGTAAACTGACCCGATTGTTGCACGACAAGGGCGCGCAACGCGGTTGCATCATGGCCGGCGAGACGGTCGATGTAGATGCCGCCAAACAAGCCATAGCAGGTTTTCCCGGTTTGAAAGGCATGGATTTGGCCAAGGAAGTTACTACCCCACAAGCCTATGTCTGGACCGAAAACGTCTGGAAATTGGGCGAGGGCCATGCGGAAGCGCCTAATCTAAACAAGCATGTAGTCGCCTACGATTTCGGCATCAAGCGCAACATCCTGCGTTTGCTGGCCAATCGCGGTTGCAAGGTCACGGTAGTGCCCGCGAAAACCCCGGCTGCCGAGGTGTTGGCGATGAATCCCGATGGTGTGTTTTTGTCGAACGGCCCCGGCGATCCCGAGCCTTGTACCTACGCCATCGAGGCGATCAAAACCATACTTGAGAAAAAAGTGCCTGTATTCGGTATCTGCCTGGGCCATCAATTGTTGGCCTTGGCCAGTGGTGCCAAAACCGAGAAGATGAAGTTCGGTCATCATGGCGCCAACCATCCTGTGCAGGAGCTTGCCACCGGCCGGGTGATGATCAGCAGCCAGAATCACGGTTTTGCCGCCAGCGCCGATTCGTTGCCGGCCAATTTGAAGGCTACTTATGTTTCATTGTTCGACGGCAGTTTGCAGGGTATCGCCCGGACCGATGTGCCGGCATTCAGCTTTCAAGGCCACCCGGAAGCCAGCCCCGGTCCGCACGATGTCGAAGCCTTGTTCGACGATTTCATCGATTTGATGAACCAGCCTCGTTAAGCTTAAGTTTTATACAGAGAGATATGCCAAAAAGAACCGACATAAAATCGATTTTATTACTGGGCGCCGGACCTATCGTCATCGGCCAGGCCTGCGAGTTCGACTACTCCGGCACTCAGGCCTGTAAAGCCTTGCGCGAGGAAGGTTACCGGGTGATCCTGGTCAACTCCAATCCGGCGACGATCATGACCGATCCGGATATGGCCGATGCGATCTACATCGAGCCTATCGACTGGCAAACCGTCGAAAAAATCATCGAAAAAGAACGCCCCGATGCCGTGCTGCCTACCATGGGCGGCCAGACCGCGCTGAACTGCGCGCTGGCGCTGGATAAACACGGTGTGCTGGAAAAATACGGCGTGGAGATGATAGGCGCCAGCAAGGACGCCATCAACATGGCCGAAGATCGCGATTTGTTCAACCGGGCGATGGCCAGAATCGGCCTGGAAGTGGCCCGTTCCAAAGTCGCGCACAGCATGGAAGAAGCCTTCGCCGCGCAGGAAGAAGTCGGCTATCCGACCGTGATCCGGCCTTCGTTCACGATGGGCGGCAGCGGCGGCGGCATTGCCTATAACCGCGAGGAGTTCATCGAGATTTGCGAGCGCGGCCTGTATCTGTCGCCGACCAGCGAGTTGCTGATCGAAGAATCGGTGCTGGGCTGGAAAGAATTCGAGATGGAGGTGGTGCGCGATTCCAAGGATAACTGCATCATCATCTGTTCGATCGAAAACTTCGATCCGATGGGCGTACATACCGGCGATTCGATAACCGTCGCGCCGGCGCAAACCCTGACCGACAAGGAATACCAAATCCTGCGTAACGCCTCATTGGCGGTGCTGCGGGAAATCGGCGTCGATACTGGCGGTTCCAACGTGCAGTTCGCGATCAATCCGGAAAACGGTCGTTTGATCGTCATCGAAATGAATCCTCGTGTGTCGCGTTCCTCGGCCTTGGCTTCCAAAGCCACCGGTTTCCCGATTGCCAAGGTCGCAGCGAAGCTGGCGGTGGGCTATACCTTGGATGAATTGAAAAACGAGATCACCGGCGGCACCACCCCGGCGTCGTTCGAACCGTCTATCGATTACGTGGTCACCAAGGTGCCGCGCTTCGCTTTCGAAAAATTCCCGCAAGCCAACGACAGGCTGACCACGCAGATGAAGTCGGTCGGCGAGGTGATGGCAATCGGCCGCACCTTCCAGGAGTCCTTGCAAAAAGCCTTGCGCGGGCTTGAAGTCGGCGTCGATGGTCTGGATGAAATTACCGATCTGACCGATGCCGGCAGCGAAGACATCATTCTCAGGGAATTGCGTTATCCTGGTCCGCAGCGACTTTGGTATCTGGCCGACGCTTTCCGTAGCGGTTTGAGTTTTGAAGAAATTCATCAGGCCTGCAAGATAGATCCCTGGTTCTTGGCGCAAGTCGAGGATTTGATCGTCACCGAAAAAACCTTGTCCACCAAAACCCTGGCGACCCTGGAGCAAGGCGAATTATTGCGCTTGAAACGCAAGGGCTTTTCCGACCGGCGATTGGCGAAACTGTTGGAAACCAAGGAATCCGAGGTCCGCAATGTCAGGCACAAGAAAGGCATACGCCCGGTCTACAAGCGCATCGATTCCTGCGCGGCGGAATTTGCCTCCGATACCGCCTACCTGTATTCGACTTACGAACAGGAATGCGAGGCCAAGCCGACCGACAGGGAAAAAATCATCATCCTGGGCGGCGGCCCTAACCGTATCGGCCAAGGCATAGAGTTCGATTATTGTTGCGTGCATGCTGCCTTGGCCTTGCGCGAAGACGGCTACGAAACCATCATGGTCAACTGTAACCCGGAAACCGTGTCCACCGATTTCGATACTTCCGATCGCTTGTATTTCGAGCCCTTGACCTTGGAAGATGTGCTGGAAATCATTGAGCTGGAGAAGCCCAAGGGCGTCATCGTGCAGTACGGCGGTCAAACCCCGCTGAAACTGGCGCGGGCCTTGGAAGCAGCGGGCGCGCCTATTATCGGTACCTCGCCGGATTCCATCGACCTGGCGGAAGACCGCGAACGCTTTCAGAAATTGCTGGAGCGCCTGAATCTGCTGCAGCCGCCCAACGCCACCGCACGTTCGGTCGATCAAGCCGTCAATTCGGCCAGAGAATTGGGTTATCCGCTGGTGGTGCGTCCTTCCTATGTGTTGGGCGGTCGAGCGATGGAAATCGTCTTCAACGAGGAAGGTTTGCGGCGTTACATGAAAGAGGCGGTCAGCGTCTCCAACGATTCTCCGGTGTTGCTGGATAGATTCCTGGACGATGCGGTGGAAATGGACGTTGATGCGATTTACGACGGTGAAACCGTGCTGATTGGCGGCTTGATGGAGCACATCGAGCAGGCCGGCGTGCATTCCGGTGACTCGGCGTGTTCGTTGCCGCCCTATGATTTGCCTGTACATATGCAGGATCAATTGCGCTTGCAGGTCGCCAAAATGGCCGAAGCCCTGGGCGTACGTGGTTTGATGAATACTCAGTTCGCGATTCAGGGCGAAACTATTTACGTGCTGGAGGTTAATCCGCGGGCCTCGCGGACCGCGCCGTTCGTGTCGAAAGCGACCGGTTATCCGCTGGCCAAAATCGCCGCGCGGGTCATGGTCGGCAAGTCTCTGAAAGAGCAGGGCGTCACCGAAGAGCGCATCCCCGAGTATTTTTCGGTCAAGGAAGCGGTGTTCCCGTTCATCAAGTTCCCCGGCGTCGATCCGTTGTTGGGACCGGAAATGAAATCCACCGGCGAGGTGATGGGTGTTGGCAAGACTTTCGGCGAAGCGTTTGCCAAATCACAACGGGCGGGTGGCGTCGATCTGAGCCACAGCGGCAAGGTGTTGATCAGTATCCGCGATGCGGACAAGCCCAAGTTGCCGGAATTGGCTAAAATGCTGATCGCCAAGGATTACGAAATCGTCGCTACTCGCGGTACGGCCAGGGTCTTGAAAGAGGCCGGCATTCCTTGCAAGGAAATCTTCAAGGTTAACGAGGGTCGGCCCAACACGGTGGATATGATCAAAAACGGTGAGATTCAGTTGATCGTCAACACTACCGAAGGCGTCAAGGCCGTGGCTGATTCATTTACCATGCGTCGGGAAGCCTTGCAGCGTAAAGTGACCTATTACACGACCATGGCCGGTGCCCGCGCGGCGTGTTATGCCTTGGGCGAACTGGATGCGGGCGATGTCAATTGCCTGCAGGATTTGCATAAAACTTTTTAACGGACGAGTTTCGTATGTTTTTAGGAGTAATCAATGGTTAAAGTGCCGCTGACTGTGGTGGGCGCCAATAAATTGCGCGCCGAACTGGAAGAATTAAAATCCGTGGTCAGGCCGCGTATCATTCAGGCGATTGCCGATGCTCGCGCGCATGGCGATTTGAAGGAAAACGCTGAATACCATGCCGCCCGCGAGCAGCAAAGCTTCGCCGAGGGCAGGATAGCCGAGATTGAGGGCAAACTGTCGAATGCCAATATCATTGATGTCACCAAGACCGATGCCAACGGGAAGGTGGTGTTCGGGGCGACGGTGGAAATCGAGGATACCGATTCCGGTAAGTCCGTGACCTATCAGATCGTCGGCGAAGACGAGGCCAATATCAAGGAAGGCCGGATTTCGGTGGGTTCGCCGATTGCCAGAGCCTTGATCGGCAAGGAAATCGAGGATGTGGTGATCGTAAAGGCGCCTGGCGGCGATATCGAATACGAGATTATTTCGATCCAGTACATTTGATCGGGCAGTGCAAAATAAAAGGGAGGTTTCGGCCTCCCTGGTTTCATTTCTTGAGGTTTTTCCGGTAAAGCACCACGACTTGTCCGATAGACTGTATCTGTTCCGCGTGGGTTTCCGTGCAAATTTGCTCTCTGATGGCGCTGCGTTCGTCTCTTTCCGCGCGAATCTTTACCTTGATCAATTCATGAGCGTCCAGCGCCAGATTGATTTCGTTGATAATGGCGGGGGTCAGGCCGGCTTGGCCGATGATCACGACGGGATTTAGCGGGTGGGCTTGGGCTTTCAGCTTTTTCTTTTCGATAGGATTCACTCTGTTTCCTTCAACTTTAAAACAACGCTAATTTTACACTAATAGAAAATATGGCACGCAGCAAAAGTAGCCAGCAGTGGATGCAGGAACATTTCCAGGATGAGTATGTCAAGAAGGCTCAGGCGCTGGGCTATCGGTCGCGGGCGGTGTTCAAGCTGATAGAGATTCAGGAGAAAGACAAAATCATTCGGCCCGGTATCAACATTGTCGACTTAGGCGCCGCACCAGGAGGTTGGTCGGAATATGTCAGAAAAATCGTCGGTAAAAAAGACAAAGTGATAGCGCTGGATTTGTTGGACATCGAGCCGATCGAGGGTGTCGATTTCATTCAGGGTGATTTCAGGGAGGACGAAGTGTTGGAAAAACTCTATAAAGTGCTTGATGGCGAGCCGGTACACTTGTTATTGTCGGACATGGCCCCCAATATGACCGGTAACAAGGAAATGGATCAGCCGCGGGCGATTTATCTGGGGGAGTTGGCGTTGGATGCGGCGAAGACGATTCTGGTCAAGGGTGGCACATTTTTGATTAAAATGTTTCAGGGCGCCGGTTTCGACGATTATCATAATCAGGTGAAACAACATTTTGCCAGCGTGGTGATCAGAAAGCCGAAAGCTTCGCGGTCCAGAAGCAACGAAGTGTATATTTTGGCGAAAGGTTTTAAATAGATCCACGAAAGTTTCCAGACATCAGGCTATGATGCGAGGTAGGGATACGAGTATTCCTGATACAATTACTCGGTTTATAAATACTAGGGCCATTCGTGGCCGGAGCGCGTAACTTGAGCGATATGATTAAAAATTTAGTGCTGTGGGTCGTCATCGCGGTGGTATTGATGGCTGTGTTCAATAATTTCGGCTCCCGGTCGGTCCGGACCGATGCCACCTTGTCCTATTCGCAGTTGATTGATGCGGTCAAGGCTGGGCAGGTGCAGCAGGTTGCGATCGCCGATAATACCGTCAAGGGCAGGATGCAGTCCGGTGATAAGTTCAAGACTTATATGCCTAACGATCCGCATCTGATCGACGATTTACTAGCCAATGGCGTTGAAATCATCGTTCAGCCGCCCGAAGAGCCTTCGATGCTGATGCAGATTTTCGTTTCCTTCGGCCCGATACTGTTGCTGATTGCCGTCTGGGTGTTTTTCATGCGCCAAATGCAAGGCGGCGGCGTTGGCGGTCGCGGCGGCGCGATGGGCTTTGGCAAGAGCAAGGCCAGGATGCTGGATCAGGATCAAAACAAGGTCACTTTTGCCGATGTCGCGGGCTGCGACGAGGCCAAGGAAGAAGTCGAGGAAATGGTCGACTTCCTGAAAGATCCCGCCAAGTATCAGAAACTGGGCGGCAAGGTGCCGCGTGGCGCGCTGATGGTCGGACCTCCGGGTACCGGTAAAACTTTGTTGGCCAGAGCCATCGCCGGCGAAGCCAAGGTGCCGTTTTTCACGATTTCGGGTTCCGATTTCGTGGAAATGTT
Source organism: Methylococcaceae bacterium (assembly GCA_028748685.1). Taxonomy (GTDB): domain Bacteria; phylum Pseudomonadota; class Gammaproteobacteria; order Methylococcales; family Methylomonadaceae; genus Methylomonas. The sequence continues at coordinate 19,147 of JAJRDU010000166.1, forward strand.
TGTCGGTGTCGGCGCCTCGCGGGTGCGCGACATGTTCGAGCAAGCCAAGAAGCACGCGCCTTGCATCATTTTCATCGACGAGATCGATGCGGTGGGCCGTTCGCGCGGCGCCGGTTTAGGCGGCGGTAACGACGAACGTGAACAAACACTGAACCAGTTGTTGGTGGAAATGGATGGCTTCGAAGGCCACGAAGGCATCATCGTCATTGCCGCAACTAACCGCGCCGATGTGTTGGATAAGGCTTTGTTGCGTCCAGGCCGTTTCGACCGGCAAGTGGTCGTCGGTCTGCCGGATGTCAAAGGTCGGGAGCAGATTCTCAATGTGCATCTGAAAAAAGTGCCGGCTGCCGACGACGTTAAGATCAAGTACATCGCCCAAGGCACGCCAGGTTTTTCCGGTGCCGATCTGGCCAACCTGATCAACGAGGCGGCATTATTTGCGGCGCGCTTCAACAAACGCTTGGTCAGCATGGTTGATCTGGAAAAAGCCAAGGACAAACTGATCATGGGCGCCGAAAGACGCTCCATGGTGATGGATGAAAAAGAGAAGAAAATGACCGCCTACCACGAAGCCGGTCATGCCATCGTCGGCCGCTTGGTGCCCGATCATGACCCAGTTTACAAAGTCAGCATCATGCCGCGTGGACGTGCCTTGGGCGTGACGATGTTCCTGCCGGAGCGCGACCAATATAGCGCCAGCAAGCGTAAACTGGACAGCATGATTTCCAGTTTGTATGGCGGCCGGATAGCCGAAGAACTGATTTTCGGTTGGGAAGAGGTGTCTACCGGCGCTTCCAACGACATCGAACGTGCCACCGAACTGGCCAGAAATATGGTGACCAAATGGGGCTTGTCGCAACGTTTGGGACCGCTGGCTTATAGTGAAGAGGAAGGTGAAATCTTCCTGGGACGTTCGGTTACTCAGCATAAGTCGGTTGCCGAAGAAACTTCGCATACTATCGACGAGGAAATTCGTTCCATCATCGACAGAAACTACGAAAGAGCCGAGAAAATCCTCAAGGAAAACGAAGATATTCTGCATGCGATGTCCGCGGCATTGATGAAATACGAGACTATCGATAAATATCAAATCGAGGATTTGATGAACAGGAAACCGGTCAGGGAACCCAAAGGCTGGGATGACACGCCACCGTCCAACGACGGCGTCGAAGTCGATCATTGGGGGCAAGGCAATAGCGATCATTCACTGGATGGCGCGGCCGAGCAAGGCTGAGTTAGCGCTTCGAAAAAGAGAGGCTTTAAGCCTCTCTTTTTTTTGGGGATTAAATAACGGGAATTTGAGTATGGCAAAAAAATATTTTGGCACAGACGGCATACGTGGCAAGGTCGGAGAATACCCTATCACCGCTGATTTCATGTTAAAGCTAGGTTGGGCAACCGGCCGTGTATTCGCAAGAGAGGGCAGCGGCTTCGTGCTGGTGGGCAAGGATACCCGTATCTCCGGTTATATGTTTGAATCCGCGTTGGAAGCCGGCTTGTCGGCGGCCGGCGTCGATACTAAGATGCTGGGACCCATGCCTACGCCGGGAATCGCCTATCTGACCCGCACCCTACGAGCCAAGGCCGGTATCGTGATCAGCGCCTCGCACAATCCTTATTACGACAACGGTATCAAGTTTTTCTCGGTCAACGGCACCAAACTGCCCGACGAACTGGAACATCAAATCGAACAATACATCGATGCACCGATGACCACGGTCGAGTCGGCCAAACTAGGCAAGGCCAAGCGGGTCACTGATGCGGCAGGACGCTATATCGAATTTTGCAAGGCAACCGTGCCGCCGCAACTGGATTTTAAAGGTATGCGCATCGTCATCGATTGCGCCAACGGTGCCACCTATCACATCGCTCCACATGTGTTCAGCGAGGTCGGTGCCGAAGTGGTGACCATTGCTGCCGAGCCGGACGGCTTGAATATCAATGACGAATGCGGCGCCACCAAGCCGGAAAATCTGGTCGAGAAGGTGCGGGAATTTCGTGCCGACTTGGGTATTGCCCTCGACGGCGATGGCGACAGGATTATTATGGTCGATCACAAGGGCGAGATCGTCGACGGTGATGAGCTGATATATATCATCGCCAAATCCCGACAGGAAGAAGGTAAATTGATCGGGCCCGTGATAGGTACTTTGATGTCGAACCTAGGCATGGAACATGCCTTGAAGGCTATCGGCGTGCAACTGTTCCGCGCCAATGTCGGCGACCGCTATGTGATGGAACTGTTGACGGAGAAAAAAGGCATGCTGGGTGGGGAAGGTTCCGGGCACATTATTTGTCTGGATAAAACCACGACCGGCGACGGTATCGTCTCTGCCTTGCAGGTATTGGCGGAAATGCGGCGTACCGGCAAGAGTCTGCATGACTTGAAATCGGGTATGAAAAAATATCCACAAGTGTTGGTCAACGTCAAAACCGATAAAAAAGTCAAAATCGACGAGATAGACAGCATTAAGAAAGCCGTCGAAGCAGTCGAGAAAAAGCTTGGCGACAAGGGCAGGGTGTTGCTCCGGTCGTCGGGAACCGAGCCTCTGGTCAGGGTCATGGTCGAAGGCGTCGACGAGGATGATGTCAACAAGTTCGCGCAGCAGCTTGCCAATGATGTTAAGAAAGCAATCGCACCTTGAACTGATGGCTATCAGCGTATATCATACGCGGCTTTATTCGGCTCGGAGTGTGTAATGCGGCAGTCTTTGATTATGGGAAACTGGAAAATGAATGGCTCTCGGGAAGAGGGTCAGCAACTTGCCAAAGCTTTGGCGGAAGGGCTTGGTTCCGTAAATCAAGAAGTTGCTGTTTGTGTTCCATTTGTCTATTTGTCAGATATTCGCACTGTCTTGGCGGCGTCCCCTATTGCCTTGGGCGCGCAAAACGTGGCCGATCAGGCTTCAGGCGCATACACCGGCGAAGTATCGGCTGCCATGCTGGCTGACTGTGGCGTTAAATATTCACTGGTTGGACACTCCGAGAGACGCAGTTACTACGGCGACAGCAACGAATCCGTCGCCAAACGTTTCGTCCAGGCGCAAAAACAAAACATCATTCCGGTGTTGTGCGTAGGCGAGACGCTGGAAGAGCGCGAGCAAAACCGAACATTCCAGGTGGTCGAAGAGCAACTCGATACCGTTATCGACGCGGCCGGCATCGAAGCGTTCGCCAATGCCGTTATTGCCTACGAACCTGTTTGGGCGATCGGCACCGGTAAAACCGCCAGCGACGAGCAGGCGCAAGAAGTTCATAAATATATCCGTCAGCAGATTGCCAAAAGAAGTCAGGCAATCGCTGATAAAGTTCAAATCCTGTATGGCGGCAGCGTGAAACCTGATAACGCCAAAGGCTTGTTTGCGATGCCAGATATCGATGGCGGTCTGGTAGGCGGCGCCTCCTTGGATGCAAAAGGCTTCTTACAGATTTGCCATTCAGTTTAGTTTTTTCGGTTTAGGATTTATATGTTGTACCAAGTGATTATCGTTATACATATCCTGCTGGGCCTAGGCATCGTTGGTTTGGTCTTGATGCAGCAGGGTAAAGGCGCCGATGCCGGCGCGGCTTTTGGAAGCGGCGCATCGGGATCGGTTTTCGGTGCGCAAGGATCGGCCTCGTTTTTGTCCAGAACCACGGCTATTTTTGCAACGCTGTTTTTCATAACCAGTCTTGGATTGGCGATGATGAGTGGCTATCAAGGCAAAAAAACTGATATTATTTTGGACACGCCTGCCGCCGAGCCAGTGAAATCGGACGTACCATTGTCTCAAAACAAAGCTGGCGATGATGCCGTGCCGGTTGCAAAACTACCCGAAGCACCGGCTATCAAAGAAGTCGAGAAAGCGCCTGCCGTGCAGCCGAAAGCCGAGTAGATTATGAATTAAGCCGACGTGGTGAAATTGGTAGACACGCCATCTTGAGGGGGTGGTGACGCAAGTCGTGGCGGTTCAAGTCCGCCCGTCGGTACCATACAAGGGTTTGAAGAAGCCCAAAGAAGACCAAAAACCCGCAAGTTATCTGGCTTAGCGGGTTTTTTATTGTCCAGCGATGCTCTGTGAAATGCAGGGACATGCACCCAAAAGTGTTACCTTTTTTGTTACCTTGCCTATAATGCTCAGAAAAAAGGTAACAATCGAGGTAACAAAATGGCAGTTAATCTCAATAAAGACACGGTTTACAGAGCAGCCAAGCCAAAAGAAAAGGATTACACCATCAACGACGGCGGCGGCCTGTTCCTTTTCGTAGGAGCAACTGGCGGTAAGTTATGGCGCTTCGTCTATCCGTTCGCCGGCAAACGTAAAAAAATTGCCTTTGGTGCTTATCCCGACACCACGCTTGAGAATGCCAGACGCAAAGCCGAAGAAGCCCGCGGACAAATTGCCAACGGTATCGATCCGGGCGAGATCAGGAAAGTAGGCAAGGCGGCCAAGCAACTTGCCCGGTTGAACGAAGAACGAATAGAAGAAGGTTTGCCTATCCTGGACAGCTTCGCCGATGTTACCCGGAAATGGCTGGATTCAATCGTCCACCTGACCAGTGCCACGACGCATATCAAGAAAACCAGCCGGATTGAACGCCTGGCCTTTCCGGCCTTAGGCGATAAGCCGATCAAGGAAATCAAATCCGCCGACGTGCTGGCGGTATTAAAACCCATGATCGACAAACAGCAACTCGAAACCGCCCACCGGTTACACGCGGAAATCAGCTCGATATTCGCCTATGCCATCGTCCACAACTTCACCGACTACGATCCGGCGCAACCCGTCGCCAAACAGATACCGGCGCAAAAGGTGAAACACCGGGCCGCGATCATCGATCCGAAGCAAGTAGCGCAATTGCTCAGGGACATCAGCAACTATCAAGGCACTTTTGTGGTGCAATCGGCGTTCCGGTTGTCGCCGTTGCTGTTTCAACGGCCGGGCGAAATCAGGCAAATGCTTTGGGCCGATGTTGATCTGGCGGCGCGGGAATGGCGGCCTTATGTGTCTAAAACCGACTTTCATCATATCGTACCGCTATCGACTCAAGCGGTCGCCATACTCGAAGCAGTCCAACCGCTTACCGGCGATGGGCAATATGTTTTTCCTTCCAGTCGCGGCGACGGCCGGCCAATGTCGGATAACACCATCAGAACGGCCCTTAAATCGCTTGGTTATGATTCGGATGTGATGACAGCCCACGGCTTTAGAACCACGGCATCGACGCTGCTCAATGAACAGGGGTGGAGCCCGGACGCCATCGAGCGGCAATTGGCCCACGCGCCACGGGATCAGGTGAGGGCGGCATACAACCGGGCGCAATACCTGGACGAGCGGCGGCGGATGATGCAGAGCTGGGCGGATTACCTGGACGGCTTGAAGGCCGGCGCGCAGGTGATACCGTTCAGGAAAAACGGTTAAGCGTTGGTATTATCGAATTTAACCGGATAGCCCGACGGGGCAACAAGCGGGATTCGTCCCTCGCTTCCGGTTAATTCTTTCGTACGGCTTACACTTTGACGGAGTGATTTCTTGATTAAACCGACACCTTCAAAACTATTCAAATTGAAAGAATGG
>JAJRDU010000167.1 GCA_028748685.1 Methylococcaceae bacterium
ATTGTCGGTGGCGGCGGTTTGATTCTGGTGCCTGCGCTGTTCGCCACCTTTCCGTCGTCGCCTCCTGCCACACTATTCGGCACCAACAAATGCGCGTCGGTGTGGGGCACAAGCATTGCCACGCTGCAATACGCCCGACGTGTTGATATGCGCTGGAGAGTTCTCATCCCCGCAGCAATATTCGCACTTGTTGGCGGTTTTTTGGGGGCCTGGACGGTGACTCAGGTTAATCCTGATTTTTTGAGGCGCTTTCTACCTCTTATTCTGGCGACAGTCTTTGTTTACACGCTGGCAAAGAAAGACTTAGGGCATACCCATGCGCCTCGTCATCCTATCGGTCGAGAAATAATGTTTGCCTGCCTGATTGGCGTTAGCGTCGGGTGGTATGACGGATTCTTTGGGCCGGGCACCGGCAGTTTTTTTATTTTTCTGTTCGTTCGAGTTTTAGGCTACAACTTTTTGAATGCCTCCGCGGCGGCAAAACTTCTCAATGTGGCGGCGAACGGCGCCGCGCTACTACTGTTTGCCACGAAGGGGGATGTATGGTGGCAACTGGGTTTAGTCATGGCTGGGGCGAACATTACCGGCAGCCTGATAGGAACTCGTCTGGCCTTAAAACATGGCCCGTCTTTCGTGCGCCGTGTTTTCGTGGTGGTCGTCGGCTGCTTGATCTTAAAAACCAGCTACGATGCGTTTTTTAGGTAGCTTAGGATTCCGTCAAAAATAACTTCCCGAAATGATTTTTTCCGCCAAACCGTTCATGCTCGACTGCATGGACGCAGTAGGTAGAGCAACGCATGGAGCAGTTGCCGAGAGCTCAATCGAAGCATGCTGACATGGACTCCTCCCCACCCTTAACGGTGTCACAATGCACCCGAGAATTTAAACGGGACAAAGAGGAGTCCGAAATGAATCGTTACGTAGTGGGTTTGGATATAGCAAAACAAGTTTTTCATCTGTTCATGATGCTAGATGGCAAAGCGATCAAGCGGAAACTGAAGCGGTCTGAATTACTGGCATTCATTGCCCAACTGCCGCCGAGAGCTTGTCGAAGGATGTGCGGGATTTTTCAATCACCTTATGGGTAAGTATGTTATCGGCCGTCCACGCTTCGACTTTGCCCTCAAGAAAAAGCCTTTTATGTGTATATAATCAATTACTTAAAAGCTGATAAAAAATTAAAAATCGTCTCAAACAGCGTCTGTTTCTTGGTAACGCCATGCCGTCGAAGGGGGCTTACTTTGCTCACCACGAACGGCTTAACTTAACAGCATTGCCCCACTCCCCAGTTACTACTTCCCCCTACCAGGAATATTTAATCGTCTGTGTCCCTTGCAGAGTAAAATATCGGCCCAAGCCGTTTTAGGCGAGCCTCATTCATTTGCCATAGTTACGATGACCATTCAATACATCAATAGCCCCGAACAACTCGACGCCCTTTGCCAACAGATCAATCAACAGCCATGGATCGCGCTGGATACCGAATTCCTGCGGGAAAAAACCTATTATCCGAAGTTTTGCTTGTTGCAGATCGCCGCGCCTGGCTGGGTAGCCTGCGTAGACCCGCTGGCGATAGCCGATCTTAGTCCTTTGTTTGAGGCGATATACAACCCCAATATCGTCAAGGTGCTGCATTCCTGCCGGCAGGATCTGGAGATTTTTTACCAGATCACCGGCAAGATTCCGGGCCCGATCTTCGATACCCAAATCGCCGCGCCCTTATTGGGCTTTCAGGAAAATCCCGGTTATGCGATGCTGGTGTCCAGTTTTTTGAATGTCAATCTCAATAAGGCTCACACCCGAACCGATTGGTCGGTCAGGCCGCTCAGCGAGGATCAGATTCAGTATGCGGCGGACGATGTGATTTATTTATGCAAAATCTACACCTTGATGTGCGAGCAGTTGGAGAAACTGGGCCGCCGTGACTGGCTGACCAGCGACTTCGAATTGCTCAACGATACCGAGCTTTATCAGCTTTCGCCGGAAAATGCCTGGGTAAAAATACGCGGCAAAAACAAATTGACCGGCAAGCAACTGTCTATCATGCAAAGCCTGACCGAATGGCGCGAGCGCACGGCCCAGCAGGAAAACAAACCGCGTAACTGGCTGCTTTCGGATGATCTGCTGCTGGAATTGGCCAAGTTGCAGCCAGTGACATTAGCCGAACTGGCGAAGATACGCAATATTACCGAGCGTACCGTCAATCGCTACGGCAAGGCCTTGTGCGAACTGATCGAAACTTCCCGCCAGCGTCCGCCCAAGCCGCTGACCGAAAAAGATAGGTCGGCCAAGAAGACCCAACAAACCGAGGCTGTGCTGGACGTAATGGGTGCCGTGGTGCGTATCCGTGCCGAGGAAAATTCGTTGAATCCCATCATTCTCGCCACCCGCAAGGATCTTGAACAATTGCTGTTCGGCGAGGAAGAGAGCCCGTTGCTGCACGGTTGGCGCTACAACATGGCGGGACGTGAACTGCAGGGTTTGCTGCAAGGCGAATTTACGCTGAGTCTGCAGCCGGATGCGGTGGTTATCAGCCGAGTCTAGCAGCCTAGGGAGTTGGTTCGGAAAAACTTTTCGAACTCAGTTCTCTGTTAGCGCCTGACGGCTTCACGGGAAGTGGTGAGTGGGAAGTAGGGAGTAGGGTGATGTTTCCCACTTTCCACTCCCTACTCCCTACTTTCCCGAATGGCCGAATCGCTGTTCAAACAGTTCGGCCGGCAGCGGCTCGGCAAATAGATAGCCTTGGCCGTAATCACAACCGATAGCGGTCAGCAGCTCGCGCTGCGTTTCGGTTTCCACGCCTTCGGCTATTACCTTCAATCCCAATTTGTGTGCCATGCTGATGATGGCTTCGCACAGCACCCGGTCGCCCGAATCGCCGGATAAATTATGGATAAACGTCTGGTCTATCTTCAGATAATCGATGTCGAATTTTTTCAAATAGGACAGCGCGGAATAGCCGGTGCCGAAGTCGTCGATGGCGACCTGTATGCCCGCGTCGCGGCAGGCGAGCAGATGGTTGAGTACGGTCGGCGCGGCATCCATCAGTAAGCTTTCGGTGATTTCAAAGACGACGCTTTGTCCATTTAACTGTAATTCCTCCAGATAATCGAACCACTGCGTAGGCGAATGGCGGGGGCTTTGGAACTGGAGAGGTGACTGGTTGATGCTGATTTGAAACTCGGGGTGGATGGCAGTGCGCCAACGCGCGACTCGTCTGGCCGCGGAACGGAACACCCAGTCGCCGATGTCGATAATCAGACCGGTCTCTTCCGCCAGCGCTATGAACTCGGCAGGGCCGATCAAACCGCGCAGCGGATGATTCCAGCGCAGCAGGGCTTCCGCCTTTTTTATGCTTCCGGTTGCAAGTTCGACGATAGGCTGATAATGGAGCAGGAACTGGTTGTCGGGCAGCGCATTGCGCAAATCGCCTAGCAGGGCGGCGCGCTCTTTCAACGACTCCTGTAGGGCTTGGGTAAAGAAACTGTAGCCGTTGCGACCCTGATTTTTGGCGGCATACATCGCTTGGTCGGCATTTTTTAGCAGCTGGCTTAAATCGGTGCTATCGGTGGGATACAGCGTTATGCCGATACTGGCGGAAATATAAGCCAGTTCATCGCCCAGACGGAAGGGCGAGCAGAGTTTTTGCAGCAGGTTTTGGGCGATGCGCCGGCAGTCCTCGACGTCGTTCAACTCGCTCAGAATAATGGTAAATTCATCGCCGCCCAGGCGCGCGACGGTATCCGTTTCCCGCACACAAGTCTGCAGGCGATGAGCGGTTTCCTTGAGCAGATGGTCGCCCATTTCATGGCCTAGCGTGTCGTTGACTTCCTTGAAGCGATCCAGATCGATAAACAACAAGGCGAACGACTGCCCCATGCGGTGCGCCTTTTTGATTTCCATTTCCAGCCGATCGCGAAACATCCGGCGATTCGGCAAACTGGTCAAGGGGTCGAAGTTGGCCTGCCACCAGATTTGCTCTTCGGATTGTTTGCGTTGGGTAATATCGGAAAACAGCGCTACCCGGCGCTGAGGTTGACCGTCGGCATTGAAGATGGTGTTGATGGTCAGTTCTTCGACATAAAGTTCGCCGTTTTTGCGCCGGTTTTTGATTTCACCGTGCCAAGTGCCGGTATTATTAATAGCCTGCCACATGGCTTGATAAAAGGCCTCGTCGTGTTCGCCTGAATGCAGGATATCGGGAGTCTTGCCGATGACTTCATCCGCCGAATATCCGGTCATGTCGGTAAACGCCGGGTTAACGGCGAGAATTATATCGTCCGCATCGGTCACCAACATCGCTTCGCTGCTGTTTTCATAGACTAGCGCCGCTAGCCGTAAATTTTCTTCGGTTTTTTTGCGCTCGCTGATGTCGCGGGCAAATCCCACCGTACCGAGTAATTGGCCTTGTTCATCGATCACCGGAGCCTTGTAAGTCTCGAACCACTTGCCCTCCCCTCGCTCGATGATGATTTCTTCGACGTTGACCTTTTCGCGCGTCGACATGACTCGGCGGTCGTCGGCGCGATAGCCTTCAGCCCGGTCCGGTGGAGCGATATCGAAATCGTTTTTACCGACCAGTGCTTCCGGCGTATCGGCGGAGAATACTTTTGCAAACTCCTGGTTGACCGCGAGAAAGCGGCTGTCTCTATCCTTAAGCCATATCGCATGTGGAATGTTGTCGAGCAGCGCCCGCTGATAATATTCCTTCTGCTGTAACGCCCGTTCGGCACGGCGTTCCGCCGTGACATCCCGGTATTGCCAGATGCGGCCGTAATGTCTACCTACCCAGTCCCAAACCGAAGTCGAATAACGCTTAAGAATGGTGCCGTCGAGTAATTCAATTTCATCGTGGCTAGTGACATCGGGATGGGCATAAAGATATTGAATACGCTCAACGAACTGCCGGGGATCTTGGGTTTGGGTTTTGGTGAATTCGATCTGTTTGGCGTCTTCAGCCTGATCGGCAATCTCGGCGGGAATGTTCCACATCTGCACGATGCGCTGATTTTGCTGGATTTTATGACCTTCGTTGTCGACGGTGAGGATGCCGTCCGGCGACGATTCCAGCAGCGCTTCCAGGAAAGCCGTACGCCACAAGAGTTGCTTTTCGATCTGCCTGCGTTCGGTGATGTCCCTAAAACTCCACACCCTCCCGGTAATATTGTTGTCGATGCGTTGCGGCAAGGAATAGCGTTCAACCAGTTTGCCGTCGTTAAACTCCAGCATGTCGTAGCTTTCTATGTCCGGATGAGCATACAGCTCATAAATTCTGTTCAGATATTGGTCGGGATCCTTGAG
>JAJRDU010000168.1 GCA_028748685.1 Methylococcaceae bacterium
ATCGTCGAGGATCAACGGGAAAATCAGTTGCTACTCAGCCAACTGATGACCAGCATCGGCCTGGAAGTACGGGTAGTGGAAAACGGCAAGCAATGTCTGGAATTGTTCCAGAGCTGGCGCCCCGATCTGATCTGGATGGACAGGCGCATGCCGGTGATGGATGGCATCGAAGCGACCCGGCGCCTGCGCGGATTGCCCGGCGGCCAGAGCGTAAAGATCGTGGCGGTCACCGCTTCGGCATTCAAGGAACAACAACGGGAAATGCTGGACGCGGGCATGGACGACTTCGTGCGCAAACCTTACCGCTTCGAGGAAATCTACGACTGTCTGGCCAGGCAGTTGGGAGTCAAGTATATTTACCAAAACGACGAAACGATTGAACATTTGAAGCCTTCCGTGCTAACTCCGGTCGAACTGGCCCAGTTACCGGCCGCGCTACGTGATTCACTCAGAGACGCTCTGCGGACACTGGACAGCGAACGCATCGCGGCGGCCATCGGCCGAATTGGCGAGATCGATGCGACGCTCGGACTCGCCTTATCCCGCCTCGCCGACTATTTCGACTACCCCGGCATTTTGATGGCGCTCGACCGGGCGGACAACGGCAAGCCGTTATCGGACGGATGATGGAGGACTTTTCAGCCATGTTTTCGCGCATCGGCCAGATAATCTCGATAGGCTGTCTTTGCCTATTCTGCTGTATTCCAGACCATGTACATGCGCTTGAGCGCGGATCGACACCAACGCCCCCAGCGGGAATGCAGCAAGCTCTCGCCGGTCAGCAAGAGCACGGTTTGAGCTGGGGTGGTGCGCATTCGGGACCGCCGGGAAAGGCCGGCGCGATCGTGGCGATTGTCAGCGAGGATTTACGCAACGGCGGTATTCTCGCTGTCACCATGGCTATCCGGGAAGCCGCCGAGGTTATCGGCTGGAACACCCGGATTTACGACGCGGGAGGAACGCCCGAGGGGCGCGACCAGGCGATGGAGGCCGCATCGGCATTGCCGCCGGATGGCATAATCATCGTCGGCGCCGATGCCCATTGCTTAAGCGCGCGGCTAACACAGTTCGCCAAGCGTGGCATTGCCATGGTGGGTTGGCATGTCACCCCAAGGGCCGGGACGATGGCCGGACCCATCGCCATGAATGTGTCCACCGATCCCTTGGAAGTCGCGCGCATCACGGCGATGGCGGCCATTGCCGAGACACGGAGCCCGATTGGCGTCGTGATACTCACCGACAGCAATTTCGAGATCGCCATGGCCAAGGCCAATGCGATGGCGGAGGTTGTGCGGGCATGCAAGAATTGCAGTTTGCTGGAAATCCGGGATGTGGCGATTTCGAAGGCCGCCGATGCGATGCCCTCGGTAACTCGGGAAATGTTGGCGCGCCATGGGCTGCGTTGGACACATACCCTGGCCATCAACGACATCTACTTTGACTATATGGTGCCCGAACTTATCCAGGCAGGGCGCTCGAACAAAAGCATCAGCCTGCTGTCGGCGGGCGACGGCAGCGCCGCCGCCTTCCTGCGCATCCGGGCCGGAACATTTCAGACCGCGACAGTCGCCGAACCCCTTAACCTTCAGGGTTGGCAACTCGTCGATGAATTGAATCGCCTGATGGCGGGCGAAGCCGTCACGGGCTATATCATTCCGGCTCATCTGGTGACGGCGCGGAATATTGACTTCGACGGCGGCCCCCGACTGCTATACGATCCCGATAACGGTTATCGGGACGTTTACCGGAAAATTTGGAAACGCTGAAAAAATGACAACTCGTCGTCGCATATTACCCAGGTCGTTGCGCAGGCAATTCATGCTCGCGGCGGGGGGATTGGCATTATTGATACTGGCGGGCGGACTGACCTCGGTTTACGCCTTGCGCACCTCGACCGCCACCGTCCGGTTACTGGCCGAAGACCGCCTGGTGCGCATGCAGGAAGCGCAGGATCTGGTCCAGCGTACCTTGCTGATCGAACGCGAGTCTTATCAACTAGCGAACGCCGATTCGCTAGCCAGGATGCGCGCAAACTATACCGACATCGTCGAGCAGATGGAAAAGTTAGACGGTCTGGTGGATAGGCTTGCCGCCGCCAGCGACGATGCGGCGATACTCGAATTGCATCGGGCCAGCCAATTGTTCCGCAATACGGCTAATGTCGTGGCGCAATTACGGGATAGCGGATTGCAAGCCGAGGCATCCCTGCCATTCGCCGGCAAACGGTCCTCGTCCGAACAGCATCAAACGGAACAAGAGTTCGACGACGAACTCGGCCGTCAGGCCAGTGCGATGGTACTCTCGGCACAAGTGTTGAATACCCAATTCACCGAAGCATATCGAGGCGCTATCCGGGAACTAGCCGCCACAGCGCAAAGCAACGAGCGCTGGGTGGAAATATTGCTGGTCGGAAGTTTGCTGCTGGCATGGCTGGTCACCCAGACCTTTCTGGGCCGGCATGTCCTTGCCCGCCTCCAGCATGTTAGCCGCGACCTGCGCGAGGACAGTGGTAGTGCCGTCGCCATGTCGCAGCCCGATCACGACGAGATCGACGAGATGGCGCATGCCGTCGAGCAATTCCAGGAAGATAGACGGCAATTGGCGCAGCGCACCCAGGAATTACTACTGGCCCGCGATGCGGCCGAGGCCGCCAACAAGGCCAAGAGCGCATTCCTCGCCAATATGAGCCACGAACTTCGCACCCCGATGAACGCCATCCTCGGCTTCTCCGGCATGATGCGCCGCGACCCGGAATTGACCGAATACCAGCGTGAAAACCTGGACATCATCAATCGTAGCGGCGAGCATCTGTTAACCCTGCTCAACGACGTTCTGGAGATTGCCAAGATCGAAGCGGGCAGGCTAGAACTGGAAATTGCGCCGTTCGACCTGGGAGCCATGGTGCGCGATGTCACCGAAATGATTCAAATCCGTGCCCAGGAAAAAGGCTTGCGGCTACTGCTCGACCAAACGTCGGAATTTCCGCGCTACATCAAGAGCGACGAAGCCCGCCTGCGCCAGATTTTGGTCAACTTGGTCGGCAATGCGGTGAAATTCACCGAACAGGGCGGCGTGACGGTCCGCCTGGGCGTCACGGATAATACGCGCCATCAGCTGTTGATCGAGGTCGAGGATTCGGGTCCCGGCATCGCTCCGGAGGATCAACAACGCCTGTTCGAGCCCTTCGTGCAGTTGACGGAGGATGCGGCACAACGCGGTACCGGCTTGGGCCTGACCATCACCCGCCAATTCGTACAGATGATGGGCGGCAACATCTGGGTGGAAAGTACGCTGGGCAAAGGCTCGCTGTTCCGGGTCGAACTGCCGGTGGAACTGGCGAGTACGGCCGACATTCTCGGACCGCAAACCCGCAAACCCGGTGAAGTGGCGGGATTGGCCCCAAGCCAGCCCCGGTACCGGATCATGATCGTCGAGGATCAACGCGAGAATCAGTTGCTGCTCAGCCGGCTGATGACCGACCTTGGGCTGGATGTCAAAATTGCCGGTGATGGCGAGCAATGTCTGGCGCTGTTCCAGGACTGGAAACCCGATCTGATCTGGATGGACCGGCGCATGCCGGTAATGGATGGCGAGGAAGCCACCCGACGGATCCGCCAACTGCCGGACGGTCAGACTGTCAAGATCGTCGCCGTCACCGCCTCTGCGTTCAAGGAACAGCAACAGGAAATGCTGGACGCCGGCATGGACGACTTCGTGCGCAAACCTTATCGCTTTGACGAAATCTACGACTGCCTGGCAAGGCAGTTGAGCGTGGAATATGTCTACCATGGCACGGCGCCGACCAACGCTATCGCGCCAGCGGAAGTGGATATGGCAGCGATGGCCAAGCTGCCGGCCATACAACGCCAGGAACTCAGGGATGCCTTGAAAAGTTTGGACAGTGAACGCATTGCTATCACCATAGCCCGAATCGGCGAGGTCGACGAGACGCTCGGAATCGCTTTATCCCGCCTCGCCGATTACTTCGATTACCCGGCCATTCTTAGCGCGCTCAAGGAAGCAAGCGGAGAATAAAAACCCTTCTAAAGATAAGCTGGAAATGCCAAAATCAAGGCAGGGCTAACAGCAGCCCTACTCGATTCGACCGAACGGGTAGGACCGATGATGTCATCGCCTTGCACCATTTCTGCCGCGTTCGTGATCGCCAATCATTCGCCTGCCGCATCGGCAGTTCAGGTTGAAGAACGACGAAGGCTCAAGTGTTATGTTTCAATTCCGACAATAACTTTTTGAAATGGAGGCGTCATGAAAAGTGCTAACACACCTCTCGCTATGGCAATGCCGGCATTGTTTTGGGCGACAGCCTCGCTGGCCGCGCCCAATACCGAGGAAGAAGACTTGGCGCTGGTTTACGGCGATAAAAACACCGTCAGCATCGCCACCGGCAGCCCCCAAGCCTTAAGCCGAGCGCCCTCGACCGCGACGGTGATCACTGCCGAGGACATCGCGGCGATGGGCGCCACTAATCTGGACGAAGTGCTGGAAACCGTGCCGGGCATGCACGTCTCCCGCTCTTCGATACGTTACGCATCGGCCTATGTTATCCGAGGAATAGGGGGCGGCTCTCAAACCAATCCCCAGGTATTGGTCTTGCAAAATGGCATCCCGGCAACCACCATGTACGCCAACGACAAGGGGTACGCCTGGTTCGGCGTGCCGGTCGAAAACATCGCCCGCGTCGAAATCATTCGTGGCCCCGGTTCCGCGTTGTATGGCGCCGATGCTTATGCCGGTGTAATCAACGTCATTACCAAAACGGCGACGGACATTGCCGGCACAAAGCTCGGCGCGCGTGGCGGCTCGTTCAACACTTGGAACACCTGGGCACAACACGGCGGCAAATGGGGAGACGTTGACGTGGCGGCTCACCTAAATATTGGAGCCACCGACGGCATCAAGGAAATTATCCAGACGGATGCCCAAACCGCCAATGACCGACGCTTTGGCACCCATGCCAGCTTAGCGCCGGGACCGGTCAACACCGGCTACGACGCGATCGACAGTAGTCTTAACCTTTCTTACGACAAGTGGCGCGTACGCGCCGCTTACAAATTGCGCGACAATCTGGAAACCGGTGCCGGTATTTCCTCGGCGCTGGACCCCAACAGCCGTGGCAGGGCCGAAAACATCAGCGGTGATATTTCCTGGACCGACCCCCAGATAGCCCGCGACTGGAGCGTTGGGGTTATTGCAGCCATGCAATATTACGCATCCACACAACCTAACAACCTGCAGCTCTATCCCCCCGGCACAAAGTTGGGGGCGACTACCTTCCCCAACGGACTAATCGGCGGACCCAACTCTTGGGAGAGGCAATTGAGGTTTTCGGGCAACGCCACTTACTCCGGTTTTGAGGGACACAGCCTGCGCTTTGGAGTGGGACATGACGATCTCGATTTGTACCGTGTCAAGACCGTCAATAATTTCATACTGAGTCAAACGGGGGCGTTCGAACTCTATGGCACGGGCGAGGCGACCGACATCACGGGCATTCAACCCCACATCCGTCCGCATCGACGGCAAGTTAATTATTTTTATGCTCAGGACGAATGGAACTTCGCCCGAGACTGGACACTGACCGCCGGCGTGCGGCACGACCGTTATTCCGATTTCGGCGACACGACCAACCCTCGGGTAGCCTTGGTCTGGGATGCCACGGTCGATCTCACCGCTAAACTGCTTTACGGCCAAGCCTTCCGAGCCCCGTCATTTGCCGAGCAATACGGCACCAACCCGGTCGTCAACGGCAACCCGAATCTGGAACCGGAAACCATCCAGACCTTGGAAATGGCATTTTCCTGGCAGGCGCGCAGAGATACCCAGGTTAACCTGAGTTTATTCCACTATCAAATGAAGAACATCATCCGTCTCGTGCAAAATACGGCACCCGCGGTCGGGTCAACCTACCACAACACCGGCAACCAGCACGGCAATGGCCTGGAGTTGGAAACGGTATGGGATGCCAATGATGCGCTCCGGCTGACCGGCAATTACTCGTACCAACAGTCCATCGATGATGTTACCCGTAGGGACACCGGCTATGCCGCCCACCACCATATTTATGCCCGCGCGGACTGGCGCTTTTACGAGCAATGGGCATTCAGCACCCAACTCAATTGGGTGGGCGAGCGCAAGCGCTCCACTGGCGACAACCGCGCCCAGATCCCCGACAACACCACGCTTGACCTGACATTGCGCTCGACTCTGGCCAAAAACCAGTGGGATTTAGCTGCCTCGGTGCGCAACCTATTCGACGCCACGGTACTCGAACCTAGTTTGGCGCCGGGTACAGCCATACCCAACGACTTGCCGATGGCGCCGCGATCGTTTTACCTGCAAGCGAGTTACAGGTTTTGAAACCGATGGTTGGAGTCTCCAACACCGGCTGGTTCAGCAGCAAATTGATAGCGGTGTCACTGAGCCTGGCCCTGCTGATGCCTGACACTGTGGCCTTCGCCCAAACTGAAAACGCTCGCGGCTTTCAGCTTGCTTTTAATACCAGCAACAACCCCATCGCGGTCATCTATCCGGACATCGCGGAACCCTATCGCTCGGTGTTCGCGCAGATCATCGCCGGGATAGAAGACAAGACCAATATGCGCGCCGTCGGCTACGCGGTAGGATCGAACGTGGATAGCGATGAATTGAAAAACGCCCTAAGCCGGCAGGATGCCAAGGTGGTGATCGCGCTGGGGCGGCAGGGCATGAAGATCGCTTCCACCCTGGATCGCAACATCGGCGTGGTGGTGGGAGGCGTCATCACGGCACCGGATCAAGACTCGCGTAATTTTCCGTTAATCAGTATGTCGCCGGATCCGGCACTGTTGTTTGCGCGGCTAAAGCAACTGTCGCCCGGTATGCGGCGCGTATTCACGGTGTATGATCCGCAGCAAAACGACTGGTTGATACAACGGGCGAAAGCCGCCGCCGGCAAACAAGGCTTGGAACTGGTGGCTTATGAAGCTCGGGATTTACGTAGCGCGGTGGGTCGTTATCAGGAAATTTTTGCCGCCGCCGACAGTCGCCAGGATGCACTTTGGCTGCCTCAGGATTCCACCACGGTGGAGGATGGCTCCGTGCTGCCGCTGGTGCTGCAAGAATCCTGGGGCCGTAGCTTGCTGGTGTTTTCCAGCAGTTTCGGCCATGTCAAACGCGGCGTATTATTCTCGCTCTATCCCGACAACGCCAAACTAGGCCGCCACTTGGCGGAAATGGCCTTGGCCTTCCTGGATTCCGGAGACTATGGAGAGCGCGGCATGATTTTATTGCGCGAAGTGATGACGGCCATCAACCTGCGCACCGCCAAACACCTCGGCGTCAATGCCAGTCGTCAGCAGGATTTCGACATGGCGTTTCCCGATGAATAAACTTTACCGATCATGAAAAAGTTATTCTCCACCTTTCTGCTTAAGTTCACCTTCCAGCGCCAGCTCGCCTTCACGATTACGCTCGGCATCCTGCTGTTGGCCTTGTTTTCCTCCGTGGTGGGTTCCTGGCAGGGCAACCAACGGATACGTGTCAACCTGCTGGAACAAGGGCTCGGCATCACCGACAGTCTCGGCCGTCAAAGCACACTGGCGCTGGTTTACGCCTCGGCCGACAACGCACTTGACTCAGTTAACGCCACCATGGAGTTTCCGGGCGTCGTCAGTGTGGAAATACGCGATGCCAAGCAGCAGGTATTGTTCAAGCGCGGCGACACCGATCCCACGGACTTATGGAATCAAGTGACCCCGATTCTCGGAATAGAACGATCGGGCGCCTTTCTCGACGCGGAAAGTCCGAACGCATGGCGTTTTGCCGCGCCGGTGTATTCGCAGCCTGTCAGTTCTCCCTTCAATGAAATCGTCCTCCCTGAGTTGCTCGGACAGGTGACGGTGGTGGTCAGCAAGGCGGCGCTGTCCGAGATGACCGCCGGCATCTTCGCCGCCAACCTGATCACCTCGTTTTCGTTCGCCCTGCTGTTTTTACTACTGATCCGCTTCCTGACCAAACGCATGACGCAACCGCTCAACCAGTTGTCATCCTGCATGGGACGCGCCGAGAAGGGTGAATCAAAGGTAAGGGCCGAAGCGACGGGCCCCAGGGACATAGCCGACATGGCTCATGCCTTCAATAAAATGATGTCGGTACTGGAAGAGCGCGCGGCGGAAAATACCCGTATTTATGAAGAACTGCGGAAAAGCGAAGCCGAATACCGCCGCATCATCGACACGGCCAGCGAAGGGATCTGGGTGTTTGGGGCGGATAACAATACCAACTTCGTCAATGCCAGAATGGCCGAAATGCTTGGGTTTAAGGCCGAAGAGATCATCGGGCGGCCCATGACCGACTTCCTGTTCGATGAAGATATAGCTGATCATTTCAATAAAATAAGCAACCGCCTCCGGGGACTGACGGAGCATTACGAACGCCGCTTCCGAGGCAAGGACGGGCAAACGGTTTGGTCACTCGTTTCCGCCACGGCCATTCTGGATGACCAGCATAATTATCAAGGCTCGTTTGGCATGTTCACCGACATCACCGAACGTAAACAGGCGGAAGAAGCACTCCAGCATCACAAGGAGCAACTGGAGGAAACCATACGGCAGCGCACGGCGGAACTATTGCTGGCCCGCGATGCGGCCGATGCGGCCAACAAGGCCAAGAGCGTATTCCTTGCCAATATGAGCCACGAACTGCGCACGCCGATGAACGCCATCCTGGGGTTTTCCAGCATGATGCGCCGCGAACCGGAACTGACCGAAAATCAGCGCGAAAACCTGGACATCATCAACCGTAGCGGCGAACACCTGTTAAACCTGATCAACGACGTCTTGGAAGTGGCCAAGATCGAGGCGGGCCACCTGCAACTTGAAATTGCCCCCTTCGACCTGGGCGGATTGATGCGCGACGTCATCGAGATGATGCAAATCCGCGCCCAGGAGAAAGGCTTGCGGTTGCTGCTCGACCAGTCGTCCGAGTTTCCCCGTTACATCAAGAGCGACGAAGCGCGGATACGGCAAATCCTGATCAATCTGATCAACAACGCGGTGAAATTCACCGAACAGGGCGGCGTGACCGTGCGCCTGGGTGTCAGGGAAAACGCCCGGCACCACCTGTTGCTCGAGATCGAAGATTCCGGCCCCGGCATCGCACCACAAGACCGGACCCGGCTGTTCGACCCCTTCGTGCAACTTGGAGATGCGGACGCCCGGCACGGCACCGGTCTGGGGCTGACCATCACCCGCCAATTCGTACAAATGATGGGCGGCAGCATCGACGTCGAGAGCACCCTGGGCAAGGGCTCGCTGTTTAGGGTCGAGTTGCCGGTGGAATTGGCCAGTGGCGCCGACATTCTCGGGCCGGAAACCCGCAAACCGGGCGAAGTGAAGGGGCTGGCCCCTGGTCAAGCCCGATATAAAATCATGATAGTCGAGGACCAGTACGAGAATCAGTTGCTGCTCAGCCGGCTGATGACCTCCCTGGGACTGGAGGTCAAAATCGCCGGCAATGGCGAACAATGTCTGGAGATTTTCCATGCCTGGAAACCGGACCTGATCTGGATGGACAGGCGCATGCCGGTGATGGACGGCATCGAAGCGACTCGGCGCCTGCGCCAATTACCGGAAGGACAGACGGTCAAGATCGTCGCCGTTACCGCCTCGGCCTTCAAGGAACAACAACAGGAGATGCTGGACGCCGGCATGGACGACTTCGTGCGCAAACCCTACCGCTTCGAGGAAATCTACGATTGCCTGGCCCGGCAACTAGGCGTCGAATATGTCTATCATGACGAGGCGCTTGCCGAATCCTGCCCTCCGGCGACGCTGGATGCCGCCATGCTGGCCGCCCTGCCCGCCTCTCTGCGACAAGAACTCAGGGCCGCCCTGGAAGACCTGGATAGCGAGCGCATCACGGCTGTCATCGACCAAATCGACGAGTTCGACGCGGCACTCGGCCTAGCCTTATCGCGCCTCGCCGACTATTTCGACTATCCGGGGATTTTGAAATGGCTAGAGGCAGCGGACGGAAAGCGCGACGAATGAACATTACGCGTCGGCTGTAATCCACGGCACACCTAGTCCATCCGGCAAACGGGAAGCGCCCCCCCTTCAACAGCGACCGCCGCGAGTCGTGGCTGGCAACTTTACGACTTGAGAATATCGGCTCGACGTTGTATCGTCTAATTGCATGCATCGCCCTGATCCCTCCGAGCGCATATCAGCGACGGGAAGGCGTTGCGAATGAGGAGGCCCGCCAGGCTATCCAAACAAAAAGCGACAGGAAAGCCCATGAAAAAAGCCGAAAACAAAGTAGCCAAATTACCGCGCCTCCGCCTCAATGCGGGCGAGAACTCAGCCTATTGTATTTAATGTCCCGGTGTCGATTTCAGGGCTGAACAACCGATTAACCGCGGGGGCCGCGAAAATATATGAATATGGCAACGGACAGCGAATTGCATGACCTGATAGGCGCAATAGAGAAAATCGGCGTCCACGACCATCTGTGCCTGATTTATGAGACACAGGAAGAACAGTTTTCCGCGGTAATCCCCTTCATGAAAATCGGGCTGGATCGCGGTGAAAAGTGTATTTATATCGCCGACGACAATACCGCCGCCATGGTCATAGCCCAAATGAAAACTGCTGGCATAGACGTGGCGGCGGGAGTCGATTCGGGCAGACTGGCTATCGTCAGCAAGCAGGAGGCCTATCTAAAGCAAGGGTACTTCGATCCCGACTGGATGATCGACTTTCTCAACCGCGCCACGGACCAGGCAAAAGCCGAGGGTTATTCCGCGTTAAGGGTCACCGGCGAGATGACCTGGGTATTGGGCGGCGATCCCGGCACGGAACGGCTGATGGAATACGAGGCGAAGCTGAACTATTTCTTTCCCGATCACGACGCGCTGGCCATTTGCCAATATAACCGTAACCGCTTTTCGCCGGAGGTCATCAAAGACGTGATATTCACCCATCCTCTAGTGATTTGCGGAGGACTGGTGTGCCGGAATTTCTATTACGTTCCGCCCGACGACTTTCTGGCCGGAGAGCAGCCCGCCAAGGAGATAGACAGGATTCTGGCCAATATCATCAACAGGGAAAAAGTGGAAGAATCCCTGCGCGCCAGCGAGGAAAGGATGCGTTTGTTCTTCGAACGCCAGTTGGTCGGCATGGCGATCACTTCCCCGGAAAAAGGCTGGATTCAGGTCAACGACAAAATTTGCGAGATGCTAGGCTACCCGCGCGATGAATTGCTGCGTTTGAATTGGGCGGAAATGACCTACCCGGACGATTTGGCCGCTGATGTTGCCGCTTTTGAGCGCTTGCTGCGCGGGGAAATCGACACTTACATGTTGGAAAAACGCTTTGTGCACAAGGACGGGCGTTTGGTTTTCACCAATCTCGCCGTTGGCTGTGTCCGGCGAGCCGACCGCTCGGTGGATTACGTACTGGCGCTGATGGAAGACATTACCGAGCGTAAACGTGCCGAGGAAAACATCCAGGAATTAAATAAGGAATTGCTTCTGGCGCTCAATGCGGCCGAGGCAGCCAACAAGGCCAAGAGCTTATTCCTGGCCAACATGAGCCACGAGCTACGCACGCCGTTGAATGCCATCCTGGGATTTTCCAACCTACTGCGCCGCGACCCTCATCTGACACAAAACCAACGCGACAACCTCGACATCATCAGTCGTAGCGGCAACCACCTGCTGAACCTGATCAACGATGTGCTGGAAATGGCCAAAATCGAGACGGGACGCGTGCAATTGGAAATTGCCCCGTTCGACCTGGATAACATGGTCCGAGAAGTCGGCGACATCATGCGCTTGCGCGCCAAGGGTAAAGGGCTACTACTCCTTCTGGAACAATCGCCAGAACTTCCGCGCTACATCAAGGGCGACGAGGCGCGGCTGCGCCAAATCCTGGTTAACTTGATTAGCAACGCGGTGAAATTCACCACCCAGGGCGGCATCGCCATCCGCCTCGGTGTCGGACAAAACGCTCGGCATCACCTATTGATCGAAGTCGAAGACTCCGGGCCCGGCATTGCGCCGCAAGACCAGCGACGCTTGTTCGATCCCTTCGTGCAGCTCGCCGAGGCCGGCACACAACACGGCACCGGCTTGGGCCTGGCCATAACTCGCCAGTTCGTGCAACTCATGGGTGGCAGCATCAGCGTCGACAGTACGCCGGGCAAGGGATCGCTGTTCCGCGTCGAATTACCGTTGACACTGGCGAGCGCTACCGATGTGCTGAAACCGGCGAACGGGGAACACGGAAAGATAGTGGGAATCGCTGGGGAACACCCGGTCTACCGCATTTTGATCGCCGAGGACCAACCAGATAACCAGTTACTGTTGTTCCGATTGATGACCGACATCGGCCTCGATGCAAAAGTGGCGGAAAACGGCGAGCAGTGCGTGAAAATCTTTCAGGACTGGCGCCCCGACCTGATCTGGATGGACAGGCGCATGCCGGTGATGGACGGTGTGGAAGCGAGCCGGCGCATCCGTTGCTTGCCCGACGGGCAGACCGTCAAAATCGTCGCGGTCACAGCCTCGGTCTTCAAGGACCAACAACAGGAAATGCTCGATGCGGGCATGAATGATTTTATCCGCAAGCCCTACCGCCTCGACGAAATTTATGAATGCCTGGCACGGCAACTGGACTTGAAATACCGTTACCAATCGGACTTCCAAGCAGAGAACGCGGCTTCCGTTAAATTGACGGTCGAGATGCTTGGCGAACTGCCGGCGGCTTTACGCCAAGAACTCAGGTATACGCTGGAAAGTTTGGATGGCGAGCGGATCGCGCAAGCCATCCGCCAGGTCGGCAAGATAAACGCCCCTCTAGGCCTTGCTCTGTCCCGCCTTGCGGATAATTTCGACTACCCATCGATTCTGGCAGCGCTAGATTCAACTGGTGTCGAATAATCCGTATAAATCCTTCGGACAGCCAACACCCATTTTTAAACGACCAGACGATCGTTTTTACCGGTCGTTAGCGGTTGACCGCAAGCCAACGACCGCAACTCTGCGAGAGAATAGCTGCTCAAATTGGAAAGCGATTTATGTATAGTCATCGCACATCAAATTTTGGCACATTAGCTCCCTCGCCCTTAGGGAGAGGGTTGGGGCGAGGGTACCAACAAACCGAAATTTGATGTGCGAAAGGTGTAATATCAATTTACTCGGTTGTTTACTGCGCAGGAAACAGTCTAGTGAGACGCCCTATTAGCGATTTTCAAGGCGCCCCAAAACACTCCAAAGTGTCAAATTTAATTTCGCCGCTGGCAATATCACCCAGAAAAGTAAAACCCACACTCCATTGCTCATTTTTATTATCCGAATGAAAATAAAAACGGCAAAAATGATACTTATCCTCTCCAGCCACTTTAGTCACGCGCCGTTTCGGTATGCCCCCGATTTCATTCAATCCGGCCGCTCCGGAAAATGGTGCGCGGTGCGCACCCTACATGGCTGCATTCGCCCCATCGCTCTGGGCAAAAAGAACTGGCTATTCGCCGGCTCGGAACGCGCCGGACAACGGGCGGCGGTTATTCAAACCTTACTTGGTACCGCCAAACTCAACGGCTTCGATCCCTCGGCCTGGTTAAAAGACACCCTGGAAAAACTCCCCACCTGGCCCAACAGCCGCATTGACGAACTTCTGCCTTTCGCTGTCACGGATTAAATCATAGCCAGAACGGCCTGACGACGTGGTATGGTTGAATGCTTACGGTCCGTCACCACGGTAAAGAAATATGTCACACCCGGCACGTGGCAGCGGCGATAGTTCGACACCAGACAATCCCAAAATATATGTAGGGTGCGCATCGCGCACCGAAAGAGAATTGGATACCGCTGGTTTCATTATTGAAGAGGTCATACGCCCCCCAAAACCGTAAGCGGTCTTTAAACCACGTTATTGATTTTCAGAACGAAGTTGTAGCAGTTTATGAGGTTTTTGGCTCGACGAGTTGCCAAGGCAGCAATGCCTCGAAGTCTTCGACGGTTTTTGCCA
>JAJRDU010000169.1 GCA_028748685.1 Methylococcaceae bacterium
GTAGTTAATCGCCACTAATCAGCATCCCACATGAGGTCAATTAATCTTCTTGAAATTGCAGCATTTCTGCAGGGGATATACGGATAAAGCATCCGCCAATTTGCAAATATTCAGCAAGGCAATATTTCGTTTCCAGCGCTCTACTCCACCCAAATAACTTCGTGCCATGCCGCATTCCAGCGCGAGTTGCTCTTGGGACCAGCCGCGCGCCTTCCTGAGTTGGACAAGATGTTGTCCAAGTAATACGAGAGGATCAGGCTTGAGCTCGGAATTGGTAAGCAAAGAGTGTTAGGTTTGTTGGGATTTCATAAATTATGAGATCTGATAACCAGTCAGCGCCGCCTCAACAAAGGCTTGATATCCTTGATGCCAACGATCAGCAAATAAATCAGCAAACCCAGTGTGCCGCTCAGCCAGGGATTCCAGCCCTGAACCTTCATCAAATGAAGATTACCGAAGTACAGGGCCAAACCCAATCCAATGTAGAAAAGGATTCTACCCAGCGGATAAGTCACCGGGTAATAGCGGCGGCCCAGCAGCCAGGACAGGCAAACCATGAAAAAATAACAGGCCAGCGTCGCCCAGGCCGAGCCCATATAACCCCAGCGCGGAATCCACAGGATGTTCAGCGCGATGGTCAGGCCTGCGCCGGCCACTGACACCCATGCGCCCAATCCGGTGCGGTCGCTGAGTTTGTACCAGACCGACAGATTGACATAGATGCCCAGACACAGATTGGCCAGCAGCAAGATCGGTACCACCGCCAACCCGGCCCGAAATTCCTCGCCGATGAAATACTTGAACAGGTCGATGTACAGCGTCACCAACAGGAAGATGAACACGCCGGCCATCACGAAATATTGCATCACCAACGCATAAACGCGCTTGGCATCGGCGCGGCCGGCATAGGAAAAGAAAAACGGCTCGCCGGCATAACGGAAGGCTTGCACGAACAGCGTCATCAAGATTGATAGCTTGTAGCAGGCGCCATAAATGCCCAGCATCATCAGATTGGTCGCCAGATCGTAAGGCAGCAATACTTTTAAAATAGCCCGGTCCAGCATTTCGTTGATCATGCCGGCGAAGCCTATCACCACCATGGGCAGCGAATAACGCAGCATCGGCGCCAGTATCCTTGGATCGATATGCAGACGGACGCGCTTAAATTGTGGCAACAACAGCAGCAGTTTGACGAGGCTGGCGAACAGATTGGCCAGGAAGACATAGCCAACGCCCAGATTGGGATCGAACCAGTCCAGCCAGGGTGAATTCGGCCATGCCGCCAACAGTTTTGGACATAGCAGCAGCAAAAACAGATTCAGGCCGATGTTGATAAAAATCTCCGCCATCTTGATGCCGGCGAAACGCCAGGCGCGGTTTTCGGCCCGCAGCCGTGAGAACGGAAGAGCGGTAGCCGCGTCCAGGGCCAGAATTCCGGCAAACCACAGCAGATATTCTGGATGATCAGGATAACGTAGCCAGTCGGCCAACGGTTGTTGCCAATACAGTATCGCGGCAAAAAACACCAGGCTGCTCAGCAGCAAGAAGCCGAGCGCGCAGCGATAGACGGCTTCGCTGTCGAACGTCTGGTTTTGGCGAAAACGGAAATAGCCGGTCTCCAGACCGAAGACCAGCAGCACCGCGAAAAAACCCGCATAGGCGTAAAACTCCGAGACTACGCCGTACTCGCCGGCACCGAAGGTATAGGTGTAAAGCGGCACCAGCAGATAATTCAGGAAGCGGCCGACGATGCTGCTCAGGCCGTAAATCGCGGTTTGGGAGATGAGTTGGCGTAGTGGATTCAAGCGCGTGGATTCCGGGTAGTGTTCGAAGCAGACAAACGGCACGAACAACAATAAAAGCGCTCTATTCTAATCCGATTTTCAGGATTTCTTGCCGATGCGGCGAAACTTGTCCGGCAGCGGATCAATCCAGTCTTTAAATCTGCTTGGGAGGAAAGCCGAAATATTTAACAAATGCAGTGCTGAAATTACTGGCGTGGTTATAGCCGACGGTTTCCGCAGCGCTACCGACGGAACAGTTCGTGGATTTTAACAATTGATAGGCTTTATTCATTCTGATTTCCAGCAACAGGCCATACGGCGTGTTGTCAAAAAAATGATGAAACAACTGCTTCAATTTAAACTGATTGGTGCCGACACGTTTGGCCAATTCCTCGACCGAAGGCGGGTTCTTGAATTCGGCATACAGAATATCCCGCGCTTGATGGGCTATCGCCGTATCCCTTGGCTTAGGCTTGGCCGACTCCAGCCGCCCCACGAGCAAATGACTCAATTCGCTAGCCAATATCGCCATCGCCTGTCCCTGCCTGAATAAGGGCCGAACTTTCTCGGCAACCCGACAGTTTAATAAGGCATGAGCGGCAACCAGGCCATGCGGCGAAATCGGCTGATGACTGACAACCCGTATCGCCGCATTATCGAAAAATCCACCCAATTTGGGCTCGCCAAAATACCTGTCCAGCCAGCTTCTAGTCATTGAAAAACGCAATTGGGTGACGGCTTTATTGCCGAGATATTGCCTGGCCCCCTGACTGGAATTGAAGGTGGTAATCGACGTATAGCCTTCCCTGAAAGCGACATCGTCGCCCCGATGAGTGGTAAATCGCGAACTGCCTTGCAAACCCAGCGTGACCACCATGCGCGGCTCCTGATAGTCCATCCGGCTCAAGATCGCTAAATCCTGGCAAGGCGAATATTGGGTTTCGATATAGCTTAAATCGTCTTCCAGCCTGAATATGTTCGAATGCCCCAATCCTAGCTTTTCCGGCAGGCGATGATGTAGGCCGCCATCCTCCGGCAAGGATTGCGATAGCAGTTCATCGTTGTTTATGCGCCACATCCCGGCCATCGTTTGTCTTGTCGGCATCTCGCCACCCATTGCTTGATCGGCATACCTATAGTAATGCAATAAGCGCGCCTTAGGCCCAGCCAACCGGCTTCTTTGGATTGCGGCTATCCGGGATTGTCTTTCAAAAATAAAACAATGTTATTTAATACGGCTTTTGCCGAAGACAGCGTCATATGGCCCAATATTACGCCGCGCCCGAAAAAAACTCCGTTTGGCATACGAAATACTACCTTATCCATAAAAATATATGATCGAGACTGGTTATGCTTTCGCGTCCATCAGTTCCACGCCGGACTGTCGAATGAAAAACCAGCGCATACTGGGATGTATTTTCCGCCAGTTATTGGCATTGTCCAGGAAATATCATGAAACGCTTAACTCCAAATCGGCCTATTTCGTTTTTGCAATTGGGCGGACCTTTGCTGATTCCGCTGTTGGCTTTGAATCCGATCGCCACGGTATTGGCCGAAGAACAAGCCGAGCAACTCGAAGCCACCGAAGTAATCGCCAACCCCATCATCGAAGAAAACCATCTGGATGAATATTCCAGCGTCTCCGCCGTGGTAACCGAAGAACAATTGCGCGATCAAAACGCCTTGGATCTTGCTTCGGCACTGAAAAGAACGCCCGGCGTTCAAATCTCGCGTTATAACCCGGTCGGCTCGTTCGGCGGCGATCAGGGCGGCGCCGTTTCTATCCGTGGTCAGGGCACGGGCCGGCCGGGCAGCGAAATCAAGACCTACATAGACGATATTCCGATGTATATGGCGACCTGGAACCACCCGCTACTGGATTTATTGCCCATCAACGGCATGGAATCGATCACGGTTTACAAGGGTCCCCAGCCGCAGATCAACGGCAACAACTTCGGCTCCATCAATCTGCAAACCAAACCCGCCGTCGAGGATGGCCTGCACGGCAGCGGCCGCTTGTCAGGTGGGTTCTTCGGAACCCTCAACGAACAAGCCGATGTTCAGGGCAAGTACGGCGATTTGGATTTCTCTCTGGCCCAGGGCTACGCAATGTCTGACGGCAACCGCAAGAATGGCTTTGGCGAGTTGAAAAACGTCATGGGCAAGGTGGGTTATCAGATCAATGCCAACTGGCGGTCTGATATACATTTCCTGTATGCCGACAACAAGGCCGGCGATCCGGGCAGAAACGGCGCGCTACCGCCGCCACCGCAAGCGGATGATACAAAACCGATAGGCGAATACGATACCGTGGCCGGCATGGTCGCGGCCAGTGTCAGTCACGAGCATGGCGACTGGAAAGGCAAATTCAGCATTTTCCACAACGGCGGCGACGGCAACTGGTTGAATCAAAATACTTACTTCACCGGCTTCGCCGACACCCGATCCAATCTGCTGACTCAATACAGCATGGACGGCTTCCGCTGGAAGGAACAGTTTTCGCCCTGGAAAGGCGGCACTTTGCTGGCCGGTATCGACAACGAATGGCTGAATGGCGAAGTCAACAACATCGGCGCGCAAACCAATAACCTTGTTTACAAGGTCGTGACCCCGACCTTCAGGCTGACGACCCCTTACGCGGCCCTTAGTCACGAATTGGCCTTGAACAAGGAATGGACCATGATCCCTTCGGTCGGCGTTCGCTTCTACGATCACAGCCATTACAAATCCAAAGCCTCGCCTCATGCCGGCCTGTCGTTTGTTTCCGAGGAGTTGACCTTGTTCGGTAATGTTTCAAACGGCGTCAATTATCCCGGTATTGATGCCGCCGCCAACGCTGGCGCCTTGTCGAACGTGCCGTTCCCCATGTTTTCAGGCGGATTTCTGCCGAATTTCTCGGCCGATGGTTGGAAGAACCTGTCGCCCGAAACCGTCGATCATGCCGAGGTTGGTTTGAAGGCATCGCCGTTTAAAACCACACAAATCGACCTGAGCTTTTTCATAGACAATGTCAAAAACCGCTATATCTTTGACTTGAGCCAAGGTGCCTACATCAACTATGGCTCTTACTGGATGCGTGGTCTGGAAGCTTCGGTCAAACAAGAGCTGATCGCGGACTGGAGCATGTTTGCCGGCTTGACCCTTTTAAATCCCAGCATTGCCAACTTGCCTTAAACGCCGGAACAAGCGGTCACGGCCGGCATCAATGGCCCTATCGGTCCGCTACGCTTCTCGTTCGACATGCAATATCAATCCAGAACCTGGGCCTTGAATCGCAGCCGTAATGCTGCCGAGGTCAACAGCCAACGCGTCGAGGCCTTTACCGTGGCCAACACTCGCTTGGCTTATCCGGTGGCGGAATTGGGCAAGAAAGGCGAGGTGTTCGTCAGCGTCGAGAACTTGTTCGATAAACGCTATTCATATCGTCCCGGTTATCAAATGCCCGGCATTTGGGGGCAAATCGGCATAGCGGCCAGCTTCTAAGCCTGAAAGCGTGAGGCGGCCATGATCGCCACGCGCTTTTGTTTTGCTCAAAATCGCGGGCGGACTGTCAGGTTGTTTTTCCGACGTCATCTCCTCTCACAAAACAAGCCTTTATCGATGCCTTCACGCCCAAAAT
>JAJRDU010000170.1 GCA_028748685.1 Methylococcaceae bacterium
TCTTACGGGTAATATCGCCGCCGTAGCATTTGGCGGTGACATTTTTGCGCATGGCTTTTACCGTCGAGCGGGCAATTACCTTGGCGCCAATGGCCGCCTGAATCGCCACTTCGTACATCTGCCGAGGGATCAGGTCCTTCATTTTTTCCACCAGATCTCGTCCTCGGTTCTGGCTCAAATCCCTGTGGACGATAATCGACAAGGCATCGACCTTGTCGCCATTGATCAACACATCCAGTTTCACAAGTGGCGCCGGTTCAAAGCGCAGAAATTCGTAATCGAACGAGGCATATCCGCGGCTAACCGACTTCAGGCGATCGAAGAAATCCAGCACCACTTCGCTCATAGGCAATTCGTAGTTCAGCGATACTTGGCTGCCGGCGTATTGCATATTTTTCTGTACGCCGCGTTTTTCGATACACAGATTAATCACGTTGCCCAGATAGGCTTGTGGCACCAGGATATTGGCTAAAATGATAGGCTCGCGGATTTCGATAATGGTGCCTACATCCGGCAACTTAGCCGGATTATCCACCATCACTATTTCACCGCCATGAGTCTCCACTTCATAAACCACGGTCGGCGCGGTGGTAATCAAATCGATATTGTATTCGCGCTCCAGTCGTTCCTGGACGATTTCCATATGCAGCATACCGAGGAAACCGCAGCGAAAACCAAAACCCAAGGCTTGCGAGGTTTCCGGTTCATAGTTCAATGCCGAATCGTTCAGCCGTAGTTTATCCAAAGCCTCGCGCATCGCCCCGAAATCGTCGGAACTGACCGGGTATAAACCGGCGAATACCCGAGGTTGGACTTTTTCAAATCCAGGCAATGCCTCGCTGGCCGGATTGTCGGTAGCGGTAATGGTGTCGCCGACTGGTGCGCCGAAAATATCCTTGATGCCGGCAACGATAAAACCTACTTCACCGGTATTGAGTTGCAGCTTTTCCAGCTGTTTTGGCGTATAGACGCCCAACTTATCAACCAGGAACGACTTGCCGGTCGACATCACGGTAATCTTTTGCTTTTTACGCAGACTGCCGTTGACGATACGCACCAGCGATACCACGCCCAGATAATTATCGAACCAGGAAACGATGATCAAAGCCTGCAACGGCGCATTTTCATCACCGGCCGGCGGCGGAATTTTCTGGATCAACTGATCCAGTACCGCTTCGACGCCGATACCGGTCTTGGCGCTGATTTTCAAGGCTTCGTCGGCTGGAATACCGATCACGTTCTCAATCTCCTCCATCACTCGTTCCGGCTCGGCGGAAGGGAGATCGATCTTGTTTAATACCGGCACCACTTCAAGACCCTGCTCGATGGCCGTGTAACAGTTAGCAACGCTTTGCGCTTCCACGCCCTGAGCGGCATCGACGACTAGCAAAGCGCCCTCGCAGGCGGCTAGAGAACGTGAAACTTCATAGGAAAAATCCACATGACCAGGCGTGTCGATAAAGTTGAGTTGATAAGTCTCGCCATCGCTGGCCTTATAATCCAGAGTGACGCTTTGCGCCTTGATGGTAATGCCGCGTTCCCTTTCCAGATCCATCGAATCCAGGACCTGCGCTTCCATTTCCCTGTCGCTCAAACCACCGCAAATTTGAATGAATCGATCCGCCAAAGTCGATTTACCATGATCGATATGAGCGATGATGGAGAAGTTTCTAATATGTTTTTGATCCACTTAATTTTAACTACTTTTGTTAACTGAGGCGAGAGCGCCCTGCTCTCGCTTGGGGACTGATGTTTCAACGGGCCAGCATTTGCCGAAATTGGGCGATGGTTTCCGCCGTCAAGGGTTGTCTTTGATTATCCCAAACCACGCCGTCCAACTCTTCCGCTAGGCTGTCTATGGTTTCGATAAAGTCGTCAAACACCGCCAACGGATTATCCACCTCACGAGGCTGCATGAAAAACACGATGCCCGGACAATAAAATTCATCCAGATCGGTATCGGGGAAAGTTCCCGGATCAACCATGCTAGCAACGGCGAAATCTACCAATCGATTCTTATCTATGCGCTCGAAAACTTTGACGCTACCGTATTTAAGACCCGCGCGCTCAAACGCATCAAACAATTCTTCGCCGTTAAAGCCCTGATCGGCGCGTGCAACGATGCTAAATTCTATTAGCGCGGGCAATTCGTAGCGTGGCGGCGTAGATGCTGGTTTAGCCGCATCCCGCCGCGGTACTTGCGAAATAGGTTCTTTGGGTGTCGGTTTTATCGCTTCATCGTCCAACAGCGCATCGCCGTCAACCACGGCATCCAGTGGAAAGGCATCGAACTCGTCCTCTTCTTCGATATCGAACTCATCGCCGGCAACGTCATAAGCAGTATCCTCGAAATAATCAGCCTCGCGTCGCTCGCGCAACGACTTAAAGAAATGCCACAGCACCATGCTGATCATCACCAGCACGCCGATCAAAATAATCACGACTCTTAATAATTCTTTATCCATTAGTTTTCTGCCATGCTTACCGCTTCTTCAATATCTACCGCCACCATTCTGGATACTCCAGGCTCCTTCATGGTAACACCTGCCAGATGTTTTGCAATTTCCATTGTGACCTTGTTGTGTGAAATATACAAAAATTGCACCGTTTCAGACATATCTTCCACCATCTTGGAAAAACGTACCACATTGGCGTCGTCCAAGGGCGCATCGACTTCATCCAGCAAACAGAATGGCGCCGGATTCAGCTCGAAAATCGAAAATACCAGTGCCACTGCCGTCAAGGCTTTCTCGCCGCCCGACAATAGATGTATAGAACTGTTACGCTTTCCGGGTGGCCGGGCGATGATGTTGACACCGGCTTCCAGCACATCTTGTTCGGTCAATTCCAGATAGGCCTGGCCGCCGCCGAATAAACGCGGAAACTTTTCCTTCAGGCCATTATTAATTTTGTCGAAGGTTTCGGTGAAGCGCTGCCGGCTTTCCCTGTCGATCTTGCTGATGGCTTGATCCAGCGTATTCAAGGCCTCCATCAAATCGTCGTGCTGCTCGTTCAAAAACTTCATGCGCTCCGACTGGGTTTTGTATTCCTCGATCGCGGTCAGGTTGATAGAACCCAGTCTTTCGATTTGATCACTTAGATCATCGACGGCGTTTTTCCATTTGCTTTCGCTAGCGCCCTCGGTCAGATTGGCCAGTATCGTCTCGGGATCGGCATCAACTTCGGCCAGTTGCTCGGCCACGGTTTGTTGGCGAACCTTGCTGTCCTGCTGCTCGAAACGCACCTTGTCCAGGGCTTCTTTCTGTTTCTCCAGCGCTCTTTGGGTTTGCGAATATTGCTCCGCCAGCTGGCTGACCGTTTGTTCGCTGGCCTGCTGAGCCTGGCGTTCTGCCTGCAAATTGTCTTCGAATTGCTGTTTTTGCTCCAGCAACTCTTCCAGCTGCATCTTCTCGTCGTCCAACGGCGCCAAGCTATACTGCAACTTGTTTTCCAGCTCGGTAATCCGATCGGCCGACTGCTGATGCTGCAACTGCAAACGCTCAATCTGCT
>JAJRDU010000171.1 GCA_028748685.1 Methylococcaceae bacterium
AAGCTAGCGCATTGGTTTGAAGTTTCTCAATGGGTGAGTCTTGCGTGATGAGCCGTGTACGGACCCGTACGCACGGTTCTGTGGGCAGACGGAGGCTTCGGCCTCCTCTGACCCGATCCGGATTAAGCCTTGTAGGGTGCGCATCGCGTACCTTATTGTTGCGGTTGGATATGTTTGGCGTTGGAAAATGGTATGCAATGCATACCCTACGCGGCTTGGGTAGCAATACCGAGTTTCTTTGGACCCCCTTGCCTTCGCCTACATTTTCCCTTCTCACCGGGCAATGGCTGGATTTTCACCAGCTTGCTGACTACCATGCCAGTCGCACCCGAATACGTTTCACTATTCGGACCTACGGCCCTTATATTCAATCCGATCCGATTGGGTTGATGGGGGGCGTCAATACTTACACCTACGTGGGAAATAATCCGGTTAGCCCCGTGGTACGCATCGCATTCCGCTTAAGCTTCACCAAGTTGATTTATAGACTTCCGGTGCCGCCTTTCAACAGGTCTTTTGGAGCTCAAAATTGGCGCCTCCATTCCCTGTGCCGATGTCGCAAATCCTTCCAGGAAATACTGCGATTGTCGACATACGCCCAGACGGCTTGGAGTGTTTTTATAGATGATTTAATCTATCCGAATGATTTTAAATGCAAAAATTTCTTAATGTAATCTGGATCGAAATTTGCTGGTTGTTGTGGAAACGGCCGTAAGGCCTTGTCCTGCAATCTCGATCACAGGTGATTTATGAGCAAAATCGGCATTTTTTTCGGCACCGATACCGGCAGCACCCGGCTGGTAGCAAAGAAGATTTTTAGTGAATTGGGCGAGGCTTTGGCCGACAAGCCCAAAAACATCAATCGCGTGAGTCCCGCCGAATTATTGCAATACGATGCCTTGATACTCGGTACGCCGAGCTATGGCGTCGGCGATTTACCGGGACTGGCGGTAGGCTGTCAGGAAGCCAATTGGGCGGAATTCGTGCCGCATCTGGACGGCATAGATCTGTCCGGAAAAAGGGTGGCACTGTTCGGACTAGGGCATCAGGAACGTTACGCGTCACGCTTCGCCAGTTCCTTGATCAAGCTGTATCAAGTGTTTTATGGTTACGGCGCCGACGTCATCGGCCGCTGGAGCACCGAGGGTTATCAGTTCGAACATTCCGACGCGATTATCGACAATCAGTTTGTCGGCCTGGTGCTGGATCAGCGCGGTCAGCCGCATTTGACCGAGGAGCGCATCAAGACCTGGCTGGCGCAAGTGACCCCGCAGTTGTTGCCCGCCATCGCCGAGGCGGCCTAGCCGATGATTTCGAGTAACCAGAATAGCGAGGAAACGGATCTGACGCCACTAGCGGATTGCTCGGTTTGCGAGTACCGCAATACATTATTGATAGCCGGCACCTGCAAACCGGGCGATTGCTGCGTAGCGGCCAATAGCGGCCGGCAAATCGACCGGTTTTTCAAAGTCCATCCGGGCTATGCGTCCGAATACACCAAAGACGGTTTTTGGGAGCGGCGAGCCATTGCCGCCCGCTATTTGCCGACCAATAAACTGCAGCCCTTGATGACCGATCCCGACGAAGCGGTACGGCGAGTTTTGGCCTACCGTGTGCCTTTGGATTGGTTGCCGGCTTTGATTAATGATACTGATCGGGAGGTAAGGATTACCGTCGCCGACCGCTTGCCGGAACAGCAGTTGGAACTGATGGCCGGCGATGAGGATTATCTGGTGCGTGCCTATGTGGCCAAACGATTGCCCAAGGGCCGATTATTTCGGTTGGTTGCCGACCCGGACGATCAGGTAAGGCGTACCGTGGCGGAGCGCATTCCCAGTGTCAGCCTGGGCCTGATGGTCGACGATGCAGAAGTCGAGATTCGCCGCATAGTCGCCCAACGCATGGAGGTTGACGAGTTGTCGCTGATGAGCAAGGACAGCGATTGGACCGTGCGTTACGAAGTGGTATTGCGGGCGGAACCGGAATTGTTGCGACAGATGCTGAACGACGAAGAAGAAGACGTCCGCCTCGCCGCCCGTCAACGCTTAGAAGCCTTATCATCCGAGAATGCCAGCCATGAACACTGAATTTATCGTCGGCCTGACCTATGCCGACCGCTTGAATATGGCCGCCGAGGCCCGCCACCGGGCCATTAGCGAATTGCTGGCATCGGAAATTGCGGCATTGACTTCATTGATGGGGCCGATGAGCGACGGTCTGGAATGGCCGGCTGGCGCCGCCTGGCTCGCTGCTCGTCATGGCCAGAATGCCTGCGTGATCTCCGACGGCTTGTCCGACCCTTGGGTCGAACGCGATAGACCCGAAACCGGCCTGGGTCTGGAGGTGTTCGTCGAAAGCCCGGATGCCGGTATTTCCGACTCTGCGCCACTGACCGCTCTGGCCGATACCTGGTTGTTTCCGATGATCGCCGAAGTGAGCCATACCCTGGTCGGCTATCCGCCGCTGTGCGAGAAACTGCGGAGCGGGGAATTATTGTCCTTGGAATTCAATATCGACCACATCAAGGACGGTCGCGGACGCGTCGGCGTGTTGTTGAGCTTGCCCCGAGATGGGTTCGCCGAATTACCATTGCCCGGCGGCTCGGTAAAAATGATCGCTGCTACCTTGTTGACTCCCGTCGAATTAAAGTTTCTGCGCGGTAAAGGAGAGACAGGGCGCCGTGAATTGGCGGATAAATTATATGCAGCCGGGATCGGCCATGTGTCCTTGCTCCGGCGTGATTCGCTGGTTTGAACGGGAGAACATTCTATGAGCGCGAGTGCCGAAATTGACGCCTGGTTATTGGATCAGCAACTTAAACCGGAACAGCCGTTCACCGCCAACGGTTCCGGCCGGCAGCCGCTGATTCTGGCGGCTCGGCAAGGCCGCGCGGATGTGCTGGGCTATTTACTGCAACAGGGAGCGGATTTAAGCGTGATCGATGCCTACGGCAACAATGCGCTATGGGCCGCCTGTTTTGCCGAAGCTTACGATTGTATAGCCTTGTTGCTGGAAGCCGGCATCGATATAGACTATCAAAATCCCAGTGGCGCCACGGCATTGACGTATTCCTCGTCCAGCGGCAGGCATGCGGTGGTCGCGCAATTGCTGGAAGCCGGAGCCAATCCTTTGCTGACCACTCAGGATGATTTCAGCGCCTTGGATCTGGCCGCTACTCGGCAATGTTTGCAGTTGTTACGTAATGCGGTAAAGGCGCGGGCATAAAAGAAAGACGTGAGTGGGAAGTTGAAAATCACTCACTACTGTCAACTACCAAAATTGATGGATGGCGAGCATCCCAAGATACAGACGGCGCTCCACAAGATGCCCGCGGTGCTTGCCCCACTCCTCTTCATCGATTTCTCCGGACCGCTCGCAAGGGTTGATGTTCCCTTGTCGGGGGCTAGTCAATGGCTAGGCGGTTTTGGGAGACATTCGCCGGTTTCGCCGTCGCCTATTCCGGTATCAACCGTTCAAAATCGCCTTCCCGGATGTCTTTCGCAGCTCATTGCTTAAATCTGGATTACTCGCTCTTCGGCCGCCGATTTCAGCGCCGCGACGATAATCCGGCAATTGTCGCGGGCGTCATCCAACGACAGTTGCGGTTCCTTGCCATTCAACACGCAATCGCTGAAATGCTCGATTTCCAGTTTGAAATGATTGGCAGTGGGCAATCTTTCCTCTTCATGCTGTCCGTCTTCGGTCCACCAGGAGATCACAGGTTCGTCGCCCGGCAACTGCCAGACCACATGGCATTTCAAGCCGCCCTGGGTGCCGATGATTTCATATTCGCAGCGCCGCGCGCGCTCGAAGCTGAAATCGAACTGGGCGAACTTGCCGTCGCCGAAATCCAAGACGCCGCAAGTGGAAATGTCGGCGCCGCTTTCCACGTATTTGGCCATCGCGGTGACTGCCAGCGGCCTTTGCTCGAAAAACATCCTCAGCGAATGGATCGCATAACAACCGATGTCCCACATCGCGCCGCCGCCGTGTTCGGTATGCGCGGCTAAACGGTACATCCGTGCCGGACGCATCATGAACGAATAACTGGCCCGTACCGAACGGATTTCGCCGATTAGCCCCGAACGCAGAATCTCCATCACCCGTGCATGCTGGGGATGGAAACGGTACATGAAGCCTTCCATGACCGTGACTTTGTAGCGTCGGGCGGCGGTTTCGATGGCGTCGATGTCGGACACGGTCAAGGCCATGGGTTTTTCGACCAGCACATGCTTGTGGTGGGCGATGGCGCGCAAGGCCCATTCCGCGTGTTCGGCATTTGCCATGGGCAGGTATACGGCCTGTATATCCGGATTGGTCAACAATGCGTCCAGATCGTCATAGGCGTGAACGCCGGTAAGGCCTGGAGCATATTTAGCCAGGGTTTCCGCGGCTGCACCCGGACGGCGGCTGGCGATCGCTATCAGTTCTGAATTGGATGCCTCGACGATGGCCGGCAACAGGCGCTCGTTAACGCGCGCCGCGCCGAGTATGCCCCAGCGCAATTTGGCTTGTTTGTTCATAACCGTATCCTCTTCGTGGTTGAGTGTATTGTTGATGTAGCAGTTTGCAGGCTCGCCTGGCAATCAGTCAATCCCAAATTTGTTGAGACGAAAGGCTGGCTGTGGGATAAGTAAGTGCAGGCTAATTCTACTTTGTCATATTAGCCTTGCTATCCAAAATGGTTGAACCCAAAAAGAGCAGTTGGTGTGTGTTATAGGCCGTTCGTGCTCGACTGCAGGGATGCAGGAGGTAGGGCAACGCATGGAGCCGTTGCCGAGAGCAAAGTCGAAGCGTGGACGGCCTATAACACGCTCACTCATAGGGTGATTGAAAAATCCCGCTCATCCGTCGACAAGCTCACCCCGCGTCAGAATAGTTGTCGCCTCAAATTTTCAGGCTGCTTGAAATTTGAGATTTAAAATTGAAACATCCAAAAACCCGCTATTCCGATGACTACAAAGAACAAGCCTTGGCCAAACACTATCGAAAAATTGAATATCGAGTTTGGCCAAGACCCCGAAGCTATCCAAGGCGACGATATTGGTTCAAGAATGATTAAAAGCATTCGCCGTACAGCCCAAATACGCCGTCGTCTGTCGGAAGTTGAAAAGGAACTAGCGGAACAGAAGCGGCATGAATTGTACGAATTGATGACCACCATATTGGAAACCGAAGCTATGGGCGGCGATCCTATTGGAGAATTGGTTCAAGAATTGATGCAACAAATATCTGAGCGGAAAATTCGGTTGGAAATGTTGCGACAGGCCGCAGTAGCGGTTTAACAGCTTGATCAATCGATTCCCAACCTCTCTATGGCCGGTGTTTTGCGCCAAGAAAAACATCAAGCGATGCTCAAACGTTGATTGGTATTGCTGAAATCTGCTTACCGGAAACCAATAGGCAATAAAAAAGGCCTAGGTCGTTAAACCTAAGCCTTTGATATGTCTGGTAGCGGGGGCAGGATTTGAACCTACGACCTTCGGGTTATGAGCCCGACGAGCTACCAAGCTGCTCCACCCCGCGATTGAGCTGCGTATTTTTACATAGTTGTTTTGATTTGGCAAATCATTTTTTCACAAACCACGGAGATCCCTCTAGCCTACTCAGATTGCCGATAGGTGGACACTGCGACAGCAGCTGACTAAAGCCCATTACTATCCTGTTGATTTTACGACACTCACGGTCGCTCGCCCACCGGCGCCGCAAACCCATCCGACACCAAAGTTTCGACATTGCCGCCGGTTAGCGACTTTAGAAATGCCACCAGTTCGGCGACTTCCGTCTCCGTCAATCCCAATGGCTTGATCAGCGGCGACAGACTTTCGTTGGCTACGCCGCCCTGATTATAAAAACGCACGACATCCTCCAGTGTCGACAAGGAACCGTTGTGCATATACGGCGCGCTCAGAGCCACATTACGTAGCGACGGCGTCTTGTAGGACCAGCGGTCGGCCGGGTTTTGGCTGACTTCGTAATAGCCAAGGTCACCGGCCTTGGTTTCCGCGATGCCTTTTAGATTGTCGCTATCGACATCGATAAATACGCCCGGCGCGACTTGCACCCTTTGCTTGTCCGGGGTCTTGCTCATTGCCTCGGCATAACCGATACCGGTGTTGTGGCGTTTTTGATCGGTGAACAGCGCCGATTTCTCGCCGACATCGTGGCAGGCGCTGCAGCCGGCCTTGCCGGTAAACAGCGCGAAGCCGCGTCGCGCCTCTTCGCCGAGCGCGTCGGTCTGTTTGCCGAAATACCAGCGATCGAACGGCGAATCCGCCGAATTCAAGGTACGCTGATAACTGGCCAGCGCCTGGCCTACGGTTTCCATGTTTGCCGGTTTACGAAATGCCTCTTCGAATAGACCGCGATAATCGGCGCTGGCTTTGATTTTATCCACCACATAGCCGATGGACGGATTGGCCATCTCATTATGTGCCAGCAGTGGTCCCCAGACCTGTTGCTCCAGACTGTTCTCCCGTCCGTCGTGAAACAATAGCTTGGCGTAGCCGACGTTATACAGCGACGGACTGTTGCGCCGCACGCTACGTCCCCCCATGCCCACCGCCGTCGCCATTTCGTTATTACTGAACCCTTGCTCCGGAATGTGGCAGATCGCGCAGGAAAAGGTGTTGTTCAACGACAGGCGGCGGTCATAAAACAGTTTGCGGCCTAGTGCGATCTTGGCCGGCGTGAGTAGATTGTCGATGGGCACGGGCAGTTTTGGCAAACCCAAGGGCGGCTTCAATGCATAAGCTATCAGTTTAGCCGGTCTGCCTCGACGCTGTTCCAGCGCCAGCGAGCGAGTCTGGTAATCGGCCTGCCGATAATTTTGCTTGTTATCGCCGGCTTGATACAGCATGTCACCGGAAACCTGCGAAGGAACGGTCTTCGGCTCATTGCCGGCTAGCAGGTTTTTGACGTCGTTGATCACGGTGTCGGCATGCAGGAAATCGACACTGTAAATATTGCGGATGTTTTTGTCGGTGTCGATCAGATATACCCGCAGCAAATGCGAAAAGGTGCCGGTGAACTGGCCTTGGTCGTCGTAGATTTTTTGGACGTTTTGCTGATAGCCATCGAGGATGGGCTGCAAGGCTGATTCGTCACGGGTCGTCAAAAATTGCCAGTCGAAGCCGCCGGTTTTAAAACCTTCGCCGTAATGACGCATCATTTCAGGCGTATCGTGAACCGGGTTAAAGCTCAGCGTCAACAAGCGCAACTTGTTGGCCAGCTCCGGTTGTTTCTGTAACTGGCGACTGATCTTATGCAACACCTGGGTTGCCAGCGGACAGCCGTTGACATCGCTGCAAGCGGCATAAATAAAGCTCAGCAACACCAGCTTGCCGCCCATCAACTCGTGGAGGTGTTTTGAGTTGCCGTCCGAGGTCAATACCTCGCCGTCGGCGGCCGGTCCTATCACCGGTAACACATAGCTGCCGGGCGCAGAGGGCTTAAACGGCAGGTCGGCGTAGCCGGGGGCCAATCGCTGGCTTTCCCGACCGAACACATGGCCCGAAATACAGAGCAAAAGCAAGCAATAGAAGAAGGCTTTCATCTTTGGCGGATATTTAGAGTACACGGGCTAATGAGTCCCGGCGAACGACAGGATTCATCGCTAATTGCTCATCGATCAAAATCGAATGCGCCTTCCAAACCGTTCGCCTTGGCAT
This sequence comes from Methylococcaceae bacterium, assembly GCA_028748685.1. Taxonomy (GTDB): domain Bacteria; phylum Pseudomonadota; class Gammaproteobacteria; order Methylococcales; family Methylomonadaceae; genus Methylomonas. The sequence goes on from JAJRDU010000171.1 coordinate 7,671, forward strand.
CCCGATCGGTGAGCGGTAGCAAGCCAAAGCGATTTTCGATCAACTTAAGTATCGAAGTAGTATCGTAAAGCGTGTGGTCAACATAACCTTTCTTGGCGAATGGGGATACGACGATGGCCGGAATACGGGTTCCCGGCCCCCAACGATCGATCTCCGGCGGCGCGACATGATCCCAGAATCCGCCGTTCTCGTCATATGTGATGATAATCGCGGTGTTGGGCCAAATCGTGCTACCGCGAATGGCTTCGACGAGTTCTTTCACTTCTTGGTCGGCTTCGGAGACAGAGGCGTAACCCGGATGCTGGTTTTTGCCGCCCACCGCCTTGAAGAACGCCACCCTTGGAAAATCGCCCTTCAGATCGTCGAACAGTCGGCTTTTATCCCGCAGATGTTCCGCCCGTGCCGGCTGCTCCGGAGCATAGTTGGCGTAAAACACGAAGGGCTGATGGTGATACTGGAAATTGTCTTCGGTTTTGCGGCCTGCCACGGCGTCATTCCAGCCGCCGGCATACCAGGCCCAGGAAATCCGTTTCTCCGACAAACGATCGCCGATGGTGGTTTGATACTGGGGCGGCAAGCGGTTTTCCGGATGAGCTGTGTCGAAAGGTGGGTAGTAGGGCTGGAATGTGCCGACGGCATAGCCGTCTTCGGTGACGCTAGGATCGTTGAGCGGCTTGCCCGTGATGGGATCGTTTTTCCATTGCCGCAGTTCGGCGGGCGCGTCCGGAAATACCGGCGTGCAGGCACAGATCAGCCAATGATGGTTAAGGAATGAGCCGCCGAAAGCCGCCTGAAAGAAATTGTCGGCCAGCGTGAATTCCTTGGCGTAATACCACAGCGCCGAATTCGACAAATCATAGTGCCCCATCGCCAAGCCACCGGCCGAGGACAATTGCGCGAAACGGTCATTGCGTCCGCCGTTAATTTGCACCTGATGAATGAAGAAGCGATGCGTCAGGTCCGGATGTTTTTCTTCGGGTTTCACGTATCTGCTAACGTCGAAGGGTGCGTTGGGCAGATCATCCGGGAAGCGGCTATCCTTGCCGCCACTCTTCATCACCGGCGGCAAGATTTTATATGCGCGGCCATAGGCGTCGACCTGAGGCGGCGCATTGCCGGCATCGGCCAAGCCGTTAACACCGGGAAACAGGCCAAAAAGATTGTCGAAGCTGCGGTTTTCCAGATAGATCACAACGATATGCTCGATGCGTTCCAAGCCGTTCGGTTCGGCTCGACCCACGGACGGCAAACATGCGGCCAGTACCGCCAACCAGATCAAGCTGCGATCAATTGTCATGAGTTATCCCTTATGGCTCGATGGGTATAAATTTTTAGCGGATTCAATCAACGATGAACTCCTACGTCCACCATCGCCCAATGGATTCCAGAAAGTGATTGCAACCGCACCCTAAGCATTGAAAAACACCACGCGGTTACGGCCACCGGCTTTTGCCTGATACAAGGCAATATCGGCCCGTTTTTTCAAGGCTTCCTTGTCCATGGCCTGAGGCGAGGAAAATGCCACGCCGATACTGGCGGAAATCCGGCCTTCTTGTCCGAAAATAATAAACGGCTTTTCCAGCGCCTCCAAGATGCGCCTAGCGATCTCTTCCGGAATGCGGGCTTCCGAAAAGCCTTCCACCAGAATCATAAATTCGTCACCACCCATCCTGCCCACGGTGTCGAAGTCTCGCACGCAGCTTTGTATGCGCTCCGCCACCTGTTTCAACAGTTCGTCGCCACCATCATGGCCAAAGGTGTCGTTGATTTCCTTGAAATAGTCCAGATCCAACATCATCAATCCCAGTGAACCGGCGCTTCGGGCGGCTTGTTTCAATGCCAATTCGAGTCGGTCGTTGAACAAATTCCGGTTGGGCAATCCGGTCAAGACATCGAAATTGGCCTGGTGATAGAGCGTCTCCTCCAGTTTTTTCTTCGCGGTGATTTCCTGTTTTACCGCCACATAACGCTTGATGTTTCCTTCTTCGTCCAGAATCGGTGAAATGGAAGCGGACTCCCAATACAGTTCGCCATTGCGGCGTTTATTGATAATCTCCCCGGTCCAGGTTGCGCCAGCCGTCAATGTAGCCCACATCTGTTCGTAGAACTCGACGGCATGCTCTCCAGACTTCAACAATCTTGGATTTTTGCCTAGGACTTCCGAAGCCGTATAGCCTGTTACGTCGGTGAATTTGGGATTGACATATTCGATGTCGCCCTTGGCGTTGGTGATGAAGACCGCTGCGGGCGAGAAATGCAACGCTGTGCTCAATGTCAGCATCTCAAACTCGGCCAGTTTACGCTCGGTAATATCCCGGTTGCTGGCCCGCCTGCCGAGAAAATGGCTATTTTCATCGTAAATCGGTAAGCAGACGTGATTGAGCCAACGTTCCTCACCGGCACGGGTCACGATGCGAAAATCAAGCTCGTCGGTACCATATTGGTAAGGAATCTTACTGAAATGTTTGCCGATTGCGCTACGCTCATGAGGTGAGAGGATGTCTTTCATCTTGACTTCTCCCGCCATGAACTCGGCGGACGTATAGCCGGTGATGCGTTCGCAAGCGGGCGAGACGTAAAGCATTCGGCCCGTGGGCGCCACCCAGTATTCCCAGTCATGCGTGTAATCGGCGACCGCGCGAAACCAGCCCTCGCTCTCGGCCAGAGCCGCCGCGCGTTCCAACGCCAGACTTTCCGCCTGCGCTCTTCGTTCCGTTTCCGCCTTGAGTTCCTGATAAGTTTGGTAAAGACTGATCAACAGCCCGCTCAAGACGAATAGGTAGCTCGCCTTTTTCAACAGATGGGCGACATTAAACTCCGTATCGTAGAGTTGATCGGAAAAAGGCATGAATACCGTCTGGGTCGCCAGCCCCACGATCAGCGAGAGTATCAGCCAGTGGTCAAAAGAGTCATGCCGCCAATCACCCTTGTAAAGATAGCCGGCCAGCGCCAGAAAGAAGAAGACGGCCGGCCCCAATTCGAAGGGACGGTGACACAACGCTTGTTCCGCGAAGGAGGAAGGCGGGAGAGGGACGATCAGGAAAAACAGGAAAGAGCCCAGCGTGGCCAGCGCCGTCGCGCCGAATACCGCCTTGATATTAGGCTCGAAAGCCGTATCGTCGCGATGCTTGTACCATAGCAGCCAGCTGACGAACATCAGCACGGACAGAAACAACCGAGACGCGATCCAACTCCAAGGCACGAGGTGCGGCATGTCCGAAGGCATGTAAGCCTGGAAATAACTGGAGGTGACTACGGCGTGATAACCGTCCAGCAGCGCGGTGCCGAGAAAGCCGGCGCCGATGTAGAGAAACTGACTGTCGCGTTGACTGAAAAACCGGATCAGCGACATGGCGCCCACAAACAGCGCCAGCAAGGTTGCGGCGGTTTCCATCAGAGTGTGCAACTGCGGACCGCCCAGCCATTCGACATTCCGCAATAAAAGCTCGCCGCTCAGCAGCGTGGCAACCGTTAGCGCATAAAGCCCCAAACGCCGCTTATCTAGCTCTATCGTTTCAGCTGCCATGACTGGATTTTCCGCCGTTAGCCTAAGTCGGGTTAGCGTAACCTAACCCGGCCTTCGAAGCTACTAACTGCAATTGATTTGTAGGATGGGCTAAGCAACGCGCAGCCCATCAATCGTGAGTGACGAGATTTTCGCAGCCTATCCCACGGCCCGACTAATGCTTTCTAATAAACATAAACCAAAAAAACCAGGCAAAGCCGGCCAATACTGCGGCCAATATCGACTCCCACTTATTCCATTGGTCAATTGGATGAGTTCCTGTAATCGAATGAACTGCTAGACGGAAGCAGAAAAAGATAAATTCGACGATGTCACCTATGCCATCGCCTTTGGATACATTAAACAAAGCAATTTGCCAAGGGTTTGAGATGAAGGCATTCACCTCGCGTAAATACCCTCATTCCTACGAAGTATCAATCCCGCAGCAACTCGTTAATCCCGGTTTTACTGCGGGTTTTTTCGTCGACTTGTTTGATGATCACCGCGCAATACAGGCTGTGGCTGCCGTCTTTGCTTGGCAGGTTGCCGGAAACCACTACCGAACCGGCCGGGATGCGGCCGTAGCTGACTTCGCCTGTCATGCGGTTGAAAATCTTGGTGCTTTGGCCGATGTAGACGCCCATCGATACCACGCAGTTGTCTTCGACGATCACGCCTTCGACGATTTCGGAACGAGCGCCGATGAAGCAGTTGTCGCCGATGATGGTCGGGTTGGCTTGCAATGGCTCCAGAACGCCGCCGATGCCGACGCCGCCTGACAAATGCACGTTTTTACCGATTTGCGCACAGGAACCCACGGTTACCCAGGTGTCGACCATGGTGCCGCTGTCGACGTAGGCGCCGATGTTGACATAGGACGGCATCAGGATGGCGCCGGGCGCGACGTAGGAACCGTAACGGGCTACCGCATTAGGCACCACGCGGACGCCGGCCTTGGCGAAATCTTCCTCGTTGTACTGGCCGAATTTGGTCGGCACTTTGTCGTAATAACGCACGTCGCCGCTTTCGATCACCTTGTTTTCGTTGATGCGGAACGACAGCAGCACGGCTTTTTTCAGCCACTGGTTGGTGACCCAGTCACCGTCTTTTTTCTCGGCGACGCGGACGATGCCTTTGTCCAATTGGTTAAGCACTTCGGCGACCGCTTCGCGGACTTCGGCTGAGACGGTGGACGGGCTGATTTCGGCGCGGTTTTCGAAGGCGTCGTTGATGATGGTTTCCAGATTTGACATGAGCTCTCTTGGGTTCAGGGGCCAAGGTTCAAGGCCAAGGTGTTTTACACCCTGTACCTTGAGCCTTGTACCTATTTTGTTAAAAATTCTTTTATACGTTGCGCCGCTTCGACGCATTCTTCTAGCGGCGCCACCAAGGCTATACGGACATGGTTGGCGCCTGGATTGATACCACCGCTGTCGCGCGACAGGAAGCTGCCGGGTAATACCGTGATGTTTTGCCGGGCGAATAACTGTCGGGCGAACTCGGCGTCAGCAGTTGCTCCCGGCAACTTGCTGCCCTCGGCTACCGCTCCCTGCGTTGCCCTACCTCCTACATCCCTGTAGTCGTTCCTCCATCGCTGGAGGTCGTCATCAATCGGCGTCTTCAGCCAGATATAAAAACTGGCCGGCGGCCGGCTGATTTCGCAGACGTCTTTTAAGATGTCGATGAAGGCCGTGAACTTGTCGCGGTACAACTGGCGGTTGTGTTTGACGTGTTCCTCGTCGTTCCAGGCGGCGATGCTGGCATGCTGGGTCGGCACCGGCATCGGGCAGCCGTGGTAGGTGCGGTATTTGAAATACTGTTTCAATATCTCGGCGTCGCCGGCCACGAAACCGGAACGCAATCCCGGCGCGTTGGAGCGCTTGGACAGGCTTTGGAATATCACGCAACGCTTGAATGCGGTATTGCCGCTGTGCCAGGCGCTTTGCAGCAGGCCTTGCGGAGGGTTGGCCTCGTCATCGTAAAGCTCGGTGTAGCACTCGTCGGAGGCGATCACGAAGTCGTGTTTCTCGGCCAATGCCAGCAATTTCAGATGATCGGCTTGACTCAGCACCGTGCCGGTCGGATTGCCGGGCGAACAGATGAAGATCAGCTGGCAACGTCGCCAGATCGCCTCCGGCACGCTGTCGAAATCGGGCAGATAACCGTTTTCTTCCGTGGTATTTAGATAATACGGCTCGGCGCCGGCCAGCAGTGCCGCGCCTTCATAAATTTGATAGAAGGGGTTGGGCATGATCACCACTGGCCTTTCGGCGGGATCGACCACGGCCTGCGCCAACGAGAACAAGGCCTCGCGGGTGCCGTTGACCGGCAGCACCTGGGTTTCGGCATCCACCGAACAGGCAGTTATGTTGAAACGGCGGCAAGTCCAGTCGGCGATGGCCTGGCGCAGCTCCGGCAAACCCTTGGTGGTCGGATATTGGGTCAAGCCGTGCAAATGGCGCAGCAAAGCCTCTTGAATGAAGTGCGGCGTGGCATGTTTGGGCTCACCTATCGACAGCGCGATGTGCGACTTGTCGGCAGGAGGAACGATGCCGTGTTTCAGGGTTGCCAGCTTCTCGAATGGGTAAGGGTGCAGCTGAGATAAATGCGGATTCATTATTTGGCGCAACGTGGTTGTCTGCCGGAGTTCCAGGCTTGTTGCTGTAGCTGGAGAGCTTGGTTCATGTGTTGATTCAGATTGTCGATCCGGCTGCCGTGCGACGGGTGAGTCGACATGAATTCGATCGGCTGGCCGCCTTGCGAGGCTTTGTCCATTTTCAGCCATAAATTGATGCTCTGCCTGGGATCGAAACCAGCCTTGGCCATCAAGTCCAGACCTATGGTGTCGGCCTCGGTTTCGTGGACCCGGCTGTAAGGCAGGATCACGCCGTATTGAGCGCCGATGCCCAGCAAGCCCAGCGCGGTTTGTCCCAAGGCGGTTTGCGGCTGCGTGACGGCTTGTACCATGGACAAACCGGTACTCATCGCGGTTTCCTGCGACAAACGTTCGTTACTGTGGCGAGCCAGCACGTGGCCGATTTCATGGCCGACGACCGCCGCCAGTTGATCCTGATTGTCGACCAGATTGATCAGCCCGGTATGCACGCCGATCTTGTTGCCGGGCAAGGCGAAGGCGTTCAGCGAATCGTCTTCGAATACCACCACTTCCCATTGACCGCCGGTCAGTTGGGTGATGGCTTGAGCCACGCAACTGGCAAACTGGCTATATCGGGTGTTATGGCTGATGGGGTTTTTGCTCTTCATGTCGCTAAAAGCCTGCAAACCCATCTGATCGACCTGATTGTCCGGCATGTAGATGAACTGAGTTCTGCCGGTGGGGCTGGTGGCGCAGGCGCTTAAAATCAGTGTAGCGAGGGACGAAAGCAATATTTTTTTCAGCATGTCAAACACCCTAAAGACCAAGGAAAACCGTCGCATATTAACGTATCTGGCAAGGCGAGGCGAAAGGCTTTTTCCTTGACCGACAAAAATCGGCGATTGGGCGTGGATAACGGCTTCGTGGTAAATTCACGCGAATCGACTCTTATACCAGGAACCGCCATGACCACCATCCGCCAGGACGATTTCATAGCCAGCATCAGCGACGCGCTGCAATATATTTCCTACTATCATCCGAAAGATTTCATTGATGCGCTATACGCAGCTTATCAAAAGGAACAGAGCCCCGCAGCCAAGGATGCGATGGCGCAAATTCTGATCAACTCGCGGATGTGCGCGGAAGGCAAGCGGCCGCTTTGCCAGGATACCGGCATCGTCACGGTGTTCCTGAAGATAGGCATGGAGGTGCGCTGGGATGCCAAATTGAGCGTCGGCGACATGGTCAACGAAGGCGTGCGCAGGGCCTATCTCAATCCCGACAACGTGCTGCGCGCATCCATCTTGTCCGATCCGGCCGGCAAACGCACCAACACCAAGGACAACACGCCAGCGGTGATCCACATGGAAGTCGTGGCGGACGACAAGGTGGAAGTGGAACTGGCCGCCAAGGGCGGCGGTTCGGAAGCCAAATCCAAGTTCGCGATGCTCAACCCTTCGGACAGCATCGTCGACTGGGTCATGAAAACCGTGCCGACCATGGGCGCCGGCTGGTGCCCGCCGGGCATTCTCGGAATCGGCATCGGCGGCACCGCCGAGAAGGCCATGCTGCTGGCCAAGCAGGCCTGCATGGGATCGATTGACATTCAGGAATTGATTGCCCGCGGGCCCAGCAACGTCTTGGAAGAACTGCGCCTGGAGCTTTACGACAAGGTCAACGCGCTGGGCATAGGCGCTCAAGGCTTGGGAGGACTGACCACGGTATTGGACGTTAAAATCCTCGATTACCCAACCCACGCCGCCAACAAGCCGGTGGCGATGATCCCCAACTGTGCTGCGACCCGCCACGCCCATTTCGTGCTGGACGGCTCAGGCCCGGCCGTTTTAACGCCGCCGAAACTGTCCGATTGGCCAATCATTACCCAATCCGCAGCCAACGCCCGCCGTATCAATATCGATGGTTTAAGCAAACAGGATGTCGCCGACTGGAAACCCGGCGAAACCTTGCTGCTCAGCGGCACGCTGCTGACCGGCCGCGACGCCGCCCACAAGCGCATCGTCGATCTTCTGAACAAGGGCGAGCCTCTGCCTGAAGGCGTCGATTTCCAGGACAAATTCATCTACTACGTCGGCCCGGTCGATCCGGTGCGCGATGAAGTGGTCGGCCCCGCCGGCCCCACCACCGCCACCCGCATGGACAGCTTCACCGACACTGTGCTGGAAAAAACCGGCCTGCTGGGCATGATAGGCAAATCGGAACGCGGCCAGGCGGCGGTCGCGGCGATTGCCAAGCATCAGGCGGTATATCTGATCGCGGTAGGCGGCGCGGCCTATCTGGTTTCCAAGGCCATCCGAAAATCTCGTATTGTCGCCTTCCACGACTTGGGCATGGAAGCGATACACGAATTCGTGGTCGAGGACATGCCGGTGACGGTGGCTGTGGATAGTCGTGGAGAGTCTATTCATGAGACTGCGCCCAAGGTTTGGCAGACAAAGATAGGGAAGATTAAGGTGGTGGTGGAATAATTTGCGTAGCCCGGATGCAATCCGGGATTGATGACCTGATTTCCCGGATTACGCTTCGCTTCATCCAGGCTACTTGCTATTTCCCTCGAAACAGATCGTCGCATTTAGTACAGCCGTACCACGATACCTGCCCGGAGGTGGTTACAAGCCTTCCGGTTCCGCCAGCACGAATTTCCCACTCCGCATCGACACCATCTAAACGGCCGCGGCCCCGGACATAACACGGTAGGTAATCAAATTTATCGTGCAGTTCCACCGGCGTTATTTTAGTGGCCCGTTTGAAGAAGGATTTGGCCTGCGCGTTGGTCAATCTGAAATCACTGCAAAATTCGCCATTTTGTTCGACGCCGGATTCAGTCACTGCAATGTCGCTGATGGTAACTGAAGCCTGCGTCGAAGCGGAGCAAGCAAATAGAAGATAAACAATGCAGACTGTGATTACCCTTGGTTTCCACATCGGTACATCTCCCTAATTCTGCGGTAGATTCCAATTGGCAGTTTGCGCTTCGGATGCCGCCTTGTAGGACACTTCAGGGTGTCTATAAACGTCGCGATCCGAAAGCTCGAGAACTTCTTGGAGTATCCTAACTAGCCAGGTTAATGAATCGTTCTGCTCAAAGGTTACCTGGTCAAAAACGTCGCGCTTGGTAATTTGGTTGTGCGAAAAAAAACCTTGAATCTCGATGCCTAAAGAGTCATCGTTTGCCGGGTACCGGTTCGGATAACTCTTGGCCTTCTCATGCTCAGAGAGCATGGCAATCGCAATTTCGTAATCTGTTTTACCTTTGAATTTAACGTTGTAGGCCTCACCTTTCTTAAATTTTAATATCGCATTGATAGTATTAAACTCCTCAGCCGAGCAGGTTTTTAGTTCCTTGCATCGACTTTTAATGTTGCCGACGTGATTGCACCTTTGGGTTATTCTTGCGGTTTGGTAAATGGTCCCATCCTTATCAATGAGAAAATGACCGCCATTGGCGCCAGGGCCGGTATAACCTATCAAAGTCCCCGCAGCCGATTTCGTCGCCGTTTGATGGACGATAATGCCATGAACCCTTCGCATCGCACCAGTCTCGAGGTTGCTGATGATTTTATCAATCACTCTAGGAGAAATTATTTTTCCGTTATTGACGGATACAGAATTCAAAGGTTCAATCTCCGCCTTCCATCCATTCTCCGCTTTCCTTTCAATCTCCGCCTTCCAGGAATTAGGCTCGGCCATCGTTACCTCCAGTAAAATTTAAGAATATTGCGTTGCTTTGGCACCTCAACAAAGGTGGCATCGTTCATTTGCCCGGCTTTCGCTGGGTAGCCTTGGCCTGCCAGTTGGGCATGAAACCGCGCAAACAACATATCGACCAAGTCTAAATTTTTAAGCGCTTCGCGAAACGTCCAAACCGTTTGAATCCGGTAGCATCGTTATCGGGTCTGCTTACTAACGGCTATAATCATACTCTAACAAATAATATCCGGCTACAGCCAGCCTTGTCCAATGACACATGAGCCTGAAGAGAGGGCCGAATTTCCAATGTGATGTGAGTCTGAAGGAACCCGATAACGTGATGATAGGATGCTGCCAACGTAAGGAGGCGCATCGTTCGCGTTCAATGCCATTAATTTCTGCTTCCTCATAATTCCCCCAATTTTCCAAATAAATGCCTTGCTCAATAAAACGGTGAAAACTTGAATAAGGCCTTTATGCCCTTTGGATAAATCGATTACTCGTTTAACTTGGCCGTGTTTCACAGTCTAGTGGGCACGCTTTTTGTGCTCACGCGGAATCGCTGAATTTAATCATTCCTTACAATCCGGTGTGGAAACGCCGCCCCAGAAGCCTTGCAATAACAATATCTCTTGATTTCATCGTTCCCTCGCTCCGGCGAGGGAATGCTACCTAAGACGCTCTGCGTCGTCTTGCCATAACATCAATCACACTCGTAAGGCTTGGTTAACGCCAATCTCCGCTCTGGTCGGCCTTAATATTGGTCTATGCTTGGCTGGCGTCAAAAACGCCGTCTAAACTCAACAGCCCATGTTTCCGCTCTTATCCTTCATGCAAATCGCTTCCTTGTTATTCATCGGTTTTTCGCTCGGCGCGGCGGCACTGCTGATCGTCGGCAACATCTTGCAGCGCCAGGAACCGCTGCGTTGCGCTTCGAAATTGGCCGGTTTTTTGTTAGTCGTCGGATTGGCGGGCATTCAAAGCCTGCATCTGGGATATTTGCTGAACCGCTTCGATCAGGTTCATTCGGCGGTTTATCTGTTATTGCTGTACGGCATTGCCCCCAGCTTTTATTTTTACAGCCGGCAATTACTGATCGCCGACAATCGCTACCGACCAACCGATTGCTTGCATGTCACGCCCATACTGCTGAATCTGGCGCTGCCTTACCACCTGGCCTTGCCGGTCGCGTTTTTGGTCGGCAGCGGCTATTTATTGTGGCTAGTCAAAATCCTTTATGGCTTGCGCCGACAGCGTCGGCGTTTTCATCTGGAGCTGTTGGCTTTGGGGACTTTGTTCACGATTGCCGTGGCGGTGTTGGTGCTGGGCTTTATTTGGCCATTGTTGAACGAGACGGATTTTATTAGCGGCTACAGCATGCTGATTGGCCTGGCATTTTTTGCGGTGACGCTGACCTTGCTGCGCTTTCCGGGCATAGAGGCCGATGTTTCCGAAGCGGTTCAAGCCGCCTATGCCGAATCAACGTTGAAGAACATCGACAAGCCGGCGGTTCTGGCAAGGCTCGACGCATTGATGAAAAAGGACAAACTATATACCCTGGAAACGCTGAATCTGGCGCTGCTGGCGGAACAGCTGGAATTGAGCCAGCACCAGTTGTCCGAACTAATCAACACCGAATTTCAGCAGGGCTTTTCCCGTTACATCCGCCAGCAGCGCATAGCCGAAGCCAAAAAGCAGTTGCTGGCCGATCCGAATGCCTCGGTGCTGGCCATAGGCTTGTCGGTGGGTTTCAGTACCCAGTCCAATTTCTATGCGGCGTTCCGTGAAATGGTCGGCATGGCGCCGGGACAATACCGAAAAATGCATGCTTCATCATCGGCCTGACCTGGTCCGGCTTCCAGTTTTATCATTTTGTAATTATTCAATACCTTGAAAATATTGGTTTTTTATCGACGATCATCAATTTCTATTCCTGTCTTATCAATCTGGAAGTCCGACGGATTTTTGCCCGCTAATCTGCTCCCGCCTATAAACTTAAAGGAGCAAAACCATGTGCATTCGATTGACTCATCCGCGCTGGCCAGCCGAAACTTTGCCGGTAACCGTTAACGCAAACTTTCTCTCTTCAGGCGGTAATTCACTGGCCGAGAGGTGGCTATGAAGGTCTTATTGACCGGCGCCACCGGCTTCATTGGCAATGCGGTGTTGCGAGCCTTGCGGCGGCAAGGCCACCAAGTAAGCGCCTGTTGCCGACATCCAGAACGCTTATTAATCGATGGCCCCGACATCAAACCCTTGTCTATCGATTTCATGTCGGCCAATAGCGTGCAGCACTGGCGACATCACCTGAACGGCGTCGATGCGATCGTCAATTGCGTGGGGATTATTGCCGAAAGCAAGGGCCAAACCTTTGCCCGATTGCATAGCCAAGCGCCCATCGCCCTGTTCCAGGCCGGCGCTCAAGCCGGCGTCAAAAAGATCGTGCAAATCTCGGCACTGGGCGCCGACGACCAAGCAGAGTCGGCATACCACGTCAGCAAAAAGGCTGCCGACGATGCGTTGCGGGCTCTGCCGCAGGATTGGTTTGTGTTGCAGCCGTCGATAGTCTATGGCGATGGCGCGCAAAGCAGCGGCTTGTTTCATGCCTTGGCGGCATTGCCGGTGCACCTGTTGCCGGATGGCGGCCGGCAGTTGTTACAACCCATTCATGTCGATGATGTGGCCGCGGCCATTTGTCGCTGTCTCGAACCGGCTGCATCCGGACAAAGGACCGTAGCCCTGGTCGGCCCGAATCCAATTTCTTATGCCGATTGGTTGCAAAGTCTTAGGCATCGCCTGGGCAAACCTAATGCGGCCACGCGCTCCTTGCCTTACCGATACGCCTTAATGGTAGCTGGCTTCGGGAAATGGCTGGGTGAACCTATCTTGAGCAAGGACAACATCGCCATGCTCGGCCGGGGCAATAACGCCGATCCTGGTCCAATCAACGAGCTATTGGGCCGTCGGCCACTAAGCATGGCGTCGCAATTGTTCGAAAAGCCGGCCAGCCAGGCCGAGCGCTGGCACGCCGCCTTGTACTTTCTCAAGCCTTTGCTGCGATTTTCCATCGCCTTGGTCTGGCTGTGGAGCGGCATCACATCGCTGTTTTTTTACCCGTATGAACTGAGCTATCAATTGTTGGCTGACACCGGCATCACGGGTATCGGCGCGCCGCTGACCTTGTACGGTCTGGCGGCGATGGACATCGCTCTCGGACTGGCTACCTTGGCGCGATTTAGTCCAGGCCGTCTGATGCTTTGGCAGTTCTGGATCGTGCTGGGCTATAGCGTGGTGGTCGCCTTACGCCTGCCGGAATTCGTGTTCCACCCGTTCGGGCCGCTGCTGAAAAATATCCCGTTTTTAATGTGTCTGTTGATTTACAGACAGATGGAAGGAGAAAAGCCATGACGTATTTAACCTTGAAATTGATCCACATCCTCAGCGCCATCGTCCTGTTCGGCCTGGGTTCCGGCACGGTGTTTTACAAAGTCATGACCGATAAGAGCGGCGACCACGCGGCGATTGCGGTCACCAGCAAGCATGTGGTGCTGGCTGACTGGTGGTTTACCACGCCGACCGTGATCATCCAGCCTCTAACCGGCATACTGCTGGCCGATCAATTGTCGGCTTCGTTCGGCGACGGCTGGTTGTGGTGGACGCTGGTGCTGTATCTGGTCACCGGTTTATGCTGGCTGCCGGTGGTGATTTTGCAGATCCGCATGCGCGACATCGCCGCCGATTCATTGGCTCAAGGCCGAACCTTGCCTTATCTTTACACGTATTATTCGAAAATCTGGTTGTGGCTGGGTGTGCCTGCCTTCTTCGGCATGATAGGCATCACCACCTTGATGATTTTCCACAATTCACTCTGGAGCTAAGCCATGTCCCTATCATTGATGCAAAGAGTCCTGGGCGACGACTGGCACAAGCTGCCGAATGTTATTCGAAAACATTACCAATTGATTGGCGAAGAACAAAGCCGCCTGGAAGGCACGATGGAAATAGGCTATCCGAGCTATTTGTTCCCGCTGATCTGGATCATTCACATGTTCGGTGGCCTGGTGTTGTGGGGCGGCCCGGCGGTGCGCGCGGAAGTGGATAAGACCGCCGCCGGCGAGACATTGCACTGGCAACGAACCATGACTTACCCCGACGGCAAAATCGATTATTTCCGTTCGCAAATGCTTTATTCGGCCGAACATGAATTGATTGAAACCATAGGCTTTGGGTTCGGTTTAAGATTGAGCGTGGAGGTCAATAACGGCGATTTGATCTACCGCGGCAAGGGGCATTTCTGGCAATGCGGAAGTTACCGCGTGAACATACCCGATGGGCTGTTGCTGGGCACGGCGACCATCAGCGAGCATGCCGTGTCCGAAGATGAGTTTTATCTGGATTTCAGCATCCGACATCCGCTGTGGGGTCTGACTTATTTTTACCGCGGAAGCTTTCGTTACCGTTGAGATTCAGGGTGGATCGCCGACGGCTGATCCGCCCAGTTTTCGCCAATGGCCGGGACCCCGGGCTATCTTTTGGGGGCTAGTCTTCCAGATACACGACTTCCACTTCGGAAGTGCCATGCATGCCGAGTTGCTTTGCGGCGCCGTGCGACAGATCGATCAGACGGGCGTCGTTAAACGGGCCTCTATCGTTGACCTCGACATCGATATACCGGCCATTCCGCAGGTTGGTAACTCGAACCTTACAGGGAAGCGGCAGGGTTTTGTGAGCCGCCGTCAGGTCCTTGGGATTAAAACGGCTGCCCGTTGCGGTGCGATTTCCGGATTCCGAACCGTACCAGGAGGCCAGGCCTTTCTCGCGGTAACCGCTAGCCGAAACCAGAGGATAATAGGTTTTGCCTTTTACCTTGTAGGGCTTGTTGTACGAAGCCCGGTCGCCGTATGACGGCAGGGTCGCCTGATCGTCGGTGGGCTTAAACGGTGGCTCCGAAGCACAGCCACCGAGCAGCGCTATCAGAAATATCGGTAAAACCAATCGGATTGGAAGCACGTTAAAACCGAGCCTCATATAGTAGGCAGCTGACGAGGGTGGTGGACGCATGAATCATTTCTCCGATTGGAAGCCAGCTTTCAAAATGAATGAGTCCGGCATGGGTAGGATGAGCGGCAATCATCTAAACCCAAACTTAACAATTTATTAAAACGCCCTTATCTAGGCTGGCGGCAAACGTGTTTTTGTCGTAAACCATGCGTAAATTGGCTGCATTTTCAGCACACGGACGACTTCCAGGTAGCCAGCTTCATGCTATGCGCTTCTATTTCTTCTGAAAAAACTCGGTCAGTGCGGCCGCCCTATCCTCGGCAACCTGCCGCGCGTAAGGGCGGCTTTCCACCGTCTTGATATAAGCCTGGATTCCAGGAATATGTTCGACGACCAGATCCTTGCCGTAAATTTTTTGGGTTGTGCTGGACACCTGTTGCAGATGCGGCCAGGCGACGACATCGGCCGCGGTAAAACGGCTGCCCAGCGCATAAGGCGCCAAGATCATCAGTCGGGGCAAGCCTTTTAGGGCTACCTCGAGCTTGGTTCTGACCTCTTCCTTGATTTCAGGCGATACCGTTTTCCCAAAATACGCTTCCGGAGCCAAGCGTCTGGCCACCAATTCGACATTCAATTCCAGATGTAGAATCAATTCCCGGCACTTGGCGCGTTCGAAGGCATCGGCCGGATACAGGGGATGCGCGGGAAAGGCATCTTCCAGATATTCCAAAATGGCTTGCGATTCAGACAAATAGCCATCGGTGGTTTTGATGAACGGAATTTTCCCCAACGGCGACATTTTCAGCAGCGCTTCGTCCTGGCCGGGCTCGACGTATTCCTCGATGAAGGCTATCTCTTTCTCCATCAGCGCCAACTTGATTTTGTTGTAATAGTTGCTGATTGCAAAACCGTATAACGTGATCATGGGTTCATCTCCAAAAGTTAAAAACACGACTGCGGCGGAACATGGCGACCAGTCTAAACAACTCGATGACGGAAGTCGATTTGCCCGTCAAAATCAGGCAGGCCTGTCATGATTGGTTATAATGCGGAACAAGGAAATAACGAAACTATAATAGAACAGGGATAGACTTTTTGTGGGCCGTAATCGCGGCCACTGACGCTGGGGAAGAAATAAATGGCTGATGAACTACATAAAATCGTGATTGTCGGCGGTGGCGCCGCCGGTCTGGAATTGGCAACCCATCTGGGACAACAGCTCGGCAAATCCGGCTTGGCCGAAGTGACGCTGCTGGACGCCACCTCCACTCACATCTGGAAACCGCTGTTGCACGAAGTCGCTTCCGGTACCTTGGCGGAAGCCGAGGAAATCGAATACCTGGCGCAAGCCCATCGCAATCACTTCCGCTTCCTGCTCGGCAGAATGGAAGGCTTGAATCGGGAGGCTAAGGAAATCGTCGTCAGCGCTATCACCAATAAGCAAGGCGTGGAACTGATTCCGCAACGCACCTTTAAATACGACACGCTGGTGATGGCGGTTGGCAGTGTCAGCAACACCTTCGGTATCAAGGGCGTCGACCGGCATTGCATGTTCATCGATACCACCACCCAGGCTTACCGCTTTCAAAAGCAACTGGTTGAAACCTATTACATCCAATCGTATGCCAATCAAAACCGCCAGCGAGACAAACCATTATCGATCGTGATCGTCGGCGCGGGTGCGACCGGTGTCGAATTGTCGGCCGAGTTGCACGAAGTGACCAAACTGTTGGCAACCTACGGTTTGGAAGGCTCGATTCAAGTCAATATCACCATCATCGAAGTCGCCAACCAGTTGCTGCCGGCCTTGCCGCCTCGCCTGTCGCAAGCAACCCAAGAGCAGCTCGTCAAACTGGGCATTAACCTGAAACTGGGCCGGCGGGTGACCGAAGTCACCGAGACCGCCGTGCATACTCACGACGGCGAAGTGTTCGATGCCGATCTGAAAGTATGGGCGGCCGGCATCAAGGCGCCGGACTGGATGAAAAATCTCGATAGCCTGGAAACCAACCCTATTAACCAGTTGATCGTCGATCAAACCTTGAAAACCAGCGACGACAATATTTTCGCGATCGGCGACTGCGCCGCCTGCGAATGGGTCGGACACGGCGGCAACGTGCCGCCTCGCGCCCAGGCCGCCCACCAACAGGCATCGGCCGTGGCCAAGACCATCGTCAACCGCCTGAAAGGCAAGCCTCCGGTCAACTTCGTCTATCACGATTACGGTTCGCTGGTGTCTCTGGGCAAGTTCAGCACGGTCGGCTCATTGATGGGCAGCCTGATGGGCACGGTCAGCGTCGGCGGTTTCATCGCCTATATGGTTTATCTGTCGCTATACAAGATGCATCAGGTAGCGATCCACGGCTATTTCCGCACTGCGATGCTGACCCTATCCAACCTGTTCCGGCGCAGCACGCACGCCAAGATCAAAATGCATTAATCATCCAATCGAGCAATTAAATGTTAGAAATCGAATACGAATTCCGCGAGCAAGACCTGGTTCACTTCAACGAACTCAGGTTGGCCGACAATCTGGAAATGCAAAAGAAAATCCGTCAGAACCGGTTGCTGGTGCCGGGGGTGATGCTGGTTTTCGGGCTGTTTTACTATGTGTATTACGTGGACATGATGACCACCGCCTATATCACGCTATTGGCGTTGGGCTGGGGCATTGCCTCGCCCTTCATCATGAAAATCGACATGCGCCGCCAGTTTTTCAACAAATACACCGAGGCGGAAAAAAAGGCGATGTTCGGGATTCACAGCTTGACCATCGAACCTGAATATCTGCAAGAAAAATCGCCGGGCGGCAAACACAAGACCCCTTGGAGCGAGATGCTGAGGGTCGAGAAACATAAGGATTATGTCTACATCTACGTGGCTATCGACGCGGCAATCGTGATCCCGCGCGAAACCGTGAAAAAAGGCGACCTGAAGGCCTTCGCCAAGCAGGTCGAAAGCATGATAGATCGCTTAGGATAAAACCCCGTCGCGGCGCTGGATGTAAAGACGGCAGGCATCCACGCAATCGGACTTGGTTTTATACGGTCCGCCGATCTTGTCCACCGTATAAAACCACCAGCCTTGTTCGTTAACGAAATAGCGGTCTTGCGGCCTGAATAGCGGATGCGCCGGTTTGCGTGGCCGCGACTCAGTCTTGCTCACTGTCGTCGGATTCTCCCGCCTGATCGTATTGTTCCTCGCCGGAAATCAATTCCTTCAAATACTTGTACAACAAACGTGCCGATTTGGGCGGCTTGGCTTCCTTGGCCTCCTTTTGCGCATTGCGTTGCAATTGCCTTAAATGCTGGCTGTCGGCGGCGGGAAATTCGCTCATTAACTGTGTCAACTGCTGGTTGCCGGTATCGGCCAGCAGCAGGTCGCGCCAGCGTTCGGCCTGGTGATGCTCCCTGACGGCATGGGCGCTACGGTTCTTCATCCGCGCCAGTTTTTCCTGAA
>JAJRDU010000172.1 GCA_028748685.1 Methylococcaceae bacterium
GGCGCGGCGATGCCGTGACTGGAAATCGCCGCCAGCGAGGGTAAATATTGAAGTTGGATGACTTCCAGCGGCAATAATTGCAAGGGATGCGCTGTTTGATATTCGCAGGCGGTTTGTTCGCCCTTGGCGATTTGACTGCGCAGTGAAGTTCCCTTGGGAATCACGAAACCGTCCGCCAAAACTTCTTCGCTTAAATCGGGGTTGAACTCCACCACCGTCATGGAAGGCGTTGACGACAAATAATGCGGATAGACAATATCCAGCAAATGTTGGGTAAAGGTGGGAAACTCGGAATCGACTTTCAACTGCACCCTGGCGGCCATGAAGGCGAAACCTTCGAACAGGCGTTCCACATAGGGATCGGAACATTCGAAAGCATCCAAGCCCAGCCGGCTAGCTATCTTGGGAAATTCTCCGGCAAACTCGGCCCCCACTTCGCGGACGTGCTGCAGTTCCCGGTTGTAGTATTTGAGCAAACGAGGATCCATGTTAACCCCCCAGGTCCTTGACGCTCACTTCACCGGTTTCCAGATCGAGATCGCTACGAATATAAAGATGGATAGGCAAAGGCTGAGCCCATAAATCACCCTCGATTTTGAAGCTCATGGCATGTTGATTCATTTCTTGATCGGAGGTGATCAGTTCCAATTTAAGCGAATCGGGCAAGATTCTGGGTTCAAAATCGATGATGGCTTGCTTTATCTTTCTATGAATGACCGGCAGGTCGACGTATCTCAAATTCATACCCGACAGGGCTGGAATACCGTAATTGATGACTGAATGAGATGCGCAAGGCAGGTCGGATAAATCAACCATGGACTCCAGGGCCGAGGTATTGAGCAGCCAGTTCAAATCCCGCAATACACTTTGCCGCAATTGCCGCATGGATAGTACCCGCTGCTCACGGGATTCCGTCGCGCGATCCGGATCGTTATCGGTAAGGCGGTCCAACAACGAAGGCTGCAAGCGCTCCGTATGCAGCAACTCAGCCATTATTCCCGCCCAGCGCCCAAATTCAGTTCAATTGAGCGCGCATCCATAAGCGCGTAGTCGTCAATATTGGTGGCCAATAAACGTTGGCCGAGTCCTCGACACACGCCATCGGCGGATTCGTCCCAATCGGTCTTGCGGGCCAGTTGGATCAACGCATCCTGTGCCTTCTCCGATCCGGAATACCGAGTCGGAATCAAGCCGGTGGCTTGGCCGCCATTGCCCCAGGTAAACAGGGCGGGCATCCACACCACATCCCGTAAATCCATGGGTGCGTCGAGTTCGATCTTACGTATCTGTTGAAAGGGAATCCAATAATACTTGCCGTTGACGATAGCCTCCACCACCGGTCCCAGCCGCGTGTCGGCATCGGCTATCCATTCGAAACCCACGCCATTGATGCTTCCGGAACTGGCTGGCGCCAATTCTAATGCTTCATTGCGTAACGTCATCGCTTCGTTGAAATGGGCGTCGGCATCAAGGCGTAAAGCCTCGACCAGCAATGCCACCCACCGCTCCGGTTCACCGAACAGCAATGGCGTGCGCTTACCCGCAAAAACATCGCCACGCAATACCTCGCACTGGATGGCTTCTCGGTAGGTCTGAACCATCAATAAATTTCCGCTATCGAGTTCGCCCGCTACGTTGAGTTGGGTCAATGCACGTTCCCAGCGTCCCAGCACAGCCAACAGCTGAAACAGGAAAATTCTCAACTTAGGGTTGGCTGGTTCCCTGCGGACGTTCTCCTGCAATTGCGCCAAGGCCTCCTCGGGGCGTCCCTGGTGCAGGCTTTGTTCGGCTTGCATATGCTTTCCCGGCTTTACTTAAAATTAAAAAATCCACCCCGGATATCCGGCCATGAAAAAATGGCCGAATTCCAAGCCATCCAAAAATGTCCGCGGGAGCATGGTAAAGCCCTGCGGACGATTCTGACGGATTTTGGCGCTTCCCTTTTTAGCTAACATCTCCTTTATTAGCCTCAATATCCCATTTGAAAGTTTTCGACTTGTCTTCACCACCTGTATCCGATTGTTGCACGTATTTGAATTCCGCTTTGGCGAAATTCAACGAAACGCTCTCGGTGAGGCGGTCTTCGCCGCCGCTGCCACCGGTGGAAATACTGGACACGATGATTTTCTCCATCTTGATCACGATGTATTCCAGAGGAGTCTTGCCAGCCTTGCGCACGTATAATGTCGCTTCAGGGATATGATCGCCATTGGCGCAATCCAGCATCAAAACAGGCGAGGAAATATCGACATACTTGGTGAAAGACAAGTCACTAACATTCACCTTACCGGCACCGCCACCGCCGCCTACATGGAACGAGCCTGACTGGCTCATGCCCCAACTCCAAGCCAGCACGTCGATTTGATCTTTGTGCTTGTCATCCTTCGATTCGCCTGGCACATCTTTAATATCGATAAACATATCTACAGCCATAACACCTTCTCCTAATGATTAAACAACTTAGCTAAAAATGGGTTCATGCCGCGAGCGGCCGCCCCCCAAACTCACATCACTTGACTAGCCACCGCCTTTAGTCGAAGGCAACTTCGACACCAATCGCAACGACACGGTCAGCCCCTCTAGTTGATAATGGGGTCTTAGGTAGAATTTCGAACTGTAATAGCCCGGATTTCCTTCGACCTCTTCCACCACCACTTCAGCCGCGGCCAGGGGTTTCCTGGCCTTGGATTCTTCGCTCGAACGAGCCGGATCGCCATCCACATATTGCTTGATCCAACTGTTCAGCCAACGCTGCATGTCCTCCCTCTCCTTAAATGAGCCGATCTTATCCCTGACAATACACTTCAGGTAATGTGCGAAGCGGCAGGTGGCAAATAGATAAGGCAACCTGGCCGCCAGATTGGCGTTAGCCGTCGCATCGGGATCTTCATATTCGAATGGTTTTTGCAAGGATTGCGCACCGATAAACGCCGCGAAATCGGTATTCTTTTTGTGCAACAGCGGCATGAATCCGCTTTTCGCCAGCTCCGCCTCCCGTCTGTCGGTAATGGCGATTTCGGTGGGACATTTCATGTCGACCCCGCCATCGTCTGTCGGAAAGGTATGCACCGGCAAGCCTTCCACGGCGCCACCGGATTCGATACCTCTGATCCGCGAACACCAGCCGTACAGTTTAAATGAACGGTTGATATTGACCGCCATCGCGTAAGCCGAATTCGACCAAGTGTATTTGCTGCTGTCGGCGCCCGAGGTATCTTCCTCGAAATCAAACTCATCGACCGGATCGGTTTTAGCGCCATAAGGCAATCGGCTCAAAAATCGCGGCATGGCCAAGCCGATGTATCGTGAGTCTTCGGATTCGCGTAAGGAACGCCACGCGGCATATTCCGGCGTTTGGAATATTTTCGTTAAATCCCGGGGATTGGCCAATTCAGACCAGCTTTCCATCTGCAATACCGACGGCGCCACGCCGGCGATAAACGGCGTATGTGAGGCCGCGCTGATCTTGGCGACTTCGCCCAATAATTCCACGTCGGGCGGACTATGATCGAAATGGTAATCGGCGACCAAGCATCCGAAGGGCTCGCCACCGAAGGTGCCGTACTCTTCTTCATAGAGCTTCTTGAACATCGGACTCTGATCCCAGGCCGTACCCTTGAATTTCTTCAGGGTTTTACCCAGCTCGTTTTTAGTAATGTTCATGACCCGAATCTTGAGCATTTCATCGGTTTCGGTATTGTTAACCAGATAATGCAAGCCTCGCCATGCCGATTCCAGTTTTTGGAAGTCCGGATGATGCATCACCAGATTGAGCTGTTCGGTAATTTTTTGATCCAGGCTGGAGATAATGGCCTGTATGCTCTTAACCGCATCGTCGGAAATTTTAGTAACGTCTTTCAACGCGTACTGAGCCAAGGTGGCGACGGCGGTATTGACCTGACTCGCCGCTTCGGTTCCCGGCTTGAACTCTTTGGAGAGCAATGCCGAAAAATCATCCAACTCAAGCGTTTGAGCCTCGGCTTGGGTTGATGTTTGGGTTTCCAATTCAGCCATGATCAGCCCTCCCCGCCTTCGGTCGTTTCGGTGGTGGCACTGCCACTTTCAGCCGGTTTTGCCGAAGCCGCCAGAGATTGTAACAAGGCCGGATCGTTGATTAATTTTGCGATCAACTCTTCGGCGCCTGTTTTGCCATCCATGTAAGTGATCAAATTGGACAACTGGGTCCTGGCTTCGAGAATCTTGTCCAGCCCCGCGACTTTTTTAGCGACCGCTGCAGGTGAAAAATCATCCATGCTTTCGAAGGTGATATCCACGTTCAAATTACCTTCACCCGTCAGCGTATTGGTAACTTGAAAAGCCGCCCTCGGCTTCATGGACTTTAATCTATCATCGAAATTATCGACATCGATTTCCAGCAACTTACGATCCGCTACCGGCGGCAACGGCTCGGAAGGCTTACCGGAAAGATCCGCCAGAACACCCATCACGAAGGGAAGCTGTACTTTCTTTTCCGAACCGTAGACTTCGACATCGTATTCGATTTGAACACGGGGAGCCCGATTCCTCTGTATAAATTTTTGACTACTTTCCGCCATGTTTTTACTCCACTCCAGATTGATAACACCAATAATTAATTCGAATCAGGCCCTTTGAACGTTTGCAGTTGCGAAACCGCATCCGGCAGCAAATTCTGCACGATTTGCATAAAGTCCGCTGTTACTAAATGCTTGGCCCGTTCTAAAAAAATAGGCACCGGACTCGAAGGTTCGTGCTCAGCATAATACTTGCAGATCAAGTCTAGCGTTTTCAACACATCCTGGCGAGACGTAATCAAACCAACCCCTGCCTGTTGCCGGGGAGAAGGTGATGCGGACGAGGCTTGTTCACCAGTCACGTCGCCACCATCCATCTCCTGGCTGGCATCCTTGGCAAGCAGGTCACTGGCAAACTGATCGAAAACAAGGCGGATTTCCTTCAGCAAGGACTTGATTGCCGACAAATCGGGACCGTTGCCTATCCCCACCTTTTCATTAACAAAGCCATCCAAACGCTCAAGAATAGCCGAGCTTTCTCGAATCGCCTGATCGGTCCCCCTCAACACCTCAACCGGAACATCCATAAATGCGGCCTTGATGATATTGATATCGGGCTTCGTAATGCCTACGGGCAAATCGATTTTATCGGTAGCCAGCTGAATATCGCGCAGACAAAACCGGCCGGCAGCCTTTGAATCCACCAGGGCCGCCAGATTAAGAGGCCGCAGCACCACTTCAAAATTGCTCAGTTCTTCGATGATGTTTACTCGCGAGGTAGGATCCAGATTATCTTCCGGATCCAATACCGGGTGAATGCATTCCCAATATTTTTCCAGCAAGCCATCCAGCAACTTTAGACCATCCCTCAGCCCCACCACGCCTTCGAGAGGAATCAATGCGCGCAACAGATATAAAACGACCTGTAAATCCTTGGTTCGCAACAACAGCGCCGATGCGTCTTTCTGAACATCCCGCCAAACGGGCGGTTGGGCTTTTTCACCGGTAAGAGGATCCTCAGGTTTGCCCTCTATATTCTTGGCAAGCTCAAGATAGGCGGGATCGTACTCAAGATGATCGCCGCACGGCTTATCCGATGAAATTTCGTTGAGTAAATCTAGCAAATCAACCATAACATTAAGCACGGGTTCCCCAGTTAAAAATGTATGCAAGCGCGCCTTTAAAATCTGCCAGGACTCTAACAGACTACTTGTTTCGACACAAATTTTAGTCCCGATCCGACTTTTTCCGTTAATACTTTCACCACTAAAAAAA
>JAJRDU010000173.1 GCA_028748685.1 Methylococcaceae bacterium
AGAAGTCAAACACTTCTACCAAGAGACCGAATATATGGCTGCAATCTTGATCTCTGTTGAAAACATCAATTTTTGGAAAATTTGTCTTGCAATAGGGGAGGAATCCATATATGGGGTGAGGAGATTCAAAAAACGAAAGTTGAAGTGCGATGACTATATAACCGCGCCTTTCGGCATTCGCTAAATAGCTAATGACTTATTTGAGTCCTTCCTGTTTTGCGACCATCGCCGCGGCTTCCCGAAGGCTGGTGGCGAGCTGACTAGATTCGCCGATCAATCGCTGCCTGACTTCCGCAGTTCGCCATCCAGGATTTAGCTGCAGCAACAACGCGGCTAAACCAGCGACGTGCGGTGTCGCAAACGAACTGCCGGTCATGAAATCATAGGCACCATTGGGAACAGTGGTGAGTATGTCCTGCCCGGGAGCAATGATGTCCGGCTTATCGGCTTCGTTACCTCGTCCAACCGCCATTACGCCAGCAATATTGGCTGGAAATCCGCCTGTATTTTGATCCGATCCGGGTACTGCCGCAATGACGATGATGTCTTTCGACAGCGCCATCTCGATCAATTGCCGTAACAAGGGATCCTCCGGGCCACTTAGACTGAGATTGACGATACGGCTGTTCATCCTGATGGCCTGGTTTAGCGCTACCGCCAACGTAAAGCTGTTACAACGCGCGGAAAGAACACCCGATTTAGAAGGCCAGCAGGCCCGGAAGGCAAGAATTTCAGCATCGGGCGCAATACCCGCGATGCCGATGCCATTACCAGGCCGGGCGGATAAAACACCGGCGACGGCCGTGCCGTGTTTTTCCGCCAAATTATGATCGACTGGTTCCGGTGCATCATTTTCCGAATATTTAATTTGTCCTCGCAGATCCGGATGGTCGATGTCGACACCGCTATCGATCAAGGCGATCCGGACGCCACGGCCCGTCGCAATTTTATGCAGTTTTTCCATCCCCAATGAGTTATAGCCTGCCTGCAACGATAAATACGGATCGCCGTGAGACAAGGATGCGGAGGGTTGATCGGCTTGCACCTCGAAAGTCCGCATCTGCTGGACCAACGCAACTTCGCGATCCTGTTGCAAGTCCGTCATAACCTGCTGAAATTTGAATCCTTCGGGTACTTCATAAACCACGCAACTGACGCCCAGCGTGGTAACCGGCCACTGGGCAATCAGCTCTAAATGATGGCGATCCGCCAGTTCGAGAGCGACACGTTCGCTCCATCCGGAATTACCGTATTGCCCACGACTCCGATAAGCATCCAGTGCATTGCCGGGTACTTTCCGATCGATCGTCCGATCGACAAAAGTGACCACCAGGCGCCTATCCTCAGTTGTCGCACTGTCGCCCAAGCGGGACGACTCGGCGACATTGGCGCAAGCAGTCATTAGCATCAACAGCCCCATCAACAGACTTAAGCGTAAGGCTTTCATGGCTGACTCGATACCGGCTCGGCCAACATCACATCCGCTTGCTCACGCAAAAAGGCTATGGCCGAGGCTAAATTTGGGGCGTCCTTGTCGTCGATCCGGATTGTATAAGCACCGACACTATTGGGCCCTTCCATACGTTGACCGTGGACTTTGGAAAGCAAGGCATCGATGTCGTTATCCGACATGGATTTTACGAATACCACCCGCAACAGGCTGCCGGCGCCTGATTCAGGCTTGAGGTCCGACAGTGTGTAATAGTCGGTTGCGACCGGCGACTGCCCATAACGCATCGCAAACGGAACGATCGCCAGCAGTAGCGATGCGGCAATAGCTAGCCTTAATCCTCGCCCCTCCGGGAACAGCCGGTATCGCGTTGATACCTTATCGGGTGAACCGGGTTTACGATCGGCACGCTTTTCAAGGGTATCATCCGGTGCAGGTACATCGTTCGACACGGATTGTTGCCGCCTAGCCTGCAGTCTTGCCCGCATCGCATTGAATGATGCTTCGGCGGCCACATCCAGATCGGACGTTTCTTTTACCGCCGCCGCCAATTTAGCCAAATGCACCAATTCCCGCCTGCATAACATGCAGCCGCGAACATGGTGTTCCACTCGCTGTCTCTCGTTGAGTTCCAGGCTTTGATTTACATACCAAGGCAACAGCAAGGAAATCTGTTGGTGTTGATCGGCTGATTGAAAAGTAGTTTGGTTCATGGCGTTAGTGTCCTTGTGTTTCAGCAAAAACCTGAAGTTTCCTACGGGCATGAAACATGCGGGTTTTTACTGTGTTTTCAGGGCAATCGAGAATTTTGGCGATATCTTGGTACGGCAGGTCGTAGTAGAACGTCAGTTCGATTACCGCCCTTTGTTCCGGCGGCAGGATGGCCAGAGCACGATTCAGCCAATCTTGGTTTTCGTGGCTTTGTGCATGATTGGAGACGGGATCACCCATCGTTTCCGCTAACTCATCGACATCGACGTCATTACCGCGCCGGGCGCTTCGGGATATTGACTTGAGCGCTTTGTTATACGCAATACCAAATACCCATGTGGAAATTTTGCTGCCATTGTTGAAACCATCCGGTTTTTCCCAAACCACCAATAAGGTTTCTTGTATCAATTCCTCGACGGCTTCGTGACTGTGCGTCACGCGCAAGATAAATCGAAACAGCCTCGGATAATACACTTTATAGAAGGCCTCGAACGCCAGGCTATCGCCGTGAGAGATGCGCTTGAGCAATGCATGCTCATCCGTGGCCGAATCATTTTGATCACCTATAGGCGGCCTGTTTTGAGTAGGGATTAAGCGCAACATATCTCATCCTCTTGTTCATGTTTTCAGTGTAGTCCGTAGACTAAATTCCCGCTCAAGGCGCCAAGGTTCAATCGCCCCAAAAAAAATTAAAAACCCAATGTAATGGACAACAGAAGTTTATTTTCCAGCAATCGAGGATAAAACTCGTCAAAGTGCGATTCAGCGTAGTGTGCTCGGTTGAGACTCACGTCGACGTAGCGAACATCCAACGCCAAACACGAGGTCGCAAACCACGACACCCCTAAATTCCAGTAAAAATACTCCTTTCCGAGCAAGGCCTTGGCCTGCTGATAACCCAGTCCCGCCGAGAATTGCACGGTATCAAAAATATCACGGCGATAATTGAGTTCGTAGTTGAAAACGGTGGCATGGCGCTGGTAAGCATCGGGCGCCACGGAGAATAAAGCGCTAAGCCAGTCCCGATAGTGCACAACCGCGTAAAACTCTTCGTAATTCGCATCATGGTCAAACACTTTGTCGTTATAGACATAACCAGTCACCGACAGATCGCTTCGCCAGTCGGCGGATAACGGCAAATGCCAGCCCAGATAGGGTTTGACCTCCAGATCGGCATGCTCGCGATTGGAACGGTCGTCAAAACTCACTTGCGATATTCCAAGCCCTGTAAACCAGCCGGCGTCATCCTCGTAATCCAGATGGCCTTGCACCACCGGGTTACTCTTGCTCTTGGAATAGCCCCGGTAAATATAATCGCTCAGAACACTCAATTCCCCGTGCCATTCCGCGATGGCCAATGAAGGCCCAGGCAACAAATGCATTAGCAATACGAAGCGAAAATAAAAGCTTTGGCGGAAATCCCGATGAGCGTGCGAGAACGTGCTTGGATTCATATGTAGGCATAATGAAAGGTAAAAACAACGTCCGATATTGACCACTCTCATTAATAGAGTGTGGACAAAAAACTCTTTTGATTGATTTAAAATTGCTATTAGCAAAATCACCCGTCACGCTTTCATTTATTACTCTTCATATTCAACAACATATTTATTACGGATGTACCAGCGGAGAAAATAACCACAAATAAAATACCTGATTCATTCGCAACAGCATGTGCAAATTTTGAATCCATCATTAGCCAAAAACTAATAAAGAACAATGATTTCGATACCCTATAAAACCAGTAAGATTCCACCCGG
>JAJRDU010000174.1 GCA_028748685.1 Methylococcaceae bacterium
TCGCGGCCGATTTGTCGCGGCGCCTGGGTTGGCTGAACGATGCCGATGTCGCCCGCATCGTTGCCATTTTCAAGACCGCGAATCTGCCGGTAACGCCTCCGACCGCAATGACGACCGATCAATATATCGACTTGATGGCCGTGGATAAGAAGAATGTCGACGGCAAAATCCGAGTGATTCTACTGGAAGCGCTCGGCAAGGCCACACTGCCAGTATATGTTGAACTGGCGCGGTTGCGGGAAACGTTGGACCACTATGCTGGATAACGATAATCTGACGTACAAGAAAACTGTGATCGGCAGCGCCCTACCCAAGCAGGCCGAGCGGGCGATGATTACGCTGGAGCGCTCGCAGAAGCTAGATTTGCTGATCCATCTGCTGGCCAATTTGCGGCAAGCGCTGATCGTCTGCGGCCCCGAAGGCATAGGCAAGACCACCCTGCTGAAAAATTTGCACGCGCGCCGTCAAGACCAGTGGCATATCTGCCTGTTACAAGGTTCGTCGGCCTTGAGTTTCGAGGCTGTTGTCAATGAACTCAGCCGCTTCTTGGGCTTAAGCGGCTCGAACATCGGCTTCGATTTGTCATCGCTAAGGGCCTACTGCGAAAAACAGAAAGTGGTACTGATCATCGACGACGCCGGAGAACTGATGCCGGGCCTGATAGGTGAACTGGTCGATTTCGCCGACTCGCTTTCCGGCTTGCGGCTGGTTTTCTCGATGACCTATGATGAATTTCATATCAAAAGCGCCTCCGACCAGACGGTCGACGATTGTCATTTCATCGAGCTGCCGCCACTGAACCAGAAACAATGCGCCGAGTATTTGCAGAATCTGTCGGCGCAACCGGGTGCGATGCTGTCGTTTAACGCGGTGACCGACAGTCTGGTTGAAAACCTGTATCGTCAGACCAATGGCATACCCGGCAAACTGCTGGCGGAAATTCCCAAACTCAATCAATATCAAAGCCGCAAGAAAAGCCGCTTGGGGTTATGGCTGGGCGTGGTGCTTGTCTTAACGGCTACGGCTTGGGTCGTCAAAGGCTTATTGCCGTCCACGCCGGCTAGCGATACGGCAAGCGAAAAACTGCCCGAAACGGCCGGACCGGTCGCCTTGCAACCGACTATCACGCCTACTCTCTCCGTTACCGGGTCCGTTTCGCCAAGTCCGGAATTGCCCACGCCAGCTGACACTCTGAATCAGACGCCGGCACCGACGGCGCCAGTGGCGGAAGCCGGGGCCAACATTCTGGGGCCTCCCGTACCCACGCCCACGATAGAACCAAGCCCTGTATCGGAAAAAGTCGCCGAGAAGCTCGAGGTAGGCACGCCTACTCCCGTAGCGGCCGAAGTTATCGTAACGCCGCAGCCCGTGCCGACTCCCGCACCGGCTGAAACGCAAACGTCGCCGGAGCTTGTCCAAGCCGCCGAAATCAAACCGTCGGAAGTCCCGGTGGAGGCGATAACACCCACGCCCGAACCAAAGCCGGCGAAACCCATGAGCGATCTTGACTGGATCAAGGCTCAGCCAGCGGACAACTACACGCTGCAGATCATGGTGTTGTCAAATAAAGATTCGGTCGATCGTTTCCTGAAAAAATATGCCGGTTATCGAGACATCCTCAAGTACTATACGGTCAAACAAAACGATCAGGAAAAGTACGTGCTGATATACGGTTCGTTCCAGTCGGCGGCCGAAGCCGTTAAACGCAAGACCGCCATGCCTGAAGAATTTAATCAGGGCCTGGAGAAGAAATTTAAATCCATCCAGTATCAAATTCGCCGCTGAGCGCACTCAAAACCAAACGCATGACACAATTACAAAACGATCTATTCATCAGAGCCCTGTTAAAACAGCCCGTCGAGCGTACACCAAGCTGGATGATGCGCCAGGCCGGGCGGTATTTGCCGGAATATCGCGAGGTGAGAACCAAGGCCGGCAGCTTCATGCAGCTTTGCACCAATCCCGAACTGGCCTGCGAAGTGACCTTGCAGCCGCTGGACCGATTCGGCTTCGATGCGGCGATTCTGTTTTCCGACATCCTGACCATTCCGGATGCCATGGGCCTGGGTTTGTCGTTTGCCGAAGGCGAAGGTCCGCAGTTCGCGCATCCGGTCCGAACCGCCGCCGATGTCGCCAAATTGCCAGTTCCCGACCCGGAAGCTGAATTGCGCTATGTGATCGACGCGGTGCGCCTGATCAAGACCAATCTGCAAGGCCGGGTGCCGCTGATTGGTTTTTCCGGCAGCCCTTGGACTCTGGCGACTTACATGGTGGAAGGCAAGAGCAGCAAGAGCTTCCAGAAAGTCAAAAGTATGATGTTCGAGCAGCCGCAGCTGATGCATCAAATGCTGGATAAACTGGCGCAATCGGTCGCGGCCTATCTGAATGCGCAGATCGCCGCCGGCGCCGATGCGGTAATGGTGTTCGATACCTGGGGCGGCATGCTCAGCCATGACGATTATCTGGAATTTTCGTTGCGCTATGCGCGACAAGTGAGGGAATTGCTGAACACTCGCCACGATGGCCGGCAAATTCCCACCATCCTGTTCACCAAGGGCGGCGGCCTGTGGCTGGAGGCGATGGCCAATAGCGGTTACGAGGCGCTGGGCCTGGATTGGCAAACCGACATCGCCCAAGCCAGGGCGCGAGTGGGCGACAAGGTGGCCTTGCAAGGCAACATGGATCCGATCACGCTGTATGCCCAACCGGAAGTGATACGCGAAAAAGTCGGCAAGATTCTGCAAAGTTACGGCAAGGGCTCCGGCCATGTGTTCAATCTGGGCCACGGCATTTTGCCGGACATCAATCCGGAACACGTCAAGGCCATGGTCGACGCAGTCAGGGAATTGAGCCCGCAGTATCACGTATAAGGCGAATGTGGGCTCAAAAACGCTTCCAGCTTCCCGGCAAACCGCGCGGCTTTCACCTGGTGACCCGCGAGATCGAGAGTCAGTTGCCGGAACTGGAGCAGTTTGATATTGGCCTTGCGCATCTATTTCTGCAGCACACCTCGGCATCCTTGGCGATCATCGAAAATGCCGATGGCGACGTGCGCCGGGACATGGAAAACTATTTTTCCCGCGCGGTAGCGGAAAATGAACCTTATTACCGGCATACGCTCGAAGGCCCGGACGACATGCCGGCCCATATCAAGACCGTGATGCTGGGCAGTTCGCTGACCGTGCCGATTAGCAAGGGGCAGCTGGCGCTGGGCGTCTGGCAAGGCATTTATCTGTGCGAACATCGCAATCATGCGGGCAAGCGCACCATCATCGTTACGCTACACGGTAAATAAAGAGGTATTTATGAAAGTTTTGAAATCGATCGGCATGTTAATTTTTGCTGGTTTCAGTTTAAACCTGCAGGCCGAGGAAGCCGCTAAAGCGGTGGAAATGACGGTCTACCGCAGCCCGACTTGCGGTTGCTGTGAAATCTGGCTGGATCACGTCAAGGAAAGCGGAATTAAAATCAAGGATGTGGTTAGCGACGACATGCAGGCGATTAAGGCCAAACTTGGATTGCCGGATAAATTGGCTTCCTGCCACACGGCCGTGATCGATGGTTATGTGATAGAAGGCCATGTTCCGGCCGCCGACATCCAAAGACTGTTGCAAACCAAGCCCAAAGTCCTAGGTATTGCCGCGCCCGGCATGCCCATGGGCAGTCCCGGCATGGAAGTGGGCAATAAAAAAGACGAGTACGAAGTGAAATCCTTCGATAAGGATGGCCATTTTGAAGTGTTCGCCAGCCACGGAGGCAGCTAGCCCCTAGCCGAATCGGCACCGATTCCCCGGAAAAGGCTGCCGGTCTTGTTTTGGTTTCTAATAAATTGGTACAATTTGTTCAATGTTTGAACGAATAGCAGCGTGTTTAATGCTTACCGACGAATTCCGCTACAAAATTCTCAAATTAGTTTCGGATAATCCTGAAATCAGTCAACGCGAACTTGCTCGGCAACTGGGTATAAGTCTCGGCCGGGCAAATTACTGTCTTAAGGCGTTGATCGACAAGGGCATCCTTAAAGCCTCAAATTTTCGGAATAACAATAACAAGCTGGCTTACATGTATCTGCTCACGCCCGACGGCGTTGAGCTTAAGGCTCGTATTACCGTTCAGTATCTGAAATGGAAACTGCGGGAATACGAAACCTTGCAGGCGGAAATCGAGGAACTGCGCCGCGAGGCGGCGATGCTCGACCGGGTGACGCCGACTTGTGTTCGCGGAAAATCGACTCTATCGCTAATCCCTCTTCCAATGTTGTTTGGCATCACGCCACGGTGACTCGGCCCAGGCGTGAAGCGATGAATGGCCATAAAGGCTGCATCGTCTGGTTTACCGGACTGTCCGGCGCCGGCAAATCCACCCTGGCCCATGCAGTGGAAGAGGCCTTGCATCAAAAAGGCTGCCGTACCTTTGTGCTGGACGGAGATAATGTCCGACACGGACTCTGTTCCGACCTGGGATTTTCGGATGCGGACCGGGAAGAAAACATCCGGCGCATCGGCGAAGTCGCCAACCTGTTCATGCAAGCCGGCGTGATTGTGCTGACGGCATTTATTTCGCCATTTCGAGCGGATCGCGAGCGTGTTAGAAGCATGGCGGCAAGTGGAGATTTTATTGAGGTTTATTGCGATGCGTCTTTGAATGTTTGTGAAAACCGGGACATCAAGGGGCTCTATAAAAAAGCCAGAATGGGGGAAATTGCCGAATTTACCGGCATATCCTCTCCCTATGAAGCACCGACAAATCCCGAGTTGATTGTGAGCACTGGACAGGATCCTCTGGAAATTTGCGCGCGGCAAGTGATTGATGCGATCCAAAGATATGCCATGGTGTCGGCGAATTTAACCAACTGAGTTTAAAAACCTATGGCAGTCTTTAACTTGACGACTGATAGATCTCGGAGAGATCTTCAATCTCATTGCGATATTGGTCAAACTAGTATCGTGAGGACAGTCGGTGCGTGAATATCCTGGACTTGTTGGACATTTATCCTT
>JAJRDU010000175.1 GCA_028748685.1 Methylococcaceae bacterium
GCCGGCCGAAAAGTGGCCGCCGGAAATGCTGACGGTATGGGTCAAATACGAACGCAACTCGTCGGCCAGGGCCTTGAGCCGCTCTTTCGGCAGGGCCCGGACGTCGGCGGGGCTGTGGATGTCTTTCAATAAGGGATAATCGTTTGTCAGCTTCATGATCAGTACAAGGGTTCACGATAGAACATCAAAATGACGCCTATTTGGAACAAGGCGAACACCGAAATAAAACCGGCAATGTTTTTGCCGGGCGAGTCGAGCTTGAGTTCCAGCCAGCGGCCGCAAGCCAGAATCAGAGCGAACACGCCCATCAGGGTATGGCCGACCTGGATCAGAAACGCGGTCTTGGCTTCGAAGCCGACGTGAGAATGGGCCAGTAGCATCATGCCGCCGAATGCCGCCAGCAGGGGGAACATGTAAGGCAGGTTACCGCTGTTGCCATTGAGGCGCGCTCTAACTTCGATCCAGCCGAGGATGAAGACTAAAAAAGTGGCGATCCGGTGTTGCAGAATCTCGCCATTATTGAAGGTACTGTCCCAGAAGCCGATAGGTCCCAGCGGCCAGCTTTCCGCGTCACTTCGGAAAAACAGAAATACGCCCAGCGCCATGAAGCCGACCGGCCAGAATCGCGCCCAGCTATGAAAACGGCTGGAAAATGACAGCATCGCGAAGAAGCTCATCGTCGTGAGGAAGATGCCGGAGATGTTGTGGTTGTAATCCGACCAGGCGGTAGCGGCTTCCGACGGTACCTGGCCGACGATGGCCACGCGCCCGGCTTCGCCGGCGATCAGGGCTTCATGTGTCGGCGATTCCCAGCGCGGGATGCGTGGGTGGAACATGTTCAACACTTCTTCCCAGGTCGCCGTCAGATGCGGAATGTCGACCGCCGGCGGCTGTGATGCCAGGCTGGCGGCGGTGAACAAGATGGTCAGCAGGATCAGTGTTTCCGCTTCGATGTAGTAGGGCACCCTTACGGTCAACGCATAGAGGCTGCGACTGACGAAATAGTCCTCAACAGTCTTGCGGTTCAACCAGGCGAAGCCCAGCGCCAAACCCATCATCATGATCTTGACCATCAGCAAATTACCATAGCCGGCGCCGATAAATCCCTGGAAGGAGCGGATGTAGTACCAGGCCAAGGGAGTACCCGTTATCACCAGAGCGATCACGGCGGCAACGCCGAGTATTGCGAAGCGCTTCAGCAGCAGTGGCCAAAGTTCGATATTAATCGAGTTTTGCTTTTTCAGGCGCCACAACAACAGCAATTGAAAAATGCCTCCTACCCAGGCAGCAGCGGCGATCTGATGGGTAACGGTCAGCGTCATCAATAAGCCGCGATCTTCAAGTCGGCTGGCACCATGCACCAGCCAGGCGGCGGAAATTACCAATGGCACGATGATCGCCGTGGCCATCAACCAGTGTTGCTTCGAACGGGCATTGCCTTTCAGCGCTTGCCGGATAAAAAGCGCCAACACGAAGGCGAAACTGGCTCTGACTATCCCGGCTTGAAACTGCACGGTGTTGAAAAACGCCGGAAATGGCGATTTACCCAGTGTCGCGGCCATCAACCAGATCTTCAGGCCGATTTTGGACAGTTGGGTAATGACCAGAGCCTTGCTGCCGAAATGAATCAGGTTAACGGTTTTGTGGAGTAGGGCGCTGTTGTAATAGGTTTCATCCTGCCAGGGACGCAATATAAGCACGCCCCACAGCAAGCCGCCGATGACGATGGAATAGAAGGTAAGATCGACACCGCCGATCAGTGAATCAAGATAATTTGCTATGCCTTCCATAAGGGGTTATTTAGGTTCTTTAACAAAAAAACGAAGCAAGTCTTCACTCAAATGGCCGTCGGCTGCGAATATCTTCAATTTAATCGCGTATTCGCCTGGCGCCAAGGCGGGTAGTTCAAGAAGAACTTGTCCGGGTTTGCTGCCCGGGGTGGCGGTGATGGTGGTCATTTTGTCGCCGGCGCTGACCAGGAACACCTCGGACAAATCCAGTTCCACCTTGGAGTTGAACGACAGTTCGACCTGACTGGCCTGATTGACCGGCACCGGTTTGAGTTTCAAGGAGTTATGGGTGACCACGGCATGACCGAACGCGGTATTGCTGATTGCCAGTGCTAATGCCAATAGAGTTGGTTTCAAATAACGCATGTTGTTCACCTCATTTTTTGTTTTTCAGAGCGTGGCTGGCCAGATTCTTGCCCAGCGTCCAGATCGAGCCGGTAACCTGATGGGTGTCGGAGATGGTTTTATCCACCGAATTGATAATCCAGTCGCGGTCTTTCTGCGTCAGATTCAACGGTGGCAAAAATTTGACGACGTTCATGCCATGACCGGCAACTTGGCTAAGAATGCGGTGTTCCTTAAACAACGGAATGGTAACCATCTGGCAGAACAGGCCCTTGTTGGCCGCTTCCAGCATCGCCCAGGCGGCTTTTAGCCCTAAGCTTTTCGGGGCGTGGAATTCCACTGCTATCATCAAGCCCCTGCCGCGCGCTTCCTTGAGAAATTCGTATTGAGTGGCGGAGGCGTTGATGGTGTTGATGATGTCTTCGCCGACCTTGGCACTATTTTCGACCAGATTTTCGGCACGCATCACTTCCAGCGTTGCCAGACCCGCCGCCATCGCCATGTTGTTTTTCGAGAAAGTCGAACCGTGAACGACGGCTCTATCCATGCGGTTGAACACGGTATCCATGATCTTGGTAGTCATCGCCACGCCGCCAACCGGTACGAAACCGCCCGACAATGCCTTGGCCATCAATATCATGTCGGGCTTGACGTTCCAGTGATCGATAGCCCAAAACTTGCCGGTGCGGCCAATGCCGGTCTGGATCTCGTCGGCGACGAACAGCGTGCCGTACTTCTTACAGAGACGTTCCACTTCCGGCAGGTAATTGTCGTCCGGCACGTTGACGCCCTTGCCTTGAATCGGCTCGACGATGAATGCGGCGACATCTTTGTTGCTGAGAGCTTTTTCCAGCGCATCGAGGTCATTGAAAGGTACGGCGCTGCAGTTTGGCAGCAAGGGGCCGAAGCCTTCGCGGAAAATCTCTTCGCCCATCAACGACAGTGAGCCGAGTGTCAGCCCGTGGAAACTATGTTCGCAATGGATGATGCGCGAACGCTTGGTGGTGTAGCGGGCAAATTTAATCGCCGCTTCCACGGCTTCGGTGCCGGAGTTGCAGAAAAACATCTTGTCCAGATTGTCCGGGCAGGTCGCGAGGATTTCCTTGGCCAGCAGACCGCTCAGTAACGAGACGTCCATCTGTACCAGATTCGGCAATTCTAGTGTCAGGGTTTCCTGCAGCGCGCTGATCACGGTTGGATGGTTGCGGCCGATCGCAAACACGCCGAAGCCGCTCAATAAATCCAGATATTCATTGTTATCTTGGTCGTAAAGATATTGGCCGAGAGCTCTTTTATAATTTCTGTCGTAACCGATGGTGCGCAGAACGCGTACCATTTGGTTATTGAGATATTGCTCATGCAAGTCGAATTTGCTGTCGAAATGCTGAGTAAAAAGTTCGGCAATGCTAAAGGACATGTAATACCTCGTGTGTAATTTGCTTATTGACGGGATTAATTCAAATGACTTCCATAAACCGGAGAGAGTCGATAAGCGTCAATAACTTGGGCGGATACTAAAAATGAATAATTTCGTTAAGTTGTTTGGCGACTTTTCTCAAGGTTGTCCGAGCAGCATTAAAATGCAGGCCTAGCTTGATGAGTGCCGGGATTTCCCATGGATGGGTCAATAAAAATCGCAGCAGCTTGCTCAACTCGACCCGGCCTTGGCCATTCAGGGCATGAACCACGGCTTGCGGCAAATCCATCGTCACCGGGTCGGCGATGGCGCGTATCACCAAACAGGGTAGATTGGCCTGTTGCGCGGCTTTAACGACGGCGGCGCTTTCCATGTCCAGTGCCAGGGCTCCGGTATCCTGGTGGATGCGCTGTTTTTCAGTGCTACCGGCGACGATGTGAATGCTTTCGGACAGAGTGCCGGACACAGCCGATATTGGCGGCGACAAATGCCGCAAATGTTGCAACCACTGTTTATCGGTATCGGA
This sequence comes from Methylococcaceae bacterium, assembly GCA_028748685.1. Taxonomy (GTDB): domain Bacteria; phylum Pseudomonadota; class Gammaproteobacteria; order Methylococcales; family Methylomonadaceae; genus Methylomonas. The sequence continues at coordinate 4,079 of JAJRDU010000175.1, forward strand.
AACCTGTTGTTCGGATAATACTTGCTCTGGCACCACCAGGTCGCCCGGCTTCAATTGCGGCGCCAATGCGGCGGCGCAACCCCAACTGATCAGGCAGTTTGCTCCCTGAGCTATCAGTTTCCGGGCCGCCTGGTCGGCGTTTATCGGCCCCGCGCCGGCAAAGCCAAGCAAAATATTCTCGGCCATACAAACGCATTCACCCTGAGCCAGCCTATGGCTGGTCAGGGTGGCGAGTTCTTCCGGTAAGGCAACCACGATGCCCACAACACGCTGTGTTGTGGGAGGCGTGGTGGATTGTCCGGAGCTATCACCGCCGACCCGCAGGGATGTGGGAAGTGCGGTGGATTGTCGGGAACTATTACCGCTAGTCACTATTTGTTCAATTCGTTACGGTATCTGGCTAATGCCCACAAGGGGAAAAACTTGTCATAACCGTGGTATTTCAAATAGAAAACCCGAGGGAAGCCTGGGGCGGTGAAGCATGGGTCGTTCCAGACGCCATCGGCTTGCTGGGTGCGCAGGATAAAGTCGATACCAGCTTTGACTTCCGGGCTGTTGACTTCGCCGGCGGCGATCAGACCCAACACCGCCCAGGCGGTCTGGAACGCGGTGCTGAAGTGGTAGCGACCGCGGTATTTTTGATCGTCGTGATAGCTCAGATTGTCTTCGCCCCAGCCGCCGTCTTCGCGTTGTACGCTTTTCAGCCAAGCCGCGGCCTTGGTGTACATCGGATCGGTTTTTGGCACATTGGTTTGTTCCAAGCCCAGCAACGCCGACCAGGTGCCGTATATATAATTGGTGCCCCAACGGCCGAACCAGGAGCCATCGGCTTCCTGTTCGCTACGCACGTATTCGATGGCGCGCTGCAATGCAGGCAGGTATTCGTCGTGACCCTTGGCGGCCCGCGCCATCAACATCGCGCAGCGGGCGCTGACATCCACGGTAGGCGGGTCGAGCAGCGCGCCGTGGTCGGCGAAGGGTATCTCGTTCAAGTAGTAATAGGTATTGTCGACATCGAAGGCGCCGTAGCCGCCGTTTTCGGATTGCATGCCGACGATCCAGCGGGTTGCTCTGTGTATGGATTCATCCAGTCCATCCATGTCTGAATCCGCCATCGCAAAACCGACGATTGCGGTATCGTCGACATCGGGATAATGTGGGTTGGCAAATTGGAACGCCCAGCCGCCGCCGGCCAGATCGGGGCGGCGCACCCGCCAGTCGCCGGGTTCGTCGGAAAGCTGCACGCTTTTAAGCCAATCGTAGGCGTGTTGCAGGCTGGCGCGATTGCCATGCTTGTCGGCTTCCTGCAAGGCTAATGAAGCCAGTGCGGTGTCCCAAACCGGCGACAGACAAGGCTGGCAATAAGCGTCGTTCTCGTTGATCACCAGCAGTTTGTCTATGGATTGACGAGCAATCAACACATTGGGATGATCGGCCGGGAAGCCCAATAACAGCATCGACTCGTAAGCGTTTACCATGGCGGGGAAAATGCCGCCCAAGCCATCTTCGCCATTGAGGCGCTCTGTAAACCAGTCCACGGCTTTCTGGATA
>JAJRDU010000176.1 GCA_028748685.1 Methylococcaceae bacterium
TTGACTTCGAAAACCTCCATCAGCAGCGTCAGTTTTTTGATGTCGGAAACCACGAACAAGGGCGTGTCGCGATCCGGCCGCACTTCCATGCCCGGATTGACGTTGCGCTCGACCACCGTACCCGATACCGATGAACGCAAGGCGAATCGGCCGTCGCTTTGCCGGGTGCCGATGTTCAGATTTTTCAACCTGTCCTGAGCGCGTTGAACTTCGCTGCGGGCGTTATTAAAATCGTCCTGCGTCTGTTCCAGTTCCTTTAGAGCAACGGCCTTGCCGGCATAGAGTTCTTGCTGGCGATTGAATGCGTGGCTGGCCAGCGTCAAATCGGCTTGTGCCTTGGCAAAATCGGCTTCGGCATCGGCGACATCGGGGCTGTCCAGTTCCAGCAGCGTCGATCCGGCTTGAACCAAAGTACCCAGCGCAAGCGGCGCGGCAATCACGCGGCCGGCGACCGGCGAACTGATGCGCGAAGTCACGCTTTCGTTATAGGTGATTTTTCCGGCCAGCGGCTCCAGTAAAGGATGTTGAGTCGGACTGAGGAGGGCGGTCTGGACATAGGCTTTTTTCGGCGAATCCGGCGCCAGATAAACTTCGCCCGGTGTTTTGGACGGTTGGCGTACCGGTTGTTTATTGTCCGAGGGCTCGGAACAGGCCGCTAGCAGCGCCATGGCCAAGGGCCCAATCAGCAAGAGGTTCTTTCTTTGATGAAACATCTGTCTATTCTTGTCCATATTTGATACAGGCTAATTCCCAGGTCTCGACCGGCTATTGAGTACCGTCGAGACTATGGTCGCCATCTTTGGCCGGCGTTTTATCGGCATTCAATTCCACGCCCAATGCCTTTGCCAGGTCGTAGTAGGCATTGGTACGGTTGATCATCGCCGCATAATAGTCGCGCATTACATTTTTATAACTGCGCTGGGCCTCGATGAAGTCCAGCACGCTGGTGGCGCCTTTGCCGTAAGCCAGCTCCGAACTGTCTCTCACCGTCTGAGCATCGTCAAGCAAACCGTCCTTGAAGCGTTGCACGATTTTTTCGGCGCTATTCCAGGCCGCCAAGGCACTGACGACATCGTTGCGGATGCCGAGTTCGGTTTGTTCCGCCGCCAGGCGGCTCTGATTCAAATTCACGGCCGCCTTGTCGGATTCGCCCTGATACTGATAAAACAGCGGCACCGGCACGTTGACGCCGACGAAGAAGGAGTTGAGCGTATTGTTGGCGGGGTCGTGCGCATAGCCGGCATTGAGAGTCACATCCGGATATTTCAGGCGGCGCGCCAGTTCCAGTTCCTTTTCGGCCTGCTCGGCCCGCCGCTTGTCGGCCTGTAGATCAGGGCGTTGCTGCAAGGCTTTGCCGATCAAATCGTCTTTCGGTAGATTCTGGCCAATATCCTTGAGGTCCGGCCATTCCTCCTTGGCTTCGAATTGCAGGCTCTTGTCCGGCCAGCGCAGGATCACCGCCAAACCGGCTTGCGCCTGCTCTACCGCGGTCTGGGCATTGTCGAGATCGGACTGCGCCCGCAGAGCTTCCATTTTCACGCGCAGGAAATCCGATTCGGAAATATCGCCTTTCTTCAAACGCAAGTTGTTGGCCTTGGTAATGACCTGATAATGATCGACGATTTCCAGGGCCAGCCAGCGGTCTTTCTGCGTCTGCAACAGCTGGTAATAGGCATCCCTGACCATGTTGGAAAAGATACGCACCGCATCGCGAAAATCGCTCTCCGCCGCCTGGGTCGCGAAACCGCTGCTTTCCATGCGCAAGCCACGTTTGCCGGCCACCTCAATCAGTTGGCTGAAGGAAAAATACTCGGCAACGCCGCAGGAAACATTCGGATCGTGGTTACAGCCGACGGCACCGGCGCCCATGTTGGGCCTGTTGCTAATCTCGGAAATCTGCACGCCGAGCGTCGGATTGGGTATCGCGGAGGCAATTACCGCTTCGGCGTGGGATTGCTCGATATTGTATTTCGCGGCGATCAGGTCTAGGTTGCGCTGATAGAAAATCGCCAACGCCTCGTCGACGGAAATCGGCATATTCTGTCCATAAACATCTACAACGCTCAGCAACCCGAATAAAAACCCGGCGGCTTTAAATTTAACACGATTAGTTGGCATGGATTTGTGGTTAAACGGAATATAAGATTTGGCACAAGCCAACCGAGTTTAGCAATTTTCTAGCCAACTATTATGGTGACTTGAGAGCAACCGATAATACTATGCCTACCCTGTTACAGCCAGGGTCGTGACAAGCGTTTCTAAAGATTTTGTGCGTGAGAAGCCCGCCCATAACGGCTGAAGCAAACCAATCATCAAACCATTTGGTTCATTTCAACCAGCTTATGGCAAGCTGCGATATTAGCTGGAAGCAGTATATAGATAGCGAATCGATAATACAATCACAGGCATCGCCAACTACTTCAGGCTGATTTTTCCACCCCATTCGGGTTATCCGGACCGAGAAATGTCTCCCGAATCACGGAAGACAGCTCAACGACATTCGGCATAGACATTTCAGTCAGCTCGCTTGTTTTAGCAGCCGGACATTGCTACCCTGATCTCGATGACTCTGTTCAACTCAACTTGCGAGAAACTTATGACCAAGACTTCGATAAAATGCCTGTGCGGCTTGCTGATCGCGTATGCGGGCGCGGCGTTGGCCGAGGAAGTGGGTTGCGTGACGACCGCATGGAAACTGGTCGGCGCCAATCACAAAGTCTGCGTGGATGCCTTCGAAGATCCGAAAATCCCCAACGTGATCTGCCATATCAGCCAGGCCAGGACCGGCGGCATTTCCGGTACGCTAGGCCTGGCCGAGGATCCCTCGCAGTTTTCTCTGGCCTGCCGGCAAACCGGCCCGATCAATCTACCGGCCAAGTTGCCCAACGAAGAAACCGTATTTACGGAAAACACCTCCTTGTTGTTCAAGTCCACCAACATCACCCGGCTATGGGATGCCAAACACAACACCCTGGTGTATCTGGCGATCAGCCGCAAGGTGATAGAAGGCGCCCCCGCCAACAGCGTATCCACGGTGCCGGTGATGCCCTGGGGGAAATAGCCGAGCCCGCCGGCGCCGGAACCGGAATTCAAACAAAACCATACCCATTGATCGCTACGATATGACCGACACGGAAGCAATGAGCGATGCCAGTCAATATAACGAGGCTCAGGTCGTCTTGTTGTTGGACAGTTTCCAAGCCTTGATAAAACGACCCTTGCTCGAAGCTGTTCCTGGGATTTCACTGGGACAGCAGGTGTTTGAAGCGGATTTTGCATTGCTTTCGCATAATGCGGATGCCGACCCGCTTTTCAATTAC
>JAJRDU010000177.1 GCA_028748685.1 Methylococcaceae bacterium
AAGTTCGTGCAATTGCTGACCCGAGAGATCGAGGCGCAAGCCCAACAAAAATCGGCCCTGGACAACACCGCGATGCTCAAGGAAGCCTTACAAAAAACTCACGCCACCTTGGCCAAACTGACGCTCGATCAATTCCAGTCCCTGCCCCGGGACGACTCGCCGAAACTTGTGTGGGTGCTGGAGTTGCCGTTTTTTCATGACCACAAAGCGGACACCGTTCAGATCGAAATCGAACGCGACAAACGAGGCGCCGAGGACAGCGATCAAAAAAACTGGGCAGTCAGCATTACCATTACGCCGCCCGAACTTGCTACAATACATTGCAGAATTTCCTGTTACGACGGCTCGGTCAATACCCGCTTCTGGAGCGATGGCGCCGATACCGTTGACAAAATCAATACCCATCTCGATTATCTGAAACAGCAACTCGAACAAAAAGGATTAAAAACCGGATTTATGGAAGCACATCAAGGCAAACCCTCCCCAACAGATTCAGCTAAAAAACCGCTGGCCAATCTGTTGAGCGAAAAAGCCTGAAGCTGACATCTCCCACCTACTGGAACGCCCCATGAACACTCAACTCGCCATCCAATCACGCCGCTCGGTCAAGCAATACGATCCCGATCATCGCTTGTCGGACCAAGAAATCGACGCTTTATTATCGCTAGCGCTGTTGTCGCCCACGGCTTTCAACATTCAGAACTGGCGCTTCGTCGTGGTTCGCGACCCCGAACTGCGTGCCGAAATACGGCAAGCGGCCTGGGATCAGGCGCAGGTGACCGATGCGTCCCTGCTGGTGATTCTCTGCGCCGACCTGAAAGCCTGGGAAAAGCAACCCGAGCGTTATTGGCGCAATGCGCCGCAAGCGGTTCAAGACTATCTGCTGCCGGCGATACACGATTACTATGCGGGCAAGCCTCAAGTGCAGCGCGACGAAGCCATGCGCTCCTGCGGCATGGCGGCCCAAACCCTGATGTTGGCCGCCAAGGCCATGGGTTACGATTCATGTCCGATGGACGGTTTCGATTTCGATCGGGTCGGCAAACTGATACGCTTGCCCGAAGACCATATCATCAGCATGTTCGTCGCGATAGGCAAGGCCCTGCAGCCGGCCCAGCCGCGCGGTGGACAACTGAGCATGGACGAAGTGATCATCAACGATCGCTTCGCCTAATATCTTTTACTGGACCACAACTCCGCATGAATACAGAGACCGAAAACCTGTCAGAGCAAGTCACCCTCACTCAATTTATTATCGAGCAGCAACGCGGCCTGCCCGATGCCTCCGGCACATTCACGCTGCTGCTCAACAATATCGTGACGGCTTGCAAGCAGATTTCCCATCGCGTCAATCGCGGCGCACTGATAGGCGTACTCGGCAGCGCCGAATCCGAGAATGTTCAGGGGGAAGTTCAGAAGAAACTGGACATCATCACTCACGACATCATGGTTAAGGCCCTGGATTGGGGCGGACACTTGGGTGGCATGGCCTCGGAAGAAATCAGCGATCCCATCCAGATCCCCAAACAATATCCGAAGGGTAAATATCTGGTGTTGTTCGATCCGCTGGATGGCTCATCCAACATCGACATCAACCTGACGGTGGGTACCATATTCTCGATCTTGCGTTGCCGGGAAGGTGTTCCCGCCGAAACCGAGGATTTCCTGCGCAAGGGCTCGGAACAGGTTTGCGCGGGCTTCGTGCTGTACGGCCCGTCCACCATGCTGGTATTAACCACCGGCAACGGCGTCAATGCCTTTACGCTGGATCAGGATATAGGCGAATTCATCCTGACTCACTGCAACATGAAAATCCCCGAAAAATGCAATGAGTTTGCGATCAATATGTCCAATCAACGTTTCTGGGAAGCTCCCGTCAAACGCTATATCGACGAATGCGTGGCGGGCGTGGACGGACCGCGCGGCGAAAATTTCAATATGCGCTGGGTGGCATCGCTGGTGGCCGAGGTTTATAGGATATTGAATAGAGGCGGCGTTTTTCTCTATCCATACGACTTGCGCGACCCCGCCAAACCCGGCAAACTGCGCCTAATGTATGAAGCCAACCCCATGGCCTTCATCATCGAACAAGCCGGCGGGGTTTGTACCACCGGCTCGGAACGCATACTCGACATCAAACCCGGTAGTATTCATCAGCGCGTGCCGCTGATTCTTGGATCAAAAAACGAAGTGGAGCGAATTATGGATTATCACCACGAACACCATCGGGCGGATACTTAATATGTTGCGCCACCCTGCCTCTCTTTACCTAAAAAACCAGCCCGTATCGAAATATAACCAGGTCAGCTGCGCCAATTGCGGCCTGGATAATATTTGTTTGCCGCGAGGCCTGTCACAGGCGGAAATCAACGACATCAGCCAAGTGGTCAAAGCCAAAAAGACCCTGCAGCGCGGCGAATTCATCTACCACGAAGGCGATAATTTCCGTGGCATCCTGGCGATCAAATCCGGCAGTGCCAAACTGGTCGCCAGCGATCAGCACGGCAACGAGCACATCCTCAACATTCTGTTGCCGGGTGAATTGCTGGGTTTCGACGGTTTGTCGGATGAAAAGCACACCTGCGCGGCCATTGCGCTGGAGACCACCAGTTTTTGCGTGTTGCCGGCCGACAGCATGGATGAACTGTTTCAGAACCTGCCCGGCTTGACCCGTGAATTATTCCGCCACACCGGCGAAAAAATGAGCGAAGACAAGAATCAACTGATCCTCAGCAAACGTCCGGCCGAGGAACGCCTAGCTTATTTTTTGATCAGCTTGTCGGAGCGCCTGAAACGGCGTGGATTTTCGTCATCGGAATTCAAGCTTTCGTTGACGCGTCAGGAAATCGGCAACCATCTGGGATTGGCATTGGAAACCGTCAGCCGCTTGCTGAAAAAATTTCAGGACGATAATTTGATCGTGGTGCAAAACCGTTTCATCACCATTACCGACCAAACCGCCTTGAAAAAATTGCTACAAGTCACCGAATAACGGCATCAGTTTTTAATGCCTATGCCTTTGTGCAACAACAGCAAACTGGCGGCGGTGAGCAATACGATAAAGCCAGCCGTGATTGCAAACGCCAGCTCGATATTGACATCGCTAACCCCGAGCAAACCGTAGCGGAAGGCGTTGATCATATACAGAATCGGATTGCCCAAGGCTATCGTTTGCCAGATGCCCGGCAACATGGTCACCGAATAAAATACGCCGCCCAGATAGCTCAGCGGCGTCAACACAAAGTTCGGAATGATGGAAATATCGTCGAAACTGTCGGCGAACACCGCATTGATGAAGCCCGCCAGTGCAAACAATGTTGACGTCAACACGAATACCGCAATGGCCACATCCCAATGGTGGACCGGAATATCGGTAAACAGCATCGATATGCCCGCCACCACGCAGCCGACCAGAATACCGCGAGCTATCCCGCCGCAAACATAGCCCGCCAAGATCACCCCGTTCGGCACCGGCGCCACCAGCAATTCCTCGATGTGGTGCTGAAACTTGGTGGAGTAAAACGACGACACCACGTTGGAATATGAATGGCTGATCACCGACATCAGGATGATGCCGGGCACGATGTAATCCATGTAGGTCTCGCCATGCACGGTACCGATCCGGTCGCCTATCAGCTTGCCGAAAATCAGAAAATAAAGCGCGGTCGTAATAGCCGGCGGCAGCAAGGTTTGCGGCCAGATGCGGGTAAAGCGGCGGATTTCCTTGACGAGCAAGGTCTTGAAGGCGACGGAATAATTCATTGCACCAGATCGATGAACAGTTGTTCGAGGCGGTTGGATTTGTTTTTCAGGCTCGATACCGCGACACCCTGAGCGGTGAGTTGCTGGAACAAGGGATTAAGGCCCTGGCTCTTCGGCACAGCCACATTCAAGGTCCTGTTACCGGCCAGTTCGATCTGATAACCTTCGATGAGCGGCGCATGGGTCAGTGGCTGGGTAATATCCAGCACGAAGTGCTCGGTATGAATCCGACCCAACAAACTGTTCATCGCCGATTTTTCGATAATTTGGCCATTGTTAATGATGGCGATACTGCGGCACAAGCTTTCCGCCTCTTCCAAGTAATGCGTGGTCAGGATGATGGTTGTACCTTGCGCATTGACCTCCTTCATCATTTGCCACATGGCACGGCGAATTTCGATGTCCACGCCCGCCGTCGGTTCGTCGAGTATCAATAGCCTGGGCGAATGAACCATGGCCCTGGCGATCATCAGCCGCCGCTTCATGCCGCCGGACAGCCGCCGGGAAACGCTATCGCGCTTATCCCATAAATCCATTTGTTTTAGACAGGTTTCGGTACGCTGCACGGCCTGTTTGCGTGGAATCCCGTAATAACCGGCCTGATTCAGCACCACATTTCTGACCGTTTCGAACTGATTGAAGTTGATTTCCTGAGGCACCAGGCCGATACAACTCTTGGCTCGCTCATTGTTCTTATCCAGATCGTACCCGAATACTTCGACCGAACCACTGCTCTTGGTAACCAACGAACTGATGATGCCGATCAGGGTCGACTTGCCGGCGCCATTGGGACCGAGCAACGCAAAAAAATCGCCGCTTTCCACCTCGAGATTGATACCCTTCAAGGCTTCAAAGCCGTTGTTATAGGTTTTTTTTAGCTGCTTGATGGATAAGGCCTTCATTCTCTACGTTATAATGGCTGTGTCAGTAGACGAGGCGGGACTGCTTTCCGCTACAAATTGTCGAAATTTTATCAGAATTTCCAATTCCTCCGCAGATTGAACAGGATTGTAGCCTTGCCAAATCAAATTCCCACCAGCGTTGCCGCCGTCGATCTGGGTTCCAACAGCTTCCATATGATTATCTGTAGCCTGAAGGACGGCAAACTGCAGACCATAGACCGCTTGAAGGAAATGGTGCGTCTCGCCGCCGGCCTGGATCACAACCGGAATCTGGACCAAGAAACTCAGGAAAAAGCCTTAGCCTGCTTGGAACGTTTCGGACAAAGAATCAGCAACTTCCCGCCCAACAGCGTCAGCATCGTCGGCACCAACACCTTGCGGCTAGCCAAAAACTCCCAGCAATTCATCAGCAAGGCCGAAAAAGCCCTTGGCCACCCCATTCACATCATTTCCGGCATCGAGGAAGCCCGCCTGATTTATCAAGGCGTCGCTCATAGCCTGGCCAGTAACGCCAACAACCGTTTCGTGATGGATATCGGCGGCAGTAGCACCGAATATATTATCGGCCAGCACGATGTCGCTCATGCCAAGGAAAGCCTGAACATGGGTTGCGTGACTGTCAGCCAGAATTTCTTTAAAAAAGGGGCGATTTCCAAGAAAGCCTTCAAAAAGGCCACGCTGTTTGCCGAGCACCACCTGGAACCCTTTCAAGGCAAGTTCAACCGCAGCAAATGGGATGAAGCCATAGGCGCGTCCGGTAGCCTAAAAACCGTCAGCAATGTGCTGAAAACCTCGGGCTGGAGCGACAACGGCATCACCATGGACGGTCTTGAACAACTAGTCACGCATCTGCTCAAGCTGACTCATACCGATCAAATCACGTTCCCGGCCCTGAGCATAGAACGCCGCCCGGTGTTCATCGGCGCGGTCGCCATCGTCTACGCCACATTTAAAACATTGAATATCGAACAAATGACAGTATCCGACGGCGCCTTGCGGGAAGGCTTGGTGTACGATCTGTTGGGCCGCATCTACAATCACGACATTCGCTCCCAAACCAGCCGGATGATTGCGGATCGTTATCACACCGACCAGAAACACTCCGAGCAGCTCAAGGAAACCATACGCTATATGGTACAGCAACTGGATACTCATCCGTGCTTTAACGATAACCCAGCCAGCCTGCAGTTCCTGGAATGGGCCGCCGAGTTGCACGAGATCGGTTTTGAAATCGCTCATAGCCAATATCATAAGCACAGCGCTTATATCATCGAGAACGGTGATCTGGCCGGTTTTTCCAAACAGGATCAGCAGGTACTGTCCAGACTGGTCCGCAGCCAGCGCAAGAAGTTCAGTCTTGAGCGGTTTGCCGACTTACCCGCGCCCTGGCGGCAATACGCGCCGATACTGGCCATCATTTTTCGGATTGCATCGTTGCTGCACCGCAATCGCCATACCTCTCGTCCCGATTTCAGGATCGCTATCGAAGACAACGACATCGTGCTGGAATTTCCCGAACAGTGGCTGGAACAAGCACCATTGACATGCGCCGATCTCGACCAGGAAATGCGTTACCTGGAAGACGCCAAATTCAATCTGATTTTCGATAAATGCTGAAATCGCTTGGCAGCCGTTTAAACAACATCGCCAACTTTTTCAACGGCCTGCTGACCAGCAGAATGCCGCTAAAGACACGAAGTTTTTTTTCAAGACCTGCTTGGACAGATGCACCTGTTGTTAAAAAGCTGCTCAAGACGCTGGGTTACACCCTACTCGCCTGCATCATACTGTTAACCGTGCTGCTAAGTTTCGCTCTCGACGACACTCCGCAGCCCATAGTCCTGCAAGGCCTAAATCGAGACGACATCCAACGCGCAAAGCTGCTGCTTCACGTTTCACCCGAAGACCGGGAAAGCATTAAAACCGTAAGCCTCAACCAGAAGGACTTGAACATCGCGGCCGGTTATCTGCTCAGCCATTTCGTGGAGAACACCACCCTGATTCAAATTGTCAATGATCGAATCCTGTTCCAGATTGCGGTCTTCGTTCCCCAAAATCCCTGGGGCCGGTATCTGGATTTCAGTTTCAGCCTAAACCAGGTTGAAGATGCCATCAGGATTAAGTCCTTCAAAATCGGCGAAATATCCATTCCCGATCCCACCGCCAACCGGCTGATTCCATTTATCATCCGCCACACACCGCTTAACAAATACTGGGTAGCCGCGAATCAGTACGTCAAAAACGTACGCATTACTCCGCAAACACTGGACATCAGTTATCTTGGCTCAATTGTCGATACCGCAAAACAGCTCGCGATCAACAAACACAAGAACTATCCCAACCTGCATGTTTACCAACAGCAAATCAATGACATAGTCAGCCGCCACGATCCCGCCTGGCGATTATCGCTGAGCGATCTGTTACAGCCGCTGTTCTTATCGGCTTTTCAACGCTCCGACGATGATGACGCCATCCGAGAAAATCGGGCCGTGATCATCGCCGTCGCCAGTTACATCTATAAGAACGAATTGCGCCGCTATCTGCCGCTAGGCCTGGTTTACAGCAAGGAATATCCGGTGTTTGCCTACAAACGCATCGACATTCCTCAACACTTCATAGCCTCGGCATTAGTTACCGCCGTCGATTCTTCGTTGTTAAGCGAACAGCTTAGCGTCGACAAAGAAGTAGGCGATGCCCAACAAGGCAGCGGCTTCAGTTTTATCGATCTGACCGCCGACCGGGCCGGCACCCGATTTGGCCGACTGGCTATCGCTTCGCCGCATCAGGCGCGGGAACTGCAGCGCATGATGTCCACGCTAAAACATTATTCATCCATTATTCCGGACATTCAGGACTTACCGGAACACATGGACGAACAAGCGTTCAAACTTAAATATGGCGGCATCGACAGCCCGGCCTACCAAGCAATGATCCGTGAAATCGATACCCGTATCTCTGCCTTGCCCATGTATCGAAATCAATAAACCACTCAGTAGCCTAGTGGCATACCGCATAAATGCTGGACTTATATTCATTTCGCCAGGTCTTTCAGGCGTTAAAACGTTTTACAAAGCTGTTAGTTTTGCTATTTCCCCTCGCGTGGTATGCTAGACATCCAGTTATTCATACCATGCCGTATCGAAGCGTTTTGATTTCCTGAAGACGTAAAGCGGCATAGTCATTGCGTTAAACGCCCTACTATCGGGAGGCTGTTATGCAATACTTGAGGCTCTTAATCCTGGTGACTGGTTTAATCACCAACACACGGGCGGACAACACCCCGCAGCAACTGGCCGCAACACCGAATCCAGAACAAATAAGCCAAAGCGGCAACGTCGCGTCCGACCATTTACTGGGATTGCCACCAGTCCCCATACCCGCCGACAATCCGCAATCGGCCGCCAAAATCGCGCTGGGCGACAAGCTATTCCACGAAAAGCGTTTTTCCATCGATGGCACCGTCAGTTGCGCAAACTGCCACGACGACGGCAAGGCCTTTACCGATAATCTGCCGGTGTCGGTGGGTCATCACGGCTTGACCGGCACCCGCAACGCGCCAACCGTGATCAACGCGGCGTTTTACCAATCGCAATTCTGGGACGGCCGCGAGCCAACGCTGGAGGCTCAATCCAAGGGCCCTTTCGTCAATCCGGTCGAAGCCGGCCTGCCTAATCATCAAGCCATACTCGACATCATCGGCGCCGACCCGGCCTATCAAAAAGCCTTCAAGGAAGCGTTCGACGTCGGCGACCAGAAAATCAGCATGGATCATGTCACCAAGGCCATCGCCAGTTTCGAGCGTACCCTGATCGCCGGCGATTCGCCTTTCGACCGGTTTTATTTCAAGGGTGACAGCGCGGCGTTGAACGAGCAACAACAACGCGGCTTTAAACTGTTCCTCGATCAGGGCCGCTGCGTGTCCTGCCATGTCATCGAACAGAATCAGGCCTTGTTTACCGACAGCCGCTTCCACAACATCGGCATAGGCATCAACGCGATACAGCAGGACATCGCGCCACTGGTGCAGGCCTTCCTGGAAGCCAAGAACAAGGGCGGTGACGTCGATAAAATCGTGCTGACCGATAAAAAATCCTCCGAACTGGGCCGGTTTGCGGTGAGTCATGCCTTGGCCGACCTCGGCGGCTTCAAGACGCCGACCCTGCGCAACATCGCCCTGACCGCACCCTATATGCACGACGGCAGTCTGAAAACCCTCAAGGAGGTGGTGATCCATTACAACAACGGCGGCGTGACGCCGGCCGGCGGCAAGGTAAACGCTTTCCTGAGCGGCGGCATTCGCCCGCTGAATCTGACCGAAGCCCAAATCGACGATCTGGTGGCGTTCCTGCAGGCACTGACCAGTGCCCAATATGCCGGGCCCGCCGCAGCCGCGACTCACTGAGGAGAGAGATCATGAACAGCATCAATCACGGCCGCCGCCATTTTCTAAAAACCGCGAGCACGGCGGCCCTGGGTAGCACCCTGCAGCTCGGTTTGGTGGAACTGGCTTTCGCCGACGCCGCCGAAAATTTCACCTTTGCCTATATTTCCGACGCCCATATTCAGCAGATCAAGGGCGGCCGCTTCGTCAGAAACTGGGACCAGGGTTTGACGCGCGCCGTCGCCGAAGCCAATCTGCTGGCCCCAAAACCGGATTTCGTGATGTTTGGCGGCGACCTGGCGCAACTCGGCAGCAAGCC
>JAJRDU010000178.1 GCA_028748685.1 Methylococcaceae bacterium
AGGCGGTGCCATGCGGTAGTGGGTGATCCGCAGCGGCTACGGCAGGTATTGATCAACCTGATCGGTAACGCCATTAAATTTACCGATCGCGGCGAAGTCAAAATCACGCTCAACGAACTGAGCCGCAACGCCGGGCAAGTCTGTCTGCAATTCAGCATCATCGATACCGGTATAGGCATGAGTCAGGCGCAACAGGACAAACTGTTTCAGGCCTTTAGCCAGGGCGACAATAGCGTGACTCGTAATTACGGCGGTACGGGTTTGGGTTTGATTATCTCCAAACAGCTGATCGAACAAATGGGCGGCACGATCAGGGTGTTCAGCCAGGAAGGTGTCGGTTCGACGTTCACCTTTACCGTGATGCTGGGCATAGCCGAACCGGAAGATGTACGGCAACCCAAGCGCCGGCACCAGCAATTCGATCTCGGTAAACTGCAAGCTATCCGGGGGGCTCGAGTCCTGCTGGTTGAGGATAATGAGATTAACCGCATAGTGGCACTCGAACTGCTGGCGGAGGCGCGGCTACAGGTGGACGTGGCCGAAAATGGCGAGAGAGCCTTGGAAAAATTGGCGACCAACCGCTACGACTGCGTATTGATGGATGTGCAAATGCCGGTGATGGACGGTTGTCGAGCCACACAAGTTTTAAGGACCATGGAGGGCTGTACACAGGTGCCGGTGATCGCCATGACCGCCAACGCGATGAACGATGATCGCAACCAATGTTTTGAAGCAGGCATGAACGATTTCATCGCTAAACCCATCCTGCCGAAAATTCTTTATGAAATGTTGCTGAAATGGATCAAGCCGGTGAGACAGACTTGAGGTCATTTCTTCAAGGAAACACTGAACAAGTCCTTCTTTAGGCTCAGGACGAATGGTAAGTGGTTGATTCCGTTAGTGGTAAGCTTGTCGAGCCATGATCGGAATCAAAGCAAGGATTCCATCAATGAGCATTCATCGGCGCTCAGTTCAAAATCAAAGATAGCCAGGTCTTCCCGCATGTGCTTCGCCGAAGTCGTGCCGGTTAACGGGATGATGCCAATCTGGCTCAAAAAACGGAAAAACACCTGGGCGGTGCTGCGCTGGTATTTCGCGGCCAGATTTTTCACGGCGGCATCCGCCAAGACCTTGGGATTGGCGGTCAGCGTCCAGAAGCTTTGATAAACGATCCGATGTTGCCGGCAAAAATCACGGATCTCGCGGTCATAACCCGTGTCGGCATAAAAACGGTTCTGGATCACCGCCGGTTTCACATCCGCGGCTTGATACAAAAACTCGAACAGCTCGGGGTCGTAGCAATTGCTGATGCCCAATTGCGTGGCATCGCCGTCGTGAAATATCTGCTCCATAGCCCGCCACACCTCCAGCAACTGTTGGCGATGGGCCAGCGGCGAGTGCAGCACCAGGCAGTCCAGGTAAGGGGTTTGCAGATTTTTCAGCGAAGTCCGGAACGATTGCGAGACTTGCTCGGCTAACGAGGCTTGGGGATCGTAGGGTATTTGCAGCGGATCCTGGCCATTCAAGGGCGTGAATTTGGTCTGCAGGTAAAGATCGGCGCGATCCAAGCCCAGTTTTCGGCAAGCCGCCACTACGCCCTCGCCGACACCGGCTTCCTGATAATGCTTGGGCTGGCAGGCGGTATCGATACCCCGAAAACCCAGGCCGATGGCTTGTTCCACCAGCGCCGCCGTACGGTCTTTCTTCCAGGCCGTGCCGTAAACAATCCGAGGCATGCGCACGCCGGCGGCTGAGATGATAAAAGTGTTGTCGTTCACGGTGCATTCCACGAAAAGAGTTGGGCTGGGATTATCGTCGCATACTCGGCGCGTTCGAGCTACCGGATATCTGGGATGCATCAGCGGCTAAGGTTGGATGGCCTGGATTTGGCTAAAAGCCGATGGTCGGTTGTCAACGTAGGCTGGGTTGAATGATAATGAAACCCAGCGTCGAAGGTGATTAGTTGAGATATACAAAGGATTGTTTTAATGCAAGGGAATTAGATTGTTTCAAAGTTTTTGCTGGGTTTCGCGTTGCTTAACTCAGCCTACGGTCCTCAATCCAGACATTTAGAATGATTAAAGATGCAAAAGATATGAAGCTTCAGACTTATACCAAAACAGCATCTGCAATCGGCATCAGTTTTTTCTTCTTTGCATTTTATGCCATATCTGCCCACTCAGATCAATCAGCGTCAGAAAAAATAAATATAACACCGAAAGAACAAGCGCAGAGAAAGGACTCAAACGCAATTAAGCCAGCATCAAAATCGGCAGAAGATAAACTAATTAATTCAAACCATATATCGGATTTAAACCAAAGTAAAAAGAATGATATAACAGACAAAAACAAGCAAATATGTTCTACTAATCCAGAATCGAAGCCAGAGAAGGGTGATGAATTACAATGGTGGAATAATGTGATCGCTGGAATATCTGCGTTTATTGCATTTTGCGCGCTTTTAGTTATTTATTTTCAAAAACGTCAATTTGATAAACAATTGACTATTATGGAAAAAACTCTTAATTCTACGATTAGACCAAAGCTAGCTATCAGAG
>JAJRDU010000179.1 GCA_028748685.1 Methylococcaceae bacterium
CATGGTGGCATAGACCTGCTCCAGCATTTCTTCCAGCCGGAATGGTATGGTATCCAGATGCAATTTACCGGCTTCCATTTTGGAGAAATCCAAAATGTCGTCGATGATGGCCATCAGCGAATAAGATGCGGTTTCCACGCGTTCCAGATAATCGCGCTGCTTGGTATCGAGAGGATAATTGAGGCAAAGTTCGACTAAGCCGACGATCGCGTTCATCGGCGTCCGAATTTCGTGGCTCATGTTGGCGAGGAACTGGCTCTTGGCCTGATTAGCCATCTCGGCATCCCGCTTGGCATATTCCAACTCATGGGTGCGCTGTTTTACCTGTGTTTCCAGATAAGCTTCGTTAAGCTGAATTTGGCTCAACATGCTGTTAAAGGCATCGGCCAGATCACTGATTTCATCGTTGCCGGCATAGTGTGCTCGTTTACTGTAATCATGATCCTGTTCGATTTGTCGGGATATATCGGCCAATTGCAAAATGGGTTGCAGGAATGAGTGCTGCAAACGCAATACGTACAATCCGACTATGCCCAAAGCCAGCAATACGATACCGGCATTAATCACTGCATTATGCAGCAAGGTTAGATAAGTCAGTTTCAAATCGGCGGTCAGAATAATCTGGCCAACGACACTGTTATCCTTGTGCAAAATGGCCCGGCCGACCTGATGGCTGGTTGGCAGCCAGCTTGGCCAAAAACGATGCCAATCGGTAGTGGTCTTGGAATAAGCGGCAAAGGTCTGCCCCGCCGCCGTTTCGATCAAACCGTGGACAATTTCCGAATCGAGATCCAACGCATTCAGTACTTCCTGCGCGGTTGATCTATCGTCAAACAATAATGCCACGCTGGCGTGCTGGCCTATCATGTCGGCGGTTAATTCCAGCTTTTTACCCAGCTTTGCCTGTAAATCGGCGTACTCTCGCAACGACAGCGTTATAGTGGCAACCAGCAAGGTTAGTAAAACCATCAGCCCCAGGATCTGGCCCAGTTTTCGGGTGATTGAAATACGCGCTTTGTTCGATACCTTCATTCGAGAATCTCCGACATACGCAGTAGTTTTGAACTGAATTTCAAACCCGCCTGCTTAACCGCCGATAAATTGATCACTAAGTTTAGCCTGTTATCGCGCAGGGCGAATTGCACCATGCCACCTTTTTCGGCAAAACCCTCGGCGTCGCTGACCAACAGGACATGCTGGTGTTTCGCCCGTTCTTTCAACAGCGGGGTAAGGGCTTCGATATTGCTCAGAAACAGGATCCGGCAGCCACTAAAATCGGGCTGCTGATCGAGCCGAATATGAATGGGCTGACCATCTATCAATTGCCCCTCCAGTTCCGGCAGGTGATTACGGATTGGGCTCGAACCTTGTAAACAAATGTTAAGCGGCAAGGATGATGGCCACTCGGTCAGTTCGGAAAAATGAAACAGATAAACGGTTTTTAACTGAAATTCGCGATTAATGATCTCGCCTTCGGCGAAACCAGCCATGGCGCTAAGACCGATGATCAGCAAAAGCCGTTTCGACAAACGTTTGGCAATACATCTGGGTTCGGCATTGTAATGACCTTTGCCAAAACGGCATGCGAATGCACAGCGTTGCAACAGTCGATGTATGACGCGTTGCAACATCCGACTAGAATCGCAAGTTTAATTGCGCCAGATAGCCTCGCTGAATCTGGCTGGCGACCGGAATGTACAGAATATCACTAAATTCGGGATGCTGATCATCGAGGAGGTTTTGGCCGCTCAGTGATAATTCCAGTTCTTTGAGCGGATGCCATCCCAGACGTAGATCCAGTGAAATATAAGCCGGAATCCTGCGCTGATCGATATAGAGCTGATCGACATAGCGTCCCCAGGCATCGAACTCTATCTCGCTGGTAAGATTGAATAAGGACCGTAGCGACAGCGCGTGATTGGGATTGGCATGGGGTTCAGTCAAGGGATCGCGGAAACAAGCTTGAGTCGGATCGTAATTGACGTCGAATCTGTTGGCGCTATAGGAAGCTTGCAAACGCCAATCGTGATTCACCCGGTAATTCAGCGATAACTCCAGACCATAACTCTTAACTTGCCGATAATTGCCGACCGTTGCCAGCCTGACGCTGCCGTCCATGCCGTCAAATTTGGTACCCTGCATCCGATCGTAAATGTTGTAGAACAGCGCGCTGTCGATATCCAGATTATTGGCAATCCGCCAGCGCCAACCTAACTCGTAGGCCAAGAGGTTTTCGGTCAGCATGCTCGGATTGGCCTCCGCCCGAAAAAAAGTATTCGTATCGGGTATGGTTTTAAACAAGCGGATGCTGTGCTGCGCTCGGTTTGGCAATACCACCGCCCGCGATACCGCCGCCCAGAGGCTGTGTCGTTTGTTAGGCGTCCAGATCAATCGGGCGTTGGGTTCGGTTTCCCAGCCGGTATAGGTAAAGTGTTCGACCCGGTTGCCAAGCGTCAACTTCAGATCGGGCAGTAAATCGATTTGATCTTGCAGGAACACACCGACGTTATGCTGGGTAAAGCTTTCGGGTTCGAAGCCCAGCGTCAGGCTGTTGTTGAACTGATCGGAGATGCGTTGATAATTAACGCCCCACATCAGACGGTGATCGTCAAAAACGGGAAGACTATGGTGAAAATCTAGTACATACTGCGATCGGCTCATCTCATTGACCGCCAACTGCCAGTCGGTCTGTGTAAGCGCCATGTTCAGTTGCCAGTCGTGGCCGCCATCGGTCTGATGTGACCAATTGCCTTGCAGGCTGCCAATAACGCCTTCCCGTCCAAAATCGTTCTGACGCCAGGTAGGGCCGACAGGCGAAGTAACGCCTATAAAATATCCATTCTGATCGTGGCGAGAAAAATTACCTTCCAACATCACCTTGTCCTGATCGCCGAGTTGGCTATCGAGGCGGAAATTAGCGGTCTGTGCGTTGCCGTAATCGTGGGTATTATGCAAACCCGCCATATCGATGCTGGCGTCGCGGTGCATGGTATTGGCCGAAGCGCGCAGATAGGTCGAGTCGGATAGTTTGACTCCGTAACGTACGCCGCCGAAACCCTGCTCCTCGGTGCCGCCTCCGGCATTCACCATGCTACCTTGAGTATCGCGGGCCGATCGGGTAACGATGTTGATGATGCCATTCACGGCATTCGCCCCCCATAAACTGCCACTTGGGCCGCGTAACACCTCGATGCGTTGTATATCTTGCGGAAAGGGATTTTGTTGCCCCCAATAGACGCCGCTGACCAGAGGATCGTAGATGCTGCGGCCATCTATCATTACCTGTAACTTGTTGGCGTAAAGATCGTTGAAACCGCGAGCGCTTACCGCCCAATTCCAGGCATTGATCTTGCCGACATTCATCCCTGGCACCATGCGTAAAATTTCCGGCAGGCTGGTCGCTCCGGAACGCCGAATGTCTTCCGAAGTAATCACAAACGCAGCGGCCGGGGTATTTTTTACGGTTTGTTCTTTTCGTGCGAGTGTCGAAACATCTAACTCGGTTAGTTCTTCCCAGCTTAGAGGCAGCAAATCGCTGGTCGACTCAATGGCGTCCGCGGCGCTGTCTTCCGCAAAAACACTGGTATGGAATAAGGTTCCATAACAAAAAAAAGCGGCGGTTATACAGCGGTATTGACTGGAGAGCATGACATTGGAAAGCTATAGAAACCGTGTTCGATTGCCTAGAAACTAAGTTGATTTTTATTGTTCTGGTGCTCGGAAGATCCAACGCCAAAATACTGGGCTTGCAGCAGGGTAACTAAGTGTTTCGGAGTAGGCGCGAGGCCATTATATACACTTCACAAAATCGTTCAGTAATTAACTTGAAAACTAGGTTTTTGACAAGCGATCCGCGAAAAGCAACAAAACCAGCTAACTCGGAAAATCGGTCCATCCGCCGGGTACAACTAACAAAGGCCCCTAACGGATGAACTTGGACAATCAAATAAGCGCGATCAAACCCAAGCCGCGGCCAGGTAAGCCAAGGTTAACAGACCGCGCCATGGAAATTTATCATCGCCGATTATTTCGGCAGTTTGGCGATTTCGCCGACATTCTCGAAATCGGCGCCGATGCTGATGATGAAGCTGGTGACTTGCTCGATGCTCATCTCGGATTTAATGATTTTTGATTCGTGGACGATTACCGCGAAACCCGATGTCGGGTTGGGCGAGGTCGGCACGAATAACACATATCTATCATCGCTCTTGTTGGTGACATAAGCCGGCACCCAGACGCCTTCCTTGGGATATTCCACGTAGACTACTTCGCGCGGCTCTCGAAGCTGGTGCCCGGCGATCATGTTTACCAGTTTTTTGGTGACGCGGTAAATTGTGCTAAGTAAAGGTATGCGCTCGATTACCCTCTCGAATAAAGCCATGATGGAAAACCGGCCCGAGGCGACACGGTGGCCGACGTAGGTGATCATCCCGAAACTGGCGGCAAACAACAGAAAGGTGACGAGGTAATTATCGGAATAGCCGTAAACGAATTGGAACAAATCGGTCAGCCTATCCTTCACAAACAGCACGATTTGCAGAATCACCACAACCGGGATGAATGCCAGGATGCCGATCAGCGTGTTGTTAAGTAGTTTTTTCATATACGCTCCTTTTTATTTATTGTTGTTGAGAATAGTGTTCTACCCGATGGTACGACGTTATTACGATAAATATCATTCCTCCAACCGAGCCCAATACCGGACCGCGGAAACAAGAACAACTGCCGGCATTTAACCACAGCCACCGGCAGCAAAGAAACTTTATCGCAGCTGTCTTGCAATCGAACGCTGTTCGCGGTTTCCGAGTCGGCTAAGATTGGTCGGCTGGTATGTTTCCAGCTTGAATCCGATAACAATACAGACAGGTCTTATGTCCGTCGTCTACCTCGACGATGGTTTCCGGTACCCAATCCTGAACCGGAAACGAAGAGGATATGAAAAGACTGCCTTCCCGCATTTCACTCCGCACTTTTTCGGCGACTCTGTCCATCACCAATGGCGATAGGAATGCGAAGACCGCGTTATATTCGGCCAAATTACGATGCCATAAGCTAACTAAGCGAACCTGGACATTCGGCAGTTTTCGGCAGCGCCAACAGGCAAGCAACCAGGGTAGTGGCGCCCGTTCCAAGGCATCGATACGCGAATCAGGCAGGTGCCGAGCCAAGGGCGCTACGACAGTACCGACACCCGCGCCCAAATCAACAAAACTTGCGGCCTTTTCCCGCGACACGATGGCTATTACCGCCTCGCCGACTGCGGAAGACGACAAAAACAACGGTACATCGCCCTTGACCGTGCCCCAGAACACCAGGGTCAGTAGCAAAAAAATCAGTAAATATAGCCAGGAGGGCAGGTTAAATGCCAACATGATAGCCAACGCCGGCATGAACGACAGATGAATCAACCGCCACCACACCGGCTGGCGCAATAGCGCGGAAAATGTCGCCGCTATCAAGGCCTGGAGCAAAGCGATAAGCCGGATATCGATAGCCCAGCGCGACAAACAACCGCCCAGTAGCAGGATGACGAGGCAGGCCAGCATCTGGCAAACCAATGCCTTGATTAACTGCATAGCTACCGGCGGCCAGGCTAAGACGACACGTACGCCATTCGCCTAATGAGCTATCGGTCCATCGGTTTGAATGTTCTGTTGGACATCCGACGGCATCGGCGGCAATGCGGGTACCGTCGTAGAACCTTCAACGGCACCTTCGTGCAGCACCTGATTTTCGGTTTTTTTGTTCATCACGATAATCGAGATCCGTCTATTCATCGGATCGGTGGGGTTCTGATCGTTATAAGGAATACTAGACGCCAAACCAACCACTCTTAACACTTTGTCTTCGGCCAATCCGCCCTCGGTTAGCTCATGGCGGGCAACGTTGGCCCGGTCGGTGGAAAGCTCCCAGTTGGAGTAGCCTGATTTGTTGAGCGGGTAAGGCAGCGCGTCGGTATGGCCGTTGACGCTGACTTTGTTGGGCAGTTCATTTATCACCGGAGCCAGCGCCCTGAGGATGGTTTGCGCATAGTCTTCGATACTGGACCTGGCCAGCTTGAACATGGGCCGGTTTTTGGCATCGACAATCTGGATCTTCAAGCCTTCCGGGGTTCTTTCCAGCTTGATCTGATCCTTATATTCGGCAAGGCTAGGATTGGCTTTTACCATTTCTTCGATTTTTTGCTGCAATTCCTCCAGCTTCTTCTTTTCCTGCTCTTCGGCCAGTTTCTGAAGGTCATCTGGTGGAGGCGGTACTTCTTCGCCTTGATGCACTTGGCCTTCGTCCTGTGATTTCAAATCCGAACCACCGGCTTGGATAATGCTGGTCCTATCACCGCTACCTTCGCCACCACCCGTCGTGATCGCTACACCGAAAGGGTTTTGAAAATATTCGGAAATGCCTTTTTTGGTCTTTTCATCGGTCGAGCCGAGCAACCACATCAACAAGAAGAAGGCCATCATTGCCGTCACAAAGTCGGCATAGGCGATTTTCCAGGCGCCGCCATGATGGCCGCCATGGGCTTTCTTCTTGATTTTTTTGATGATGATGGGTTGTTCGGCCATGGCCGCTTAGCCTCCCTTGGCGGCTTTCAGCTGTTCTTCCAGTTCGATAAAACCTGGGCGAATGTTGTGGGGAATCGCGGTGCGCATGAATTCCACCGTCATGGCCGGCGAAGTGCCTTTGGCGACATTCAACAGTCCTTTTTGCGCACACCGATAGGCATTGGCTTCCTCTTCCAGCCGAGTTTCCATCACCGAAGCCACCGGGCTGACGAAGCCATAAGACAAAAGAATACCGAGGAAGGTACCCACCAAGGCCGCGGCAATCAGCTTGCCCAGCTCGGCCGGCGGAATGCCTACCGATTCCATGGTATGCACCACCCCCATCACCGCCGCGACGATACCGAAGGCCGGCATGCCGTCGGCGAGCCGTTGCACGGCTTTGATCGGCCCCTGGCCTTCTTCGTGATGGATATCAATTTCGGCATCCATGATGTCCTCCAGCTGGTTGACATCGACACCGGTCAGCACCAAACGCAATTTGTCGCATATAAATTCCATCAGATGATGATCGTGAGCAATTTTTTCGCCGAAGATGGTACTGCCTTCCGGATCGTCCACCACTTTTTCCAGCGACAACAAGCCTTCCTTGCGCGCCTTCTGACTGAGAGCGTTGAAACTCATCAACAATTCCATGTAATAGTCTTTGGTATAGCGGCTGCCTTTCAAGGTGGAGGTACCGCCCGCCGCGGCCGCCTTGATATTACCCAAGGAATTACTGGCGAAGAACGCGCCGCCGGCGGCACCGGCGATGATCAACAACTCGACCGGCTGCAAGAGTACGCCGATGTGTCCGCCCGCGATCAGGAATCCTCCCAATACAGAGCCTAAGATGACCACATAACCAATGATTACAAACATGGCTTCCTCTGATTAAGTAATTTGAAATTCACCGACATCAGCTTGAATTGTGACGGCTTATCAATGTAGGTTCAAGCGATAGACACTTTATCCCGTTGTTCCTGCTTCAGAACCAGCTTGCTCAAGGCTGGCAGCACCACGAAGGTACAGGTCATGATCCAGAAAATACCGATGGTAATCACCAAACCCATGCTGGAAATGCCTTGATGCGGCGAGAACGCCAGACCAATGAAACTGGAGATGGTGGTCAACGCGCCGTAGAACATGCCTCTCGCGGTGCTGGACTGATAAATGTTCTGTTCTTCGGACAGGGAATGATGCAGCTTTTCAACCATGTGAATGCCGTTATCGACACCGAGCCCCATCAGCAAAGGCAGGGCAATGATGTTGGCAAAATTGATCGGCGTACCGGTAAACACGGTAGTGGCCATCGTGAACAATCCGGCCAGAACCAGCGGCGCCATCACCAGCAAGGTATCGACGATACTGCGGCGTATGAACAGCAGCAACAGGGCGATGGCGATCAGGGCGATGATGATCGCTTCCTGAAACGAACCGATCACGGCCTTCATCGACTCCCAATACATCACCGGCAAATCGGTGGCGTCCGGTGCGACGGCCTGCACATCGGTAATGAAGGTCTGTAAATGATCCAAATCATTCAAATCTTCCTTGGGAAAAATCTGGATGCGATACAAGCCGTCCTTGCTCAGCCATCTATCCTTGATTTCCACGGGGATGCTGGATGGATTGATTTCCTCGGCATGAAAGCTGGTCAGCAATTCATTCATCACCGTCGGCAGAGTACCGAGCAAACAGGTCTGAATTTTTTCGATAAAGAGTCCGCGATCCGGCTGTAGGCGGGCATCCAGCTCGATCAGCACATCCTGAAGCTCCTGCTTGAAAGCCAGTAGCGATTTGATTTCGGCCGGATTGGTTTTTTTCGGCACATTGCCGTCTATGGCCGCTATCATGCGCTTGATGCTGGGGCTGGGGTCATCGCCGGTTTTCAGCTGCGGAAACGATTGGCTTTGCGGCCCCAAGGTCAGCGCCATTTCATCGATAATCGCCAGCTTGTCTTCCTGCTCCTCCGGCACGAAATCGAATAGGCTGACGGTTTTATCCACCGTTTTCAGCGAGTCCAGCTTTTTCTGCAGGGTGCGGGCATCGGCTTCGTTCTTGGCCAGTACCGTCAGCGTCATCGGCGAAGTTTCCCTAGCCTTCATCAAATCCTTGAAAGCAATCACCGACTCGGTATGGGGATCGCGTAAATTCAAGGGATTGAAATCGGTCCGCACCTGAAACACGAAATACACCGCAACGATCGCGCCCAGCAAGGTGAGGAATGAAATCGATTTGGCATAGTGCAGCGTGAAGTGAGCCAGCAGCAACGATATTTTCGAGGCGCCGGGCTGCTCGTCACCGTGAAGTTGATGAATCGGTGGAGCAGGCATGACTTTCAACAACACCGGCAACACGGTCAAGGTCACGAACAAACAGATAAACAAGCTGGTGCCGGCCAGCAAGCCTAGTTCCGAGATGCCTTGATAATCGGTTGGGATAAAGGAATACAAGCCAATCGAGGTGGTGCCGGCGCACAATATTAGTGACGGACTGGTCGTCAACAACGCCTCGCGGATCGCCTTGCCTTTGTTATTGCCATGTAAATCCAGATTGTCGCGATAGCGCAGGCAGAAATGTATCGCGTATTCCACGCCCAAGCCGATATTCGATACCGCGAACGCCACCGAAATCAGATTCAGCTGCTTGACCGCCACCGAAGCGAACAGGCCGCAAAAGATCATGCCCAATGCCAGCGTCAGCAAGGTTGCGAGCATCAGCAGCCAGGAACGATAGGCGATCAACAAGATCACCAATACCAGTACGATCGAGAAAATACTGGCGGTAAACGTGCCCTCGCTCATGCCGGCCATTTCGTCATGTTCCAATCCAACTTCACCGGTAATCCAAACTTTGACGGCCGGCAAATTCGGATCCTGAATCTTGTTGACCGCCTGGCGTATCGCGTTGATCGCCGGCTCAACCGGCAATATTTGGCTGTAATCGAATTTCGGCGTCACAAAAATAAAAGCCTTGTCCGACTGTTCCTCGCTGATCTTGTTTTCGGCGATCAACTTTTGCCAGGACAGCAAATCGGTTTCGCCATTGAGAGTCTTATGTAGCGAATTACTGACCTTGTCGATCAGCGAAATCAGATCGATAGGCACTTCCTCGGTCTTGGTTTCCGCGTTAAGGGCGTCTTCAAAAATCGAGAAAAAGCCGTTGAGGCTAGGGTCCTGGGAAATACGGCCAATGAAAGGTTGGGCCTGCGCCAGCGTCACCGAAAAATCCTGCAACTTGTCGGTATCAAGGTACAACAGGCCGTTACGGTGAAAAAAAGCATTTTCATCGGGCCGGTAGACTTTGGGGAAATGCTCGGTATCGGCGCGTAGCTCGCGTCCCAAGCGCTGCGCGGCGGCCTTGGTCAATTCCGGGCTGGAGGATTCGACCACCAACAACAGGGTATGTATATCCTGACCGAACTGCTGCTCGAATTTGCGTCGATTCTGCTGAAACGGCGCATCGGGAGCGATCAGTTCGGCGGTATCGGTGTTGACGGTCAGATGATTACCAGTGTACTCAACCGCAAAAAAGCCCAAGGCCACGGCGATCAGCAACATTAATGCTGGTGAATATAGCAGCCAATTGCCCCAGTGATAGGCGAGATTACTTATACGATTTTCCAGCGACATTTCAGGCACTCACCACGGTATTGATCAGATACAGTGTGTAAGCGATATAAACCGCCAGCAAGGCGCCTCCTTCCACGCGAGTGATCCGGCCTTGCTCGCCGTTTTTGGTGTAGCCCATTACAAATAAAGAAATCGTCAACAAGGCCATTAACGGCCAGTCGCGATTGACGATTTCCAACGGAATAGCCATGGGATGAATCACGCCCGCTAGACCGACCACGGCCAAGGTGTTAAACAGGTTGGAACCGATAATGTTACCTAGGGCAAGATCGTGTTCGCCTTTACGGGCAGCAACAATCGATGAAGCCAATTCCGGCAACGAAGTGCCGATGGCGACGATAGTCAGACCAATCACCAGATCGCTGACGCCCAGATCCTGGGCAATCGTTACCGCTCCCCAAACCAGAATCCTCGAACTGACCACCAGCAACACTAGGCCGGCGATCAACCAAATCAGCGCCTGACTGAACGACATCGCGTGTTCTTCCAGTTCATCTTCCATTTCCAGTTCCAGAGCGTCGGTTTTTTGGTTCATGCCGGCACGTATCATCCAGCCCATCACCACGGCAAATACGCCCAATTGCAAGATCGCATCCGTACGCGACAGCTCGCCATCGAAAATTTGTGCTATCACTAACAAGGTCACCGCAAACAGGACAGGCAACTCCTTTCTGATGACTTGCGAATGCACCACGATCGGGCTGATCAGCGCCACCGAACCCAGAATCAAGGCAATGTTGGTAATATTTGAGCCATAGGCATTACCCAGGGCAATACCCGGATTACCTTGCCAGGCCGAAAATGCCGAAACAGTCAACTCCGGCGCCGAGGTACCGAAGCCGACGATTACCATGCCGATCAACAATGGCGACATGCCGAGCAAGCGGGCGATAGCCGCCGCCCCTTCCACAAACAGATCGGCGCTCCAAACCAATATGATCAACCCGATAACAATCATCAACAGTGGCAAAGCCATAAATTACCCTTCAAAAACCAAAAATAAAAGCGAATAAAACTAGTCCACGGTCCAGTGCACAAGACCGCTATAGGAACTGGCAATCACCACCAAGCCAAAAGCAATGCGATACCAGGCAAAAACGATGAAATCGTGGTGACTGATGTAGCGCAACAAACCCTTAACCGCCAGCAAGGCGCTGATGAATGCCGCGATCACGCCAACCGCAAAAAGCGCACCGTCGTTTTCAAAATTCAGTAAATCGCGGTTTTTATACAATTTGTAAGCACTGGCAACGACCAGCGTAGGAATCGCCAGGAAAAACGAGAACTCGGTGGCGGCCTTCCGCGACAAGCCGAACAGCAAGCCGCCAATGATCGTCGAGCCGGAACGCGAGGTACCGGGAATCAGCGCAAAAGCCTGGGCAATGCCCAGCTTCAAGGCATCGAGCGCACTCAAGTCGTCGACTTCATGGACGCGAATCTTATGTTCGCGCTTTTCCGCCCAGATGATGATCAGAGCTCCGACGATAAAAGCCAGTGCCACCGGGATTGGTTTGAACAGCACCGCCTCTATGTATTTACTGAATAAAAAACCCAAAATTGCCAGAGGCATGAAGGCTATCGCCAGATTTAGGACAAATTTTTGCGCCTGGCGCTGACTGGTCAGGCCGGACAGCACCGAAGCGATCTTGGCACGGTATTCCCAGCAAATCGCTAGAATCGCGCCGACCTGAATGACGATGGTAAACACCTTGGCTTTATCGTCGTTAAAATCGAGCAGATCGCCGGCCAGTATCAAATGCCCGGTGCTGGAAATTGGCAGAAATTCGGTCAGACCTTCGACGACG
Source organism: Methylococcaceae bacterium (assembly GCA_028748685.1). GTDB lineage: Bacteria > Pseudomonadota > Gammaproteobacteria > Methylococcales > Methylomonadaceae > Methylomonas. The sequence continues at coordinate 11,983 of JAJRDU010000179.1, forward strand.
CCGAGAATCAAGGCTTTAATAATCAGTGCAATATCCATATTTTCAGGTTCCGTAGGGGACGGCTGCTCGGATAAAAATCAGCATGTCGAGAATGGTTGTTAATGGAAAGATTTGGAAGCGGGCAGGTCAAAAAGCCAAGCAAACGGGGCGGGATTATAGTCGAAATCTCTATCACAACGTAATTTTAGCCGTGCGTGGCATAACAGGCTTACAGCAAACCTTTATTGCAATCCCGGAATAAACTGCGTAACCGACCGGACAGTCGCCGTCAGGGCAACAAGGTCCAATCTTTGAAGCAAGCGGCTTGACCGTAATAATTCCGCCGGTCGTCGTAGACATTCCAAACCACCGCTTGTCGAATCATGAAGCGTTTGCCGCTCTTGGCAATGCGGATGCCGGAATAATTGTCGATAAACCCTTTGCTGCAGACTTCCGCCAATAATCGCTCGCGCTCCGCCCGATTGACGGGCTCGGCGGAAAACCTAGACGGCATGCCAACAAACTCATTCCATGGCAATTCAAACAGATCCAGTGCCGTACGATTGCCGTAGTTGAACAGTGGATCGGCATCGGCATTATGCGAAACCAATGCAAATTCCGCTTCAAACACTTGTTGTACCAACGGCAATCCGGAAACCGCTTCAAACAGGGGGCGTTTTATCAAGGTTTGATAACTGTCCAATAACAAGGCGACGTGAGCCTCGTTATATTGACTGCCATCGCTCACCGGTTTCAAGTTGGTCATATCGTATAGCCATAAATTGAAGTGTTTGTTTCTTCATTCTACCTCTAATAGGCTTATCGGCCGATTCAAGGCAAGGTGTTTGCCAATAACCATGGATTACCGCCGATTGCCGAGAGGTTAACTGTTACGGTTTGTTCGGGCGTAAAGCGCTGCGGATAGTTGAGGCGACCAGCTTTGGAACCGGTGCCCGAAAGGCTGGAGGCCAGCCACGGCGCCTATCAGATTATGGTTGATGTGTACGCCCAGCGTCAAACCATAGCCGGTAGCGTTGTTTGCGGCCGCGACTCGTTCCAAGTCATTGGAACTATGACGAACGATGCGCGGGATAGGGCCGAAGACGTCCCGTTGCAGTATCGATAGCGTAGGGATTTCGGTAGAGTGAGCGAAAAGGAGTAGCCTTCTGCCAAGGGTAACCTACAACAGCGTGGCATTGCGTTTCAAATAAGGGGCAAACCGATAACTGTACGGAGGGGAGTATTCTCGCTCCGTACACGCGTATGTTTAGGCTTATTTGATTGTTTTTAGAATTGACCGATATTTCGGACATAAAAAAAGCCGGTGTTACCCGGCTAGCGAAGCAACCACAACTTCTATCGTTTACTTTACGAACGGGCAATGCCTACGTCCGTGATGACCATTGGCAAAGGCAACCGACGAGAACAACAATCCAATCACGATGATTCTTTTCGTATTGAACATGGGCGCTCTTCCTGCGGGAAATTGTTCGGTTGCAAAAGATTCTATTGCCATTTTCTGAGCCAATGATTAACGACCAATTAGGGATTGATTAAAACGAGGTCATCGCGGCTTGATGATCGGAAGCAATTGGCACATCGGTACTCACTGTCAACGTGGAAAAAACCGAGCTAAGCGGGCGATTTTATTGAGGGATAGGGCTGGGATCGATCTGTAAAAAAAGCCCCCACCCGAGCAAGGTGGAGGCTATCGAGTTTACTTCTTAACAACGAGGAGGTACAACAAAATCAGGCACGCACGGGCTTAGAGGGCTGAATATTAGAAGCCAAGGAAGCCATGCCGAACAGCATGGTGGCTAAAATGAACTGTCCCGAGACAAATCCAAAAATTCCGGCGGTGAAAAGCAGGCCGGTGATCACGTCGCGATACAAAGTGTGGCTGTTCATCTTTAGCTCCTTGACTCGGTTCAGTCAAAAAATTTGAAGTCGACTTAACTGTAACTCTTTGTCATTTGATTAACAATTCTGCTGCTCATGAATTTATTATTTCCTAATAGTAAACAAATAACCGATTGCGTGCTTCGCTATTTGTTGTACGATGTTGGAATTTGAAGCTGGGCCATGGTTTTTGGAAAACCGCTTAGCTCGGTCTCAATTGCGAGTCGATCGCCATGCCGCGCGGCTTACCAATAGCACCGCCCCCAGAAAACCGACCGTCGTCAGCGTAAAGCTGATGCCGGCCTGGAGCGGAAAATGCGGTTCGACGGGAATCGCCGGAACCGCCGGCTTGGCCGACAAGCCTCTGATCAAAAAAGCCAAGGGATTGAAAAAAGCTCCGAAACAGCAGGCGGCAACCAGCCAGATTGGCGGATTGATGGCATATTGCCGAAACAACAGAAAAAAGATAAACAAAAATTGAGCCATCATCAGATAATCGATATGAGCCCTGATGATATCGGCTCGTTCGACCAAGTGTCCCGCCAAAGCACCATCGGGAAAAAACAGCGTGAAGCCCAGCACCCAGGCAATGGCAAGCGCTATCGCCAAACAGAATATGGCAAAAGACAGCAAAACTAGGTTTGCCGTTGTCATCGGTGCATGTGAAGGTCTATCGTTTGTCATGTTTGTCCTCATCGTGGATTAAAGAATATTGACCCCGCATTGTTGGCGGCCGTCTGCTCAAGCCCGTCCCGGCATTGCCAATAGCGAACACAAAGGCTAGACTGCTTCAATGTCAGACGGATCGAGACGACGAGGAGCATAAACCATGACAACTACGCTTCGCTTGTATGAACGTGCTGCGGCCAATCAATTCGACGCACTTTGGGACATCAGTGGTGGGCGTACCTTCGTTACTTCTCCCTCGTACTACCACGCCAGCCACCAACACGGTGCACCGGTATTTCTTGCCGGACTCTACGGCAATTTTCGCTTGAAGTTACACGGCGGCGATTGGCTGTCCTGCCGTACGGCCGTGATTCCGGCCGGCGTGCTACATGAGCTGGATTTGGGCGGCGATCCTCTGGCGGTGTTTTACATCGAACCAACGATTGCCGGAGCCGAAGCGCTGAAACCTTTGATCCGCAATAGCCGTGAATTAAACGGCGCGCTGGTGGGTACTGGCGGCGAGGTGGCCTTCATGCGCGATCTTTACGAAGACCGCTACAACCCGCACTGGACAGCGGAACCCTTGGACGATCTGATGGGATTTAGCATACGGCGGGCTAGTGCTGAACCGATCGATCCTCGAATATCCCAAGTGGTGAAATATCTATTCGAACACGGCGACGACCTAACTTCGGTTACAACGCTGGCCGCACTGGTCGGGCTATCATCGTCGCGATTTCAGCATTTGTTTACGCAACAGATCGGCGTGCCGTTCCGCCGTTATCGTGGCTGGAACCGGATGCGACAAGGCATACGCGAAATCATCAAAGGCCACAATTTCACTACTGCGGCTCACGCCACGGGATTTACCGACTCCACGCATTTCAGCCACGACTTCCGCAAGATTTTCGGCGCGCCACCTACGGTAAGCTTGCATAGATTGGCTCGGCTGCAGCCTTAGGAAAATTCTGATTATATCGAA
>JAJRDU010000180.1 GCA_028748685.1 Methylococcaceae bacterium
GAACGCGCCGAAATCGCCGAGATTCAGGAGCAACTGCTTTCCACCCTGGAAAGCCATAACAAAGCATTCCCGATCCCCGTCGACCTGAGCAATCTGCAGAATGTGTTTGCCAAGGCACTGACCGGCGACCAGCCCAGCCTGATTCGCGCCTTGGAACTGATCGAACAGGCTCTCGACAAGCAGGCCACCGAAGAAGAAAAACTGTTGATCAATGTCGAGGACGACAGCCGGCTGGAATTGCAGCTGGCGATTATCTTGCCGCTGCTGCTGTTCTGGATCGGCCATCGTTTTTTCAAGACCAATGTATTGGAACCCTTGGATTCGTTGAAGGAATTATTGTCGGGGCTCGCGGAAGGCGACATGAGGCCGATCGAACGAGACACCTCCGACCCGCTGATGCATTCGTTGTTCGACCGCTATAACCATCTGGTGTCGAGACTCTTGGAGTTGGAACAGGAACATCTCGATCACACTACAGCCCTGGAGCATCGAGTCAGACAGACTAGCCACGCCCTGCTGGAACAAAGCCAGCAACTCGCCAAGGCCGAACGGCTGGCCGCTCTGGCGGAGCTGGCCGCCAGCACCGCCCATGAACTGCGCAACCCCTTGGCCAGCATTCAACTGGCGCTGGAAAACATGCTGCAGGACTGCCAGGACGCCGATCTGGCGGAGAGGATGAAGATGGTTTATCGCGAAGTACAGCGCCTGACCCGCAACCTCAATGACCTTTTGGCTTCCGCCCGTAGCAGCGCCGAATCCTCGCAACAAGTCAACGTCCGCCATGTGCTGGAAGATCTGTTGATGCTGCTGAAATATCAGGCCGAGGAAAATATTGCTTTCAGCTACGACGTGGCACCCGATCTTTATGCGTTTTTACCAGAAAGCGAATTCCGGCAAATGTTATTAAATCTGCTGCTCAACTCGATCCAGGCCATAGGCCCAAGCAGCGGCGAAGTCAGCGTGACTGCAACCCGGCAAGGCGGACAGCTGCAAATGACGGTCAGTGACTCCGGCCCAGGGTTTAGCGACGACTTTCTCCAACACGGCATTCGCCCCTTCGTCAGCCTGAAGGATGGTGGAACCGGCTTGGGTCTGGCGATGATACAGCGTTTCGTCAAGGATCATCAGGGCCAGTTACAGCTGCAAAACAACCCGTCGGGACATGCTTGCGTGACTTTGTCTCTGCCCATCGCCTAAGAGCAAGATCAGTTGGAGAGTCAATTCTGCTAGACTAACACCCAATTTCGAAACTGTCCCAACACGATGAGCGCCGAACAAAAATCGCTAACTATATATGGCTGGCTGTCTATCGCGGCGGCAATATCCACGATTGCCTTGAAGAGCTATGCTTACTGGCTGACCGATTCGGTCGGATTGCTGTCCGATGCGATGGAATCGTTGATCAATTTGGTGGCGGCAGTGATCATGTTGATCGTGCTGAGCATCGCCGCCCGTCCGCCCGATGATGGCCACGCTTACGGCCATGAGAAGATTGAATATTTTTCCAGCGGCGCGGAAGGCATCATGATTCTATTGGCGGCTTTCAGCATAGGCTACACCGCCTGGGAGCGCTTGTTGGATCCGCAACCCTTGCAGAAACTCGATGTCGGCATCGCGATTTCGGTGTTTGCCTCGCTGATCAATCTGGCGGTAGCCAGAATTCTGATCAGCGTCGGCAAGAGCCGGCAATCGATTACGCTGGAATCAGACGGCAAACATCTGATGACCGATGTCTGGACTACGGTCGGCATCCTGATCGGCATCGCCGGCATTTCCGTCGCCAATCACTTCGAAGCCAGCTTAGGCCTAGCCAGACAACTGGGCATGAACGGCTGGGAAATCCTCGACCCCATTATTGCCATTCTGGTAGCGCTCAACATCGTCTGGGCCGGCCTGCAACTGATACGGCGGACGATTTCCGGCTTGATGGACGCCGCGCTCTCGGCGGATGAACAGGCGGAAATTGTCGCGGTACTCAATGAGTTCGCGGAATCCGAAGACATTGATTATCACGCCCTGCGCACCCGTTATGCCGGCGCGCGGCGATTCATGTCGGTACACGTCCTGGTGCCGGGCAGTTGGACCGTACAACAAGGACATGATCTGGTGGAAACTATCGAACAACGGCTGATGACTCTTTTCGACAATATCGATATCGATACCCACCTTGAACCGATTGAAGACATCGCCTCCTGGCGGCATTGAGCAATCCCGTGACCGAAACCTTATTGATTATTGAAGACGAAGCGCTGCTGGGCTCCGAGCTGGCCCGCTTTTTCGGCAAACGCGACTGGGAAGTGACGATAGCCCAGACCTTAAAGCAGGCCGAGGCGCATCTGTCGAAACAGGACATCGATCCTTTGGTGGTTCTGTCGGACATGAATCTGCCCGATGGCAATGCCCTGGACTTTCTGGAACGCATCAAGGACAAGACCGGCAGCAACGAATGGGTGTTTCTCACCGGTTACGGCAGCGTCGCCGACTCGGTGCGCGCCGTGCGGCTGGGCGCTTACGACTTCATCGAAAAACCCTGCGAACTGGAACGCCTGAATCTGTTGGTGGAAGGCGCGGCTCGCAGCGCCCGGGCGCAACGCCGTTTACAGCAGCAGGCCGCCGCCCAAAGCAGCCGCCATACCGTCGATGCCTTGATAGGCAGCAGCCCACAGGCTTCGGCATTACGCAGCATGATTTCGCAAATGGCCAGGGTGCCGTTTTCCAGCCTGATCATCAGTGGCGAAACCGGCACCGGCAAAGGCTTGATCGCCCGCATCCTACATTGCACCGGCAGACGCGCCCAAGCACCGCTGATCGAAATCAATTGCGCCGCGCTGCCCAGGGAGCTGCTGGAATCGGAATTGTTCGGCTACGAAGCCGGCGCCTTTACCGGCGCCAAGAAGCGCCATCGCGGCCTGTTCGAGCAGGCTCATACCGGCACGCTGTTCCTCGACGAAATCGGCGAGATGGACCTGGATTTACAGACCAAATTATTGAAGGCAGTGGAAGACTTCCGCATCCGCCGTCTCGGCAGCGAAACCGAAATCGCCATCGACGTACAGATCATCGCCGCCACCAACCTCGATCTGGTGCAAAAGGTCGAACAAGGCCTGTTCCGCGGCGATTTGTATCATCGCCTCAACGTGATGAGTTTGCGGGTACCGGCCTTGCGGGAACGCAAGCAGGATCTCGACGAACTGGTGCCGCTATTCATCGCCGATAGCAACAGCAAATCGGCGAAAAACGTCAAGAATATTTCCCAACGAGCCTGGGACATGCTGAAGCGTTACGACTGGCCCGGCAATATCCGGGAATTGCGCAATGTGCTGGAGCGTTGCGTACTGCTGGCCACCGACGAAAATTTCCCGGAGCAATGGCTACAACTCCCCAATATTTCCAGCAAACCAGCGGCGGCCCAGACCCAACAAACCGAAAATGGCATCTTCCTGCCGCTTGACGGCAGCCTGAGCCTGCAGGACATGGAAAAATACCTGATCCAGGAAGTGCTGAACCGCACCGATGAAAATGTCACCGCGGCTGCCAGAATGCTGGGAACGACGCGGGAAACCTTGCGGTATCGCGTGCAGAAATATAATTTAAAGTGTAAGAACTAACGGCCTTTGCGTTTGACCGGCTTGGGCGTTTTTTTGGCGGACTTCTTGACTGGTTTCTTGGAAGGTTTTTTATGCGCGGCGGCTTTTTTGGATGCGCCCGACTCAAGCGCTTTGGCCGGCTGCTCGCCCTGCTCCTCGCCTGCATCCTCTTTCTCGTCGACTCCGCCAGGCATGTCCGGAACTACCGGTCCGGTTTGCGGAGGCTGCGTGGCTTTGAAGCTGTCGCTAACCGGCGGCTGGCTGCATTCGGGCAACATTTCGCCTTCTGGCGAACAAATCACCCGGTAAACGATACTTCCCTCGCGATCCGCCTCAGGTTCGGCTTGATGGACTGGCGGCGCGGTTTCATCGGAGATGCCGCCCAACCTTTCCCCGCTTTCGGCCTGAATCGCATGCAGCCCAAACACCAAGGCCAGCGAGCATTTAACACCTGCCCTCATACCGGGTTGCGCGGAGTTTTCTTTTCCACGGTTTTGGCCTCGCGCCACAGGCCGTCCAGTTCAGCCAGTTCGCAATCGCGCAAGGCCCGGCCGGAGATTTCGACCTGGCGTTCGATATAGTTGAAGCGGCGGGTGAACTTTCGGGTAGCTTCCCGTAACGCGATTTCCGGATTGACCTTCAGATGCCGGGCCAGATTGACCACGACCAGCAATAAATCGCCGACCTCTTCCTGAATATGCGGCTGATCACCGGACTGCCAGGCTTCGTGGACTTCCCGCAATTCCTCCCTGACCTTGTCGAACACCGGCTCGACCTCCGGCCAATCGAAGCCGTGGCTGGCGGCGCGGTTCTGAATCTTTTCGCACTGTACCAACGCTGGCAGGCTAGGCGCCACGCCGGCCAGCACGCTTTCCGGCTGTTGCTGGCGATTCTTTTGCCGTCTTTCACTAGCCTTGGCTTCCTCCCAGGCTTGCATGCGCTGTTCGTCGGTTTCGAACTTGATGTCGGCAAACACGTGCGGATGGCGGCTGACCAGCTTCTCGGAAATGGCGGAGGCCACCTGCTCGAAGTCAAACAGGCCACGTTCTTCGGCGATCCGCGAATGGAACACCACCTGCAACAACAGGTCGCCAAGCTCACCGCGCAAGTCCTCGAAGTCGTTGCGTTCGATGGCGTCGGCCACCTCGTAGGCTTCTTCGATCGTGTAGGGAATCAGGCTGTAAAAATCCTGCTTGACGTCCCAGGCGCAACCCGTTTCAGGGTCGCGCAGGCGGGCCATCAAAGCCAACAACTCCTGGGTTTTAGTCAGACTCAAAACGACGATCCGAAGGTATCCTGATAACGTTGTTTGAACTCGGCCATCGTGAAAGTATGATTCTGGGTGCCGTGGTGCTCGATCTTGATCGCACCCAGCAATGAGGCGATGCGGCCCGTAACGGCCCAGTCATAATCGTTGATCAATCCATACAGCAAGCCGGCGCGATAGGCATCGCCGCAACCGGTCGGATCAAGAACCTGTTTGGGCTGGGCGGCCGGAATATCGATGATTTCGCCGTGCGTGTAAACCTTGGAACCCTTGCTGCCCAAGGTAATGATCAGCGCATCCACTTTCTCGGCGATTTGCTCCAGCGTCAGTCCGGTACGCTCCTGCACCAGCTCGGACTCGTAGTCGTTGAAAGTGGCGTAGTTGGCCAGATCCAGGAATTTGAGCAACTCTTCGCCGTTGAACATCGGCATGCCTTGGCCGGGATCGAAGATGAACGGAATAGCCAACTCGGCGAATTGCTCGGCATGTTCCTGCATGCCCTGTTTGCCGTCCGGCGAAACGATGCCGATGGTGATACCGCTGTCAGCTGGCACTTCATTGAGATGGGAGAAATTCATCGCCCCCGGATGGAAAGCGGTAATCTGGTTGTCCTCAACATCGGTAGTGATATAAGCCTGACCGGTGTAATGGTCATCCAACACATTGATGTAACGGCTGGAGATGCCGCGCTGGCTGAGCCATTGCGCATACGGCTCGAAATCGTGGCCGACGGTGGCCATGATCAATGGCTCTTCCTTCAGCAATTTCAGGTTATAAGCGATGTTACCCGCGCAACCGCCGTATTCCCTGCGCATCGCTGGCACCAGGAAGGAGACGTTGAGGATATGCACCTTGTCGGGCAGGATGTGATTTTGGAATTTGTCGTGAAACACCATGATGGTGTCGTAGGCCATGGAGCCACAGATCAATGCATTCATTGTTTTCCTTATGTTTGGCTATTTCTTAATGATTTCGGGGCGCTAAGGTAACGGATGTTGGCGGTAGGTGCAAGGCACAAGGTTCAGGGTACAAAAAGCAGCACTTCAACTTGGACCTTGGACCTTGGACCTTGGACCTTGGACCTTGGACCTTGGACCTTGGACCTTGGACCTTGAACCTTGAACCTTGAACCTTGAACCTTGAACCTTGAACCTTGAACCTTGAACCTTGAACCTTGAACCTTGAACCTACAAGAGTATCCAGCTCCAGACCACGCCGGCCCAGATCAACGACAGCATCACCGCCGCCGACCCGATGTCCTTGGCCCGCCCCGACAGTTCGTGGTGCTCGAATCCCACCCGGTCGACCACCGCTTCCACGGCCGAATTCAACAGTTCCACAAGCAGCACCAGCACCACGCTGCCGATCAACAAGACTTTTTCGATATTGGTGTGCCCCAGCCAGATCGCCAGCGGTGTGGTCACCACAAACAAGGCCACTTCCTGCCGGAAGGCCTCTTCGTGTTGCCAGGTCGCCTTGAAGCCGGCGACAGAAAAAAAACAGGCGTTGACCAAGCGTTTAAAGCCTTTTGCATTTTGATTAGCCATCGTTAACCCGTTATTCCGCTATCATTTGTTGGTAGGCGGCGGCATCCATCAATTGCTCCAGTTCGGCCGGATTATCGGCCTTGACGGCAAACAGCCAAGTATTAAAGGCATCGTCATTGACCTGTTCGGGCGCATCCTCCAGCGTTTCGTTAACCGCCACCACGGTCCCGGCCACCGGGCTGAACAGATCGGACGCGGTTTTGACCGACTCCACCACAGCGATAGCTTCGTTACGGGCGACGGCCCGCCCAACCTCGGGCAAACCGATATAGACGATGTCGCCTAACTCCGACTGAGCGAAATCGGTGATACCAACCCGGACGATTTGCCCTTCTTCCAATTTTGCCCACTCGTGGGTCGATGCGTATTTCAAATTTTCCGGCATTTCATTCATTTTCAATCTCCACCTAGCCTCAACAATAACCGGGAAAGCATAACCGGCTATTTATATTACACAACAAAAAATTACAGCAGCCGCATCGCAAACTTTATAATCCCGGCCTAGCCTCACTCATGTTCCGATTCAATGCGCACTCTCATTTTTCTGGCCTGCCTGATCCTCTGTTTATCGAGTCTCTCAGTAAAAGTAATAGCCGACGACGATGACCCACCGCAATCGACCGGCGGCAGCGCAATGACGGCTGACGGAGAAGTGACTCTCAATCTGGCGCCAAAATCGCAACAACTGGCCGGCATCAAGACCCAGCCGCTGGAGGCGGCCCAACAACAACCAGAATTTACCGCATTCGGCACGATAGTCAGCCTGGAACCCTTGCTACAACTGCGCCAACAATACCTCGCCGCGCGTGCGCAACAGGACGGCGCCAAAGCCAAATATAACGAAGCCCATCTCAACCTTTCCCGCACCCGGAATCTGCATGACCAGGACATCGTTTCCACTCGCCGCCTACAGGAACAACAAGCCCAATGGCAAGCCGACAAGGCCAGTCTCGATGCCAGCGGCTACCAGCAACAAACCATCCTGTCCACCAGCCGCCTGGAATGGGGCGACACCTTGACAGACTGGTTTATCCGGGCGCAGGGCAAGACCGCCGAACAGTTTTTGAATCACGGCGCGCAGCTACTGCAAGTCACCCTCCCCGCCAACACCCACCTCAATCCCGATATTCGCCGCATTTTCATCGACGAACACGGCCGGCGCGACACGGCAATCCAAGCCACACTAATTTCGGCCTCGCCAAGGATTGATCCTATCTCGCAAGGCGAACGCTTTTTTTTTAAAATCGAAGGCCGACGCATACCTTTCGGCACCCATGTCACGGCCTGGATAGCCGACGATGCAGGACAAACTCCAGGCGTCATCGTCCCGGCATCGGCGCTGGTCTGGCATCTTGGGCAGGCATTTGTGTTTATCAAAACAGCCGACAATCATTTCAGCCGCCGCGCCTTGCCCGCCTATACGCCGGGTAGTCAAGGCTATTTTGTGACAAAATCGTTGCGGGCCGGCGAGGAAATCGTGACAACCGGCGCACAGACGCTGCTGTCACAAGAATTGAAAAACCTGATTCCGAACGAAGACAAGGATTAATAAAATGTAGGTTGGGTCAGGCGCTAGCCGTAACCCAACGCGTTGGCTGCGAAATGTCGGGTTACGCTGCGCTAACCCAACCTACGCTTATGATCAACCATGCCTTATCTGCAGCACTTCCACCGTATCCCAGATTTGCTCGGTAAACTCCCTGTCAATTTTCGGCATACCATCCTTCAGCCACTGCACCAACACCTTGGCGATATTGGGGTAGGTCACATGCACGGCATGGGGATTATGTAGCCAATCCTCGATCACGCCGCTGTCCATGTCGAACATGGTATGGCCGTAACCCAACTGCTCCAGCGCCGCGGCATTGGAAATCTGCTCCATCTGCGCATGTAAAGGTTTAACCAAAATCTTTTTACCCAATTGCAAGGATTCGCTAGCCAACTCGAAACCGGCATTGCTGATGATGCCCGCGCAATCGTACAGGTCCTTCTGAAAACCGTCCCGCGACAAAGGCTTGCAGATAATATGCGAATATTTCGACGGAACCACCTCCGGCGAATACACATGAAACTCGAAATTTTCAAACGGACACAGATGCCGAATCACTTCATTGGGATCTTCGAATGGCAAATAAACCACGATCTTGTTGGGCTGCGTGGTTTTCGGAAACTCCGGTGTTTCGATGATGGGCGGCAGAATCGGCTGTCCGAAGTGATGCCAATGCAAGCCGATACCGATGTCGGCTGGCGCAAATTTTTTGATCACCTGGTCGGCGATTGGATCGGAACCCCTGCGGGGAATATCATGACCGAATGCATACTGATGACCGATACCGATCACCTGCTTTTTCTGCTTCTTAGCCGCCCAGGCCGTGACCGGCTCGAAATCGCTGATCACCAGATCATAGCCGCTTAAATCCAGGGTGGCGACATCCTTCACAAAGCGGATCGGCTTGGCTTGCAACGCCGTCTTCAGATAAGAAACCTGTCCCTTATGGGTATTGAAGGTCAAGCCTTCCTTCAGTTGATAACCGTTGAAGACGTCCATGTCGAAATATTTGTCGGCCGGACGGCCGCTAAACTGGAAGCTTACATCGAAACCGGCCGCATAAAGCTCCTTGGCCATGACTCTGGCGCGGGTAATGTGGCCATTGCCGGTACCCTGCACCCCATAAAATATTTTCATAATAAAATGTAATTCAGACTAAAAATTGCGACGCCAATGCCTAATCCAATACCGACCAGTGTATCGGTGGGAAAGTGCACACCCAACACCACCCGAGAGAAACCAACCAGCGTGGCCCACAGGTAAAGCCCAATCATTAACGATGGAAAAAAATAACCAAGCAGCGTCGCAACCATGAAGGCCGCGGAAGTATGCCCGGACGGAAAACTGAAATGATCGGAAGGCGTAATCACGCTTCGAAAGTCCCGCAACGCCTGCTGAGGACGATTGCGCTTGAAGCCGTTTTTCAATACAAAATAAACTGGCCTTTCAATCGCAAACGCCAGGATCAGGGTTTTCAACAATGGATCCGCGCCGCCCTGATCCCAGTAAAACCACGCCGCCAGCAACACATAAAGCAAACCGTCACCGGTTCTGGAAACGATTCGGCACAAGCGCACCAAAGTCGCATGGATGCTGACGTTGTTTAACCAGGTAAACATGAAAACATCGTATTTATGAATGGAATAAATCAGCTTCATGGCACTGCCCTCTTTGTTTGCCGAGCATGTCGACCGCGATCATGCGCTGGCGATGGAAATCATGGATTTTCCGTTTGATGTCGATTCCTTAATTCTGCCCGCACAGCTTAAAAGCGCTATATGACAGTTAGATGAAGCTTTTTTTAAGATTGCATGACAGGCCGAGTAACAGCGGCAATGCGCGGGATAAATTCGGATACCGGATAAGGCTCCTCCGGGCTAAACCGCACATTGAACGATGGGACTTAAGGGATAGTTTGTTACAATCCCCGCTAAATTTAGCGCAACGAAACTACCCGGCCTTCAACCGGCAAACCTTGCCATTAATCATCCCGTTTTATTTCAACCAGCTGCCATGCAACGTTTTTGTACTCTCGCCTTTGTGCTCGGCCTGATCTTGATGATCTTCGGCTTAACCTATGCATTGCCCATCGCCGCATCGCTATATTATGAAGATGGCATGACGGATCATTTCCTGCGCGGCATGTCCATCAACATTGGCGTCGGCAGTATCCTGGCGGGACTGACGATGCGCTTTCGCGGCGACGTGAAAACCCGCGACGGCTATCTGCTGGTGGCATCGTTCTGGATATTGATGTCGGCGGCGGCCACGCTGCCATTGCTCTGGGGCATTCCCGGACTATCGTTCACCGACGCCTTTTTCGAAACCATGTCCGGCTTTACCACCACCGGCGCCACGGTATTCGTAGGCCTGGATCATTTAGCGCCTTCCCTGAACCTTTGGCGCCACGAACTGAACTGGATAGGCGGCTTGGGCATCATCGTGCTGGCCGTGGCTATTCTGCCCTTGCTGGGCGTCGGCGGCATGCAGTTGTATAAAGCCGAAATCGCCGGCCCGGTCAAGGACACCAAACTCACGCCACGTATCACCGAGACCGCGCGTTTGTTATGGTTGGTCTACGCTGGCATCACCCTGACCTGCATCCTGTGTTTACATTTGGCCGGCATGAGTTGGTTTGACGCGGTTTGCCACGCCTTCTCCACACTAAGTCTCGGCGGCTTTTCCACCCACGATGCCAAGATAGGCTATTTCGACTCTGACAGCATTGAACTGGTGTTAATCGTCTTCATGCTGATCTCCGCCATGAACTTCGCGGTTCATTACCAAGCCTTGCATCAACGCAGCCTAAAGGCCTACCTACTCGACCCGGAAGCCATGCCGATGCTGGGCGTAATTGCCAGCAGTATTCTGTTGTGTGCCGGTTATCTTTGGCATTTTGAGACTTATCCGGATTTTTATACCAGTTTGCGCCATGTCACCTTCAATCTGGTTTCAATCGCCTCCGGATGCGGATTTGTCAGCGTCGATTTCAATCAATGGCCGCCGTTCGTGCCCTGGTGGATGCTTTATCTAAGTTGCGTGACCGCCTGTACCGGCTCCACCGGCGGCGGCATCAAGATGTTCCGCACCCTGCTGCTGTGGAAACAAGCCGGACGGGAAATGTTTAGCCTCCTGCATCCGCGCGCGGTCAACCCTATCCGCATCGGAAACATGCCCATCCCCAACAAAATCATTTTCGCGGTACTGGCCTTTATATTTCTGTATTTCATCTCGGTCGTGGTGATGACCTTCACGCTGATGTTTACCGGGCTAGACCCGATCTCGGCACTCAGCGCCGTTCTAGCCTGCATCAACAATACCGGTCCCGGATTAAATCAACTAGGCCCCGCACACACTTATGCCGGCCTGAACGATTTCCAGACCTGGGTATGCTCGGTAACGATGCTGCTCGGACGACTAGAAGTCTTTACTTTGGTGGTGCTTTTTACTCCTACTTTCTGGAGAAAATAGTACAATTCGCAGCCTTATCGTTTGCTAAGGCGTTAGAACATCGCACTTAAGGTGCAAGCCGTAACAAATTTTCAATATTTATCCAGGAACCTCGGTATGAACTCCGCTCGACAAATTGATTTTCTCAGTAAAAGAAAGCTGGCTTTTTTCTTTTCCGGCACATTGTTTCTGATTTCGATCATTTCTTTCTTCGCCAAGGGCATGGATCTGGGCATTGATTTTACCGGCGGCAGCGTCTTTGAAATGCATTACAACCAGTCAGTCGATCTGGACAAAATGCGGGGCACGCTGGAACAACAAGGCTTTACCGATGCGAATCTGCAACATTTCGGCAGCTCGGAAGATGTATTGATCCGCCTAAAACCGGTTGAAGGCATCAATCAAAAGGAACTCAGCGAAAAGATACTCAGCGTCGCCAACAGCAGCCAGAGCCAACCTGGCGAATTGCGCCGCGTCGAATTCGTCGGCCCGCAAATCGGCGAAGAGTTGATCAACGATGGCGGTTTAGCCCTGTTTTTCTCTTTCGTTGGCGTGATGATTTACGTCAGCATCCGCTTCGAGTGGAAACTGTCGATAGGCGCTATCGCCGCCCTGTTCCACGACACCATCATCACCATGGGCTTTTTTTCGGTGTTCGGCTGGGAATTCGATATGACCGTGCTGTCGGCGATTCTGGCGCTGGTCGGTTACTCGATCAACGACACCATCGTCGTCTACGACCGAATCCGCGAAACCGTCCGCGCCAGCCGCATCAAGGAATCCATCCACGACATCGTCAACCAAGCGCTTAACGATACCCTGAGCCGTACCATTCTGACTTCGTTGACCGTCTTCCTGACTCTGCTGGCCTTGGCCTTCCTAGGCGGAAAAACCATACACGGCTTTGCGATTGCGATGCTGATAGGCGTCGTCAAAGGGACTTATTCGTCGATCTATATCGCCAGTTCCTTGGCGTTGAGCTTCGGCTTGAGCCGCCAAGACCTGATGCCGGCGGAAAAAGACGCTACCGTCGATGAATTGCCGTAAACCTTCGGACAAAATACATACCCTGTGAGGGCAAATTCATTCGCCCTCGCTAACTTCAAGCGAACATTCATGGAATAACTTGATGACAAAACAGATTAATACTCGCGAACTGACCCAACTGACCCTCGGCATCCCCGACTTTGAATACCAAGACCTTTACGACGCAAAGCGCCTAGCGGATTTGCTGGCGGTATTCGACCAGTCGGTACAACAACACGACTCGGCTTTGTTCGAAGAAATCGTTGCCTACCGCGCCTGTGGCGGGGAAGGCATGAAGCCGGAAGAAATTTCCGAGTTATTGGTCAAGATGGCGCCGCTGGTCGGCAGCTTCGTCGCGCGTCTGTTCAAGGTCGGTGACGTTCGCGATCAACAGATAGTCCAAATTCGCGGCGAATTTGACAGCGTATTTGTTTACCGTACCGAGATCATCGGCAATCTAAGCAAGCTGTTCAAGGGCCAAACCATCGAAGGCTGGAATATCGCCGAATTGCAGGGGCAACTGGATGCCTTGCTTAGCGTAACCGGCAAAGGCGAGCTGTTTGCCGCCGACCCGGAACTGGCGGTCGGTCAATTGGCGGCCGATTTGTGGCGCTTATCGAAAAACGAGGCATTAACCGAGAAGGACGTCGCCGCGTTGAAACAATTGGTTGCCACTTCCGCCTTGTTGAGCGAGGCCACCAATAGCGATACACCAGCCGCCTTCATTGCCGCATTGCTGGACATCGTCTGCCGCTGGAGCTTCGCCGCCAAGCAAGTTCCCGAACTGCAAGCCATCGTCAAAAAATGGCTGAGTTTCAAGATCGCCGAAAAAACCGATTTGGACAATCTGGTTGAACATGACAGCGTGGCCCAGAATGGCTACGACGTCTGGGTCTGCGACGAACACCATCACCGCCGCCGCGACGGCTTCGCGCTAACCGACAAACGCTTCAAGCAACGCCAAGCACTTTACGAAATCGATCACTGCATCTACTGCCACGACCGCGATAACGACTCCTGCTCCAAAGGCATCAAAAACAAGAAAGACGGCACCTTCAAGGCCAACCACCTGGGCTCGTTAATGACTGGCTGCCCGCTGGAGGAAAAAATCTCGGAGATGCATCTGGTCAAACGTCAGGGCGACAACATTGGCGCCTTGGCGATGATCATCATCGACAACCCGATGTGCCCCGGCACCGGCCATAGGATTTGCAACGATTGCATGCGCGGTTGTATTTACCAAAAAACCGAAGCGGTCAACATTCCTCAGATCGAAACCAATGTGCTAACCGATGTGTTGTTCATGCCCTGGGGTTTCGAGATTTATAGCCTGCTGACTCGCTGGAACCCACTGAACGTCAAGCGCTCCACCGCCCTGCCCTATAACGGCAAAAACGTGCTAGTCGCCGGCATGGGCCCCGCCGGTTACACGCTGACGCATTACCTGCTGAACGAAGGTTTCGGCGTGGTCGGCATCGATGCACTGAAAATCGAGCCGCTGCCGCTGCACCTGACCGGCGACAAAAACAATTCGCCCATGCCTATCATGGATTTCCAAAGCCTGTACGAAGACCTGGACAAACGGGTCATGTTGGGCTTCGGCGGCGTCGCCGAATACGGCATCACGGTGCGTTGGGACAAAAATTTTTTGAAAGTGATTTACCTGACCTTGCTGCGTAGAGCCGCGTTCAAATGTTACGGTGGCGTGCGATTCGGCGGCACCGTGACCATAGACGAAGCCTGGGAACTGGGTTTCGACCATATCGCCATCGCCAGTGGCGCCGGCAAGCCGACCGTGATCGACCTGAAAAACAATATGACCCGCGGCATCCGCAAGGCCTCGGACTTTTTGATGGGCCTGCAATTGACCGGCGCGGCCAAAGCATCGTCATTGGCCAATCTGCAAGTGCGCATGCCGGCCGGCGTGATCGGCGGCGGCTTGACCGCGATCGATACCGCCACGGAACTCTTGGCTTACTATCCGCTGCAGGTCAGCAAGATCACCCATCGCTATGACAAACTGGTCGCCAAATACGGCGAAGCCGAAGTCCGCAAGCGTTACGACAAGGAAGAACTGGAAATCCTCGAAGAATTCCTGGCACACGGCCGGGTGATCGAACAGGAACGCGCCCGCGCCAGAGCCGCCGGCGAAACGCCCAACTTCCTGCCCTTCCTCAAACAATGGGGCGGCGTGACCATGTTCTACCGCAAGGGCATCAAGGATTCGCCGGCTTACCGCCAGAATCACGAAGAAATTCACGAAGCCTTGTCGGAAGGTATTTACCTGGCCGAAGGCATGAGCCCCTTGGAAGCGATCAACGACGACTACGGTCACCTGAAAGCCGTGCGCTTCGAGAAATTGACCGAGCAGGAAGGCAAGTGGCGCAAGACCGGCGAGCAGGAAATCGCTTTGCGTGGCCTGTTCATCGCCGCCGGTACCGCGCCGAACACCATTTACCAGTCCGAGCATCCAATGACGTTCTTGATGGATCACAAGTTCTATAAACGCCACGAGCCGGAATGGTTGCAAGGCAAGGCTGAACTGGTGGCCATGGCGGACGACACGCAAGTCAAGGTCGGTAAACCCGCGCCGTTTACTTCATACCACAGCGAAGGCCGTTACATCACCTTCTACGGCGACAATCATCCCGTTTACGCCGGCAACGTCGTTAAAGCCATGGCCAGCGCCAAGGACGGTTATCCCTACATCGTCAAATTGTTCGAAGGCGACATCGCCAAACTGGATGCCGCCAAGCAGGCCGAGCGCGATGCGCAATTGCGGTCCATGCAGGACAAGCTGGACGCAAACTTCAAGGCTCACGTTGTCGAAGTCAACCGCCTGACGCCGACCATCATCGAGGTGGTGATCAAGGCGCCGGCTGCGGCGAAGAACTTCGAGCCCGGCCAGTTCTACCGCGTGCAAAACTTCGAATCCCTGGCCCCGAAAATCGAAGGCACGGCCCTGGCGGCCGAAGGCTTGGCTTTGACCGGCGCCTGGGTGGACAAGGAAAAAGGCCTGGTATCGCTGATTGCGTTGGAAATGGGTAGCTCCAGCCGCTTGTGCGCCACCTGGGAAGCCGGCGACCCGCTGGTACTGATGGGCGTCACCGGCGCCCCGACCGAAATTCCGACCGGCAAGACCGTGTTGCTGTTGGGCGGCGGTTTGGGCAACGCGGTGCTGTTCTCGATCGGCAAGGCCATGCGCGCCGCCGGCAACAAAGTGCTGTATTTCGCCGGCTACCGTAACCGCGTCGATTTGTTCAAGGTCGCGGAAATCGAGGAGGCCTCCGACGTGATCGTCTGGGCTGTCGATAATCTACCGGGCAACGAGGCGATACCGGTCACCCGCCCGCAGGACAAGACCTTCGTCGGCAACATCGTCGAGGCGATGATCGCTTACGCCAATGGCGACCTAGGCGACACTACGCTGAAATTACAGGATGTCGAACACCTGATCGTGATCGGCTCCGACCGGATGATGGCGGCGGTGAAAGCAGCGCGTTTCGGCGTGTTGAAACCTTATCTGAAGGAAGGCCACGAAGCCGTGGCATCCATCAACTCGCCCATGCAGTGCATGATGAAAGGCGTCTGCGCGCAGTGCATGTGCAAGCACGTCGATCCGGAAAGCGGCGAGGAAAGCTTCATGTATTCCTGCTACAACCAGGATCAGGGCTTGGATTACGTCGACTTTCCGAACCTGAACGCCCGCCTGCGGCAGAACACGGTACAGGAAAAATTATCATCTTTGTGGCTGACTTATTTGCTCGAAACCGACAAGGGCTGATTTTTTAAGTATCTCCACCGCCATTCCCGCTATCTTGCCGGGATGACAAAAGCAACGATGGCTAGGGGGTTAGCCTAGCCATCGTTGCCGTCTTTTAGAAAGGAGTTCATTCGTGCTTCAACGCATTGCTTTATTTCTGTTGCTGGTCTCTTCACCCTTGTTGGCCTGGGCCGAGGCCGGACCTGCCATACAAGCTTTAAATTTGACCACGCATTGGGTCGGTTATTTGGCGATCGCCATCTTCTCATTGGCTTACCTGCTGGCCATGACCGAAGAAGTCACAGAACTGAATAAATCAAAACCCATGGTGTTGGCCGCCAGCTTGATCTGGGCTTTCATCGCCGCGATTTACGTAGGCGGTGGCATGGGCGAACAGGCAGGCCATGCCTTCCGCGCCTGCTTGGAAGGCTATGCCGAACTGTTTTTATTCATCATGGTGTCGATGGCTTATCTGAATGCCATGGAAGATCGCGGAGTGTTCGACAATCTGCGGACCTGGCTGCTAAGCAAGGGTTTCAGCTACCGTAAGTTGTTCTGGATCACGGGCGTGATGTCGTTCTTCATGTCATCAATCTGCAACAACCTCACCACCGCATTGCTGATGGGTGCGGTGATCGTGGCGATGGGCAAGGATAATCGCCGTTTCGTGACGCTGGCCTGCATCAACGTCGTGGTGGCAACCAATGCGGGCGGTTCGTTCAGCCCATTCGGCGACATCACCACCCTACTGGTTTGGCAAAGCGGCGTGGTGCCGTTTATAGATTTTTATTCACTGTTCATACCGGCCGTGATCAATTTCGCGCTGCCGGCCGCGATCATGCACTTCTGGATTCCAAACCAACATCCGGCCGCGGTTTGCAAGGCACCGGAGATGAAACGCGGCGCCCTGACGATGATCCTGCTGTTTTTACTGACCATTGTCACGGCGGTTTGCTTTGAACACTTCCTGAAATTGCCGCCCGCGGCCGGCATGTTGGCGGGCCTGACCTATCTGAAGTTCCTGGGCTATTACCTGCAAAAGACCGAAGACAAACAAAACACCGCCCATTTCGCCGACGACTACACGCTCCTGAATGTCGATATCTCCGATATTAATCCGCCCCACAGATTCGACGTTTTCAAGAGTATTGCCGCGCTGGAATGGGACACCTTGTTGTTTTTCTACGGCGTAATGGTCAGCGTCGGCGGCCTGAGTTTCATCGGCTACCTGACCATGGCTTCGGATATGCTATACGTCGGCATAGACCCTACCATCGCCAATATCCTGGTGGGGATGCTATCGGCCTTCATAGACAACGGCACCATCATGTTTGCGGTGCTGACCATGCATCCCGACATATCCCAGGGGCAATGGCTGCTGGTCACGCTGACCACCGGCGTCGGCGGCAGTTTGCTGGCCATCGGTTCGGCGGCGGGAGTCGGCCTAATGGGACAGGTGAAAGGCATCTATACCTTTAGCGCTCATTTAAAATGGATGCCGGTGATTATGCTCGGCTATTTCGGCAGCATCGCTACGCACTTTGCGATGAATGGCCACTATTTTTAAGCATATCCCGCAGCCTTGTAGAAGTTTAGACACGCTAATCGCTCGCTATTCAATGAATAGACCGGCAACACATCCCACGCAAGCAATAGCGCATCGGTAAATCTTGTCACAAAGCGGTAATATGTTGTTGCTAAAGTATCAAGGTGATTGGACTTACATAAAATGATTATGTCGAACTTGAATATTCTGGTCGTGGAAGATGAGGAAGCCATCAGGGAAATGCTGGTGATGGCGCTTGAACAGGCCGGCTTGACCGTCATCGCGGTTGCCAGCGCCGAACTGGCGCAAGAGACGCTGGCGGAAAACCTGATCGACATGATTTTGCTGGATTGGATGCTACCCGGCATCAGCGGAGTCGAACTGGCCAGGCGCCTGAAAAACGATGCCGGCTACAAGGATCTGCCGATTATCCTGCTGACCGCTCGCGGCGAGGAAGAAGACAAGATTCGCGGCCTGGAAATCGGCGCCGACGACTACATCACCAAACCGTTTTCGCCCAAGGAACTAATCGCCCGGATCAAGGCGGTGATGCGCAGGAGCGGTAAGCTCAGCGAATCCGGCCAACTCAGCGTCGGCGACCTGACGCTGGATGCGGAACAACATCGGCTGACCATCGCCGGACACACACTGGAAGTCAGCCCCACAGAATTTAGGCTGATGCAGTTTTTCATGACCAATCCCGACAAGGTTTACAGCAGAACCCATTTGCTCGATCAAGTATGGGGCCGCAGCGTTTATATCGAAGAACGCACCGTGGATGTCCATATTCGCCGCTTGCGTAAAATTCTGGCCGAATACGATCGCGAAGAACTGATCCAAACCGTGCGTGGTTTCGGCTACCGGTTTTCGATGGCCATCTGATTACGATGCAGCGCTGGCAGAGAGAAATCAATAGCGTTATCGCTTTACTCGCGCTGGCTCTTCCCCTGGGTTATTTCACGGGCCATCTGTCGCTGATCCTGCTGGTCATCGTCACATTTCTGCTAATCCGGCAAACCCTGCACATCAACGCACTCGAGCACTGGCTGGCCCGCGGCGCATTCGGCGATCAACGCGAACAGAAAGGGATATGGGGAGACATTTACTACCATATCTGGAAAATCAAAAAAACCGAAAAAAAGCGCAAGAAGAAACTCAGCCGCATGATAGATCGGTTCCGCACCTCGACCGATGCGCTGCCGGATGCGGCGGTGGTTCTCGGTAGCTATGGCGAAATCGAATGGACCAACAAGGCGGCCCGAGAGGTGCTGGGCTTGAAGAAAACCGACAAGGGCCAACGCATCCCCAACCTGATCCGCACCCCGCTCTTCATTCAATATTTAAAATCCAACGATTATCGGCAAAAAATCAGCATACCTTCGCCCGTCAACGAAAACATCATCCTGCAAATCAGCATCGTCCCTTACGGAGCCGGCTTACGGCTGTTGCTTGCTCAGGATATTACCCATCTCAAGAACATCGAGCGGATGCGTACCGACTTTGTCGCCAATGTCTCGCATGAATTACGCACGCCGCTGACCGTACTGAAAGGCTATCTGGAAACCCTGCAGGAAATGGATAACGTTCCCAATATCTATTTCCGCTCCTTCGAGAACATGGCGACTCAGACCGAACGCATGCAATTGCTGATCGATGACCTGCTGCTGCTGGCGCGCCTGGAAACCAAGGCCAAAATATCGGAACCCGTCGCGGTTCCCGACCTGCTGAAGCAGATTTGCCAGGAAAGCGACTTGCTGGAAAAAGACGAACGCCGGGTCGAACTCAGCATCAACACGGACGCTCATCTGCAAGGCGACGAAGAGGAATTGCGCAGCGCCTTCACCAATCTGGTCGTCAATGCGCTGAAATATTCGCCCGCCGACAAACCCGTTAAAGTCTGCTGGCATTCACTCGAGAACGGTGGGGTGTGCCTGGACGTGGAGGATTTCGGAGAAGGCATTTCACCCGCCGACATCCCCCGCATCACCGAGCGTTTTTACCGGGTCGAAGTGAAGCGCAACCGCAAAATCAACGGCACCGGCCTGGGGCTGGCAATCGTCAAGCATGTGCTGGTCAGACACGATGCCAAACTGGAAATTACCAGCCAACTGGGCAAGGGCAGCCGTTTCCGCTGTCTGTTTCCGGCCAAACGGCTTTGCTGACTTAAGTCCTCACGGGATTCAGAACTTCAAGAGCGACAAGGCCCTCGGCAGGCTTTTCATCCTAAAATCTACAGTCGATCCGTGCGGCAACCGTTCGAGCCAAGCCAGACTCGGCATGAGCCATGAAAACCTTCAAACGTCCCCCATCCATCGACACGACATCAAGCCAAACGGCTATATCGGCCGACTATCAACCGATTGGGGTTGGATCAGGCCACAAATATGACAAATTTCCATGACTCCCTATAATTGCAGGCTTTTCACGCATCACGAATGAGGTAGGAATGATTTCCGAAACTGTCGTCGAGTTATCGCGCTGGCAATTTGCGATAAGCGCCATGTTCCATTTTTTATTCGTCCCACTGACACTTGGTTTATCGGTGTTGCTGGCATTGATGGAATCGGCCTATGTATTGAGCGGCCAAGCCATTTACAAAGCCGGCTGCCAGTTCTGGGGTCGCCTGTTTGCGATCAATTTCGTGCTGGGCGTAGCGACGCGGCTGACCTTGGTATTTCAGTTCGGCATGAACGGCTCTTATTTTTCCCATTATGTCGGCGACATCTTCGCCTTGCCGCTGGCGATCGAGGCACTCAGCACTTTTTTTCTGGCCTCCTTGCTGTTCGGCCCTTATCTGTTCGGCTGGGAACGCTTCGGCAAGCGGCAACACCTGCTGATCACCTGGCTGATAGCCCTGGCGGTCAACGTTTCGGCATTGTGGGTGTTGATCGCCAACGGCTGGATGCAGAATCCGGTCGGCGCCGCGTTTAATTACCAATCCTTCCGCATGGAACTGACCGACTTTACCCAACTGCTGAATAATCCGGTCGCCGCCGCCAAGGCCTTGCACACCATCGCCGCCAGTTACGTCACCGCATCGGCAACGGTATTGGCGATCAGCGCCTGGCTGCTAATCAAAAACCCTA
This sequence comes from Methylococcaceae bacterium, assembly GCA_028748685.1. Taxonomy (GTDB): domain Bacteria; phylum Pseudomonadota; class Gammaproteobacteria; order Methylococcales; family Methylomonadaceae; genus Methylomonas. The sequence goes on from JAJRDU010000180.1 coordinate 20,822, forward strand.
AGGACGCAATGGCCCACAGCAGTTACAAACTGGCGGCCCCCTTCGGATTGGCAGCCATGCTGCTGGTCGGCGGCCTGGGCGATGCCACGCCGCATCACGACAGTCCTGTACAGAACCGCAAACTTGCCACCCTGGCCGGTGACGATCTCGGCGCACTATTACCGGAGATCGAAGCGCGTATCCGCAACGGCATTAAAGCCTACGCCTTATTGCAGGACCTGCGCGATAACAACACGGACCCGGCATTATTGGCCGACTTCGACCGGCGCAAGGCCGATCTCGGCTACGCCTTACTGCTGAATCGCTGGACCGAACATCCGGCCGATGCCAGCGACAAACAGATCGCATTGGCCGCTCAATTCGCTCTCCCCGGCTCGCCGGCGCTGCTTTACTGGACCTACCGCCTCATGATTGCTTGCGGCATCGTCACTCTGCTGCTGTTGCTGCTGGCGGTCTGGCGCATCCTGGATAAAAAATTGCCGCAACCCTGGCTGTTAAGACTCTGTCTCTACGGAGTGCCGCTGCCCTGGCTAGCCTGCATTGGCGGCTGGTTTATAGCCGAAGCCGGCAAACAACCTTGGGCGATCGCCGATACACTGCCGACCTTTTTAAGCGTTTCCTCGCTGTCGGCAAAAGAATTGATCTTTAGCCTGGTGGCTTATGCCATTACCTACGCCACAGTGGCATTCATAGGTCTGTTTCTAATCCGGCGGACTATCCGGCCCCATATATCCAGCCCAGCGCAAGGAGCCGTGCAATGAACTTCGATTACGAAACCTTACGCTTGGTTTATTGGGCATTGCTGGTGCTGGCAGTGACCGGCTTTGTGGTTTGCGACGGCCTGGTGATAGGTACAAACATGCTGCTGCCGTTGCTTGCCAAAACCGACGCCGACCGGCAAGCCATGATCGGCAGCATCGCTCCCACCTCACTGGGGCTACAAGCCTGGCTGGTCGTAGCGATTGCACTCTCGTTCGCCGCCTGGCCTATCGCTTATGCGGTGTTGTTTTCCTGCCTGCAATTCTTGTTGTTATTGATGCTGTTGGCCTGGATGGCTAGGCCATTAGGTCTGTACTTTAGAAACGCTAGCGAGAATCCGCTCTGGCGGCAAAACTGGGACAAAGTCTTGGCTGTCAGCGGCTTTTTGCTAGCATCATTGCTAGGCATACTCTGCGGCAATCTACTAAAAGGCGTGCCTTTTCATCTCGATAGCGACATGCGGATTTTTTTCCTGGGTGATTTTTGGGGCCTGTTCAATCCCTTTACCCTGCTGATTGCAGCGGTTAGCCTGTCATTATTGCTGCTGTACGGCGCGGCCTATCAGCAACTGAAATGCCATGGCGAAATATATAGTCACGACAAAACCCTGGTGTATAAGGCTGGTGCGGCATTTCTGATCCTGTTCGCGCTGGCCGGTTTATGGATCACCCGCCTGGAAGGCTATCATGTCACCTCGGAAATTTTTCCCAATGGCGTGACCAATCCGCTGAACAAATTCGCCAAGCGTAGCGAAGGTTTGTGGCTGGATAATTACGAACATCAGCCCGGCTTGTGGGCCGTGCCGATTTTGGCTTTCGTCGGCGCCGGCGCGACGCTGTACCTAACGAAACTGAATCGCGATTACTGGGCTTTTATTGCCGCCATTACCACGGTGATCATGGCCGTCTTGACTGCGGCAGTTTCGCTATTCCCGTTTCTGCTGCCCTCCAATCGCTCGCTGAACAGCTCGCTGACCATCTGGGACGCCAGCGCCAGCCATAACACCCTGTCTACGCTGCTATGGATAGTAGCGTTCGCCTTTCCCTTGCTGATGATTGCCAGCCGCTGGGCATTCCGGTTCTGGGTGGATAGTGGCCGCTCGACCGTAACCGGAAACAGTATCGATTCGCCAGACGCCAATAACCACTCCCCGAAAGACGATTATGCTTGACCTGGAGACTTTGAAATTCAACAATTAGGAAACTCTGAACAAGTTGATTCCGTTCATGGTTCGACAAGCTCACCACGAACGGAATCAGCCACTTACCGTTCGTCCCGAGCCTGTCGAAGGACTTAACCAGAGTTTCCTTAAGCGGCCTTGGCATGGAACCATAGGAATAACCATGAGCAAATTTATATGGCAAAATCATTATCGTATCGGTAACCAGATTGTAGACCAGCAACATCAGCAGATGTTTGATTTGGCCAATCAACTGGTACAATCGAAAACTCAGGCCGATCTGGCCGAAAACGCGATGCGCCTGTACCAACATGTTAGGGAACACTTCCAGTACGAGGAAGCCTTTATGAAAGAACATGGCTATCCCGATTATCAAAAGCATGTTAAGGCCCATGATCTCATGCTGGACAAACTGGTCGATGTCAGCGACAAAATCAACAAGCATGACTGGCAACAGCAAGACGTGCTGAAATTCGTGCATGAGTGGATCAGCCATATTCTCGAAGAAGATGCCGCATTCAACGTTTATTTTCAAGCCCACTCGGCTAGGCAAACCGTGGATATTTAAGCCAGCGAAGTCTTATCATCTCAACAGCGTGGAGTTTCGATCATGGATATGTTTACCTGGCAGGATCATTTCAAAATAGGCAATGTGGCGGTCGATACCCAACACCAACACCTTTTCGATCTGGCCAACCAGATTGTCGAAGCCACCGGTACCGATGAGCTGACCCGCCTGGTCATGCTGTTCTGCCAGCATATCCGCGAGCATTTCCAGGCCGAGGAAAGCCTGATGAAACTGCATCGCTACCCTTGCTATCCGGTTCACGTGGAGAACCACAACCTAATGCTGAACAGGCTGATCGAAATCAGCAAAACCATACAGGAAAATCGCTGGAACCCCGCCGACATCGATACCTTTGTCAGCGACTGGGTACTAAGGCATATTCAGGAAGTGGATATGTTGCTTGGCGAATTTCTGACACAGCACGACCAAACATAAGAGTACAGCCATTCGGCTAGCGTTCGCCCATCGACCGTTTTTAACCCTACAACAGCAGGACAATGGCCATGACCGATAACACACCTTCAGCCGACGAACTGGAAAAAATCAATGCCTACTGGCGAGCCTGCAATTATCTCGCCGCCGGCATGATCTATCTGCGGGAAAACCCGCTGCTCAGGGAACCACTCAAGGCCGAACATATCAAGCGCCGTTTGCTGGGCCACTGGGGCGCCAGCCCAGGACTAAGCTTCAGTTATATTCATATCAACCGCTTGATCAACAAGTACGATCTCAACGCGATTTTCCTGGCCGGCCCCGGCCACGGCGCGCCTGGCGTGCTGGCGCCGGTTTATCTGGAAGGCACCTACAGCGAAATCTATCCCAACAAGGGCGAGGACGAAGAAGGCATGCTCAACTTCTTCAAGGAATTCTCTTTTCCCGGCGGCATCGGCAGCCATTGCACCCCCGAGACGCCAGGCTCTATCCACGAAGGCGGCGAACTGGGTTACAGCATAAGCCACGCCTTCGGCGCCGCTTATGACAATCCGGATTTATTGGTCGCGGTGGTAGTCGGCGACGGTGAATCGGAAACCGCGCCCTTGGCGACCTCCTGGCATTCAAACAAATTCCTCAACCCTATCCGCGACGGCGCGGTGCTCCCCATCCTTCACCTCAACGGTTACAAGATCAACAACCCCACCCTGCTGTCGCGCATCAGCCATGAGGAACTGGAAAATCTGTTCCAGGGCTATGGTTGGACGCCTTATTTCGTGGAAGGCACGGAACCCATGGATATGCACGGCAAGATGGCTACGGTGATGGAAGAATGCGTGCTGGAAATCCGCCGTATCCAGAACGAAGCGCGCGGTAGCGGCCAGCCGATTCGTCCGCGCTGGCCCATGATAGTTTTGCGTTCGCCCAAGGGTTGGACCGGCCCGAAAGCAGTCGACGGCCACAAGGTGGAAGCTTTCTGGCGCGCCCATCAGGTGCCACTAGCCGGCGTGCGCGAAAACCCCGCCCACTTGGCGCAGCTGGAAATCTGGCTGCGCAGCTACAAGCTCGATGAATTGTTCGATGATCAAGGCCGGCTACTACCCGAATTGAAAGCCTTGGCCCCCAAGGGCCAACGCCGGATGAGCGCCAACCTGCATGCCAACGGCGGCCGCTTGCGCAAGGCCTTGCGGATGCCGGATTTCCGCGATTATCATATCGAAGTCGCCAAACCTGGCACTATTAGCGCCGAAAACACCCGGCCGCTGGGCAAGTTTCTGCGCGACATCATGCAAGACAACATGCAGAATTTTCGGGTTTTCGGCCCGGACGAGAACAGCTCCAACAAGCTCGATGATATTTACCAGGCCAGCAAGAAAACCTGGTTGGCGGATTACCTGCCGGAAGACGCCGACGGCGGCGAGCTGTCGCCGGATGGGAGGGTCATGGAAATGTTGTCCGAACACACGCTGGAAGGCTGGCTGGAAGGTTATCTGCTGACCGGCCGCCACGGTTTCTTTTCCACTTACGAAGCCTTCGTGCATGTGATCGATTCGATGTTCAACCAGCACGCCAAATGGCTGGCGATGTCGAAAGCCGTGCCGTGGCGGGCGCCGATTTCCTCGCTAAACCTGCTGATTACCTCGACGGTCTGGCGCCAGGACCACAACGGCTTTACCCACCAAGACCCCGGCTTTCTGGACGTGGTGGTCAACAAGAGCCCGGATGTGACTCGCATCTATCTGCCGCCGGACGTCAACACCCTGCTGGCCGTCAGCGATCACTGCCTGCAAAGCACGAATTACATCAACGTCATCGTTTGCGACAAGCAGAAACATTTACAGTATCTGGACATGGACGCGGCAATCAAACATTGCACCAAGGGCATAGGCATATGGGAATGGGCCAGTAGCGACAACGGTTCCGAGCCCGACCTGGTCATGGCCTGCGCCGGCGACATCCCCACCAAGGAAGCCCTGGCCGCCGTAGTCATCCTGCGCGAACATTTCCCGGCGCTGAAAGTCAGGTTCGTGAATGTCGTCGATCTCTACAAGCTGACGCCGGCTTCGGAACATCCGCACGGCCTGTCCGACAAGGATTTCGACAGCCTGTTCACGCTGGACAAGCCGATCCTGTTCAACTTCCACGGTTATCCTTGGCTGATTCACCGCCTGGCTTACCGCCGCAACAATCATAAGAATTTGCATGTGCGCGGCTACAAGGAAAAAGGTAGCATCAACACACCGCTGGAACTGGCGATTCAGAACGAAATCGACCGTTTCAGCCTGGTGATCGATGCGATCGATCGAATTCCCGTGCTACGGGTGGCGGGAGCGCATGTGAAGGAAAAAATGCGCGACATGCAGATCGTCTGCCGCCATTACGCCTATGAATACGGCACCGATCTGCCGGAAGTCGACAGTTGGGTTTGGCCTTATTAACGGGGTGTATTTGACGGCGCTGTTTCGGTTCTCAAAGCTCCGAACGCGCAAGTTTTGTTTTGGCGGAGATTTGTTTGTATTCCGGCATGGACGATATTGACTCCTACCGAAAGTCCCTAACTATCTAGCAGGCTCTGGGCTTCGACTGCCTTAATGACAGTCAGTTGCTTTCCGTCTTCTGGTTGCCAGCTTGTTGCAGTTCGGTCAATTGACGATTTAGCGCCGCAACAAGCTCGCTACCTCGCAATCATGGGCCGCAAGCGTTCGCCTGCGGCGCAATCGGCAATGTTACCGCGGCCTCCCCATCCCCGACTGCTCCGATGCCACCGGCTTTGCAGCGCGGTTTTTTGTCCATATGAGCTGAGAGACACTAATGTCCGGTTGACGGCGCAACGCCATCAACGCTGAAACCTTGCAGCCCGACGTGGATATTGCGATCCTGCGCCGCCAACAAAAAGTCGGCAATGGTTTCCAGGATGTCCTGATCGATGAATAATGCCTTGTTACCGTCGATTAGTAATTCACTGTCGTCGGATATGGCAGTTAGATGCTTGCGCAACAAGGCTTTATTGAGGAAGGAAACGTCTTTGTGCAGGCGCAGCAGATAATGCGAGCCGTGTTGCGTCAAGGTGATGGCTTCGTGGAAATTGGCGCGCAATACGAAAAAAATACCGATTGCAATGCCTATTACGATACCTTCCAGCAAATCCGTGAACAGAATCGCCACAACGGTGATCGTAAACGGTAAAAACTGATTCCAGCCTTTGCGATAAATCTCTGCAAACAACTTAGGTTTCGCCAGTTTGTAGCCGGTTTGCAGCAGAATCGCCGCCAAACAGGCCAGCGGTATCATGTTGAGATAATTGGCAAAAAACAACACGCTGATCATCAACAAAATACCGTGAAAGAAGGCGGACATCCGCGTATGACCGCCAGCATTGATGTTGGCTGAACTGCGGACGATGACGGCGGTAATCGGCAAGCCGCCTATCAGGCCACTAATAATATTGCCTAAGCCCTGAGCCTTGAGTTCGCGGTTGGTGGGTGCGATGCGTTTATGCGGGTCCAGCTTATCGACGGCCTCAATGCTTAGCAGCGTTTCCAGGCTGGCGATGATCGCCAGCGTCACGGCAACGCTATAGACCTTGGGGTTATTGAAATAACTGAAATCCGGCCAACACAGCTGCGCGAGGAAACTGGAAGCAGAACCCAATTCCGGTAGCGAAACCAGATGCTGCGGTTCGATTGCCCACTCAGGGGCATGCGTTAATGCCCAACTGTTGTAGGCCACGCCCCAGACCACTGCCAACAGCGGACCCGGTATCATTTCCAGCAAACGAAAGCGCTTAATAAAGCCGGTTTCCCAAACGATCAAAATCAGCAAAGCCGCGCCGCTGACCAGGGTCGCGCCGGGTGAAACACCTTCCAATGCGTCACGCAAACCGAAAAAACTCGACTTGGCGCTCTCATGCATATAACTTTCGTCGCCCGCAAAACTGGCATCATAGCCGGTGGCATGAGGCGTTTGCTTGATGATCAAAATCAAGCCTATCGCAGCCAACATGCCTTTGATCACCGTGGCCGGGAAAAACGCGCCTATCAGGCCAGCCTTCAGGAAGCCAAGCACCATCTGCAAAACGCCGGCGACCACCAGACTCAGTAAAAACACGCTAAAGCTGCCGAGGTCTTTGATGGCTTCGAATACGATTACCGTTAATCCGGCGGCAGGTCCGGAGACGCTAAGATGCGAGCCGCTGCCCCAGGCCACTACGAGCCCGCCTATAATGCCGGCAATGACACCGGAAAACAGCGGCGCGCCGGAAGCCAATGCGATACCCAGACACATGGGCAAGGCAACCAGAAAAACCACAACACTGGCCGGCAAGTCTCGGCGCAGATTGGTTAAATAAAAAAGTACTTGAGATTTCATTGTTGATTGTTGAATTATGAAGATGAAAAGATCAATCGGTGTATTGATAAATCGGATGAATCCGGGTGTTGTGATCGAGTTTAATCAGTTCTCTGATTAGCCCGTCCTGGGTATCGTAAATCCAGCCGTGCAGCGTTGGCTTATGCCCATGTTTCCAGACCGATTGTATGATCGAGGTATGAGCCAGGCGGTAAACCTGTTCGACGACGTTCAACTCTACCAAACGATCAACTTTTTCCGCCGGGTCTATGGCCTCCAATTCTTCCTGATGCAACCGATAAACGTCCTTGATGTGTAGCAACCATTTGTTGGCTAACACCAACTTCGAGCTCTGCGGCTGTAATGCCGCCTTGACCCCACCGCAACCATAATGGCCGCAAACGATGACATGTTTGACCTTCAACACCGCAATTGCGTATTGCAATACACTCAGGCAATTAAAGTTGGACATGATCACTTGATTGGCGAGATTGCGATGCTCGAAAATTTCGCCAGGTTGGGCATTGACTACGGTTTCCGCGGGCACCCCACTATCGGCACAGCCTACCCACAAAAATTCGGGTTTTGTTACCAATGCCTTTCGGCTGAAATATTCCGGATCTTTCCTGTTCATTTCTTCCGACCATGCCCGGTTTTCCAGGATTAATTTCTCAGGTGTTTGCATCTTATTCCTCCTTAATTGAATAATTTGATACGTTGTAACTAAAATTTGCTTGGGTTTGTTCAAACCCTACCGTGGAAATAAAGCCAATCTTAAATCGCATGAGGCATCGAATCGAAACCACATGCCAATTCATTATTCTGCTTGTCCTTTGTTCCAGCTCTCGCTGTCACTTAACCTCTCCGCTATCGCTTGGTTTTTCGATCACCTTGGATGGAGAATCGGTGAATGGCATTGCAGCCTGATCCAAGCGTTGCAGCCAAGCCCGCAACGTCGGTTCCTGACGAGACATAGTCCATTGCGGGTATAAGCCCAGCACCAACACCAACACGGCCGGTAGCATCAGTAAAAGCAATTCGCGAGACCTTAGATCCTGTGCCCGAATGACGGCGTCGCGTACAAGCGGACCGAAAAAAGCGCGTTTTATAAAACCCAACATATAGGCCGCGGCCAATACTGCGGTAAACAGCGCGACCATCGCTAGCGCCGAATTCGCCTTAAAGGCGCCTAGTAAGAGTAATAATTCCGCTGGAAAACCGTTCGTTCCGGGTACGCCCATGCTAGATAGTGCGAACAAAAAAAATAACGCTGTCAGACGTGGCATAGGTCTGGCTAGCCCTCCCAGATGAATCCAATCAGTACTGTCGAGGCGCTGTTGTATCATGCCGGCCATTAACATCAGGCTAGAGGCGACTATGGTAAAATTAAAGAGTTGCATGATCGCGCCCTGGATACCCTGCTGGTTAAGACCGGCTATCCCCATCATGACCAGACCGACGTGACTGATACTGGAATAGGCTAATAGGGATCTTAGATTGCTCTGTCGAAGTGCGATCAACGCCCCGTATATCAGGGTCACTGCTCCGACAATAGTTAATAGCCAATGATGTTCTACAGCCGCTGCCGGCGTTAGCGGTATCGCGAAGCGTACGATGCCGTATACGCCCAGCTTCAAAGCTAGCAGCAAAGCGCCAATTTGCGTCGGAGCCTCCATGGCCACAGAGGGCAACCATGTGTGAAACGGTACCAAGGGCGCCTTGACCGCAAACCCCAACACCAGCAGCAGAAAAATCACCGGCTGTAAGTCATGGGCGACAGGCGTAGCCAATAATAACGGTAGGCTGAAAGCCAGATCCTGGTGTATCGAGCCGCCGACATACTCCGCATGATTTATCGCCAACAAGATGATCCCAAACAGCAACGGTACGCCACCGAACAACATGAACAACGTGTATTTCATCCCCGCATGTCGCCTTTCGGCACCTATCCCCCACAGACCGATTAGGAAGAACAGCGGAGGCAAGGTCAGCTCCCAAAACAGGAAAAATAGCACCATGTCCAGAGCGGTAAACACGCCGATAGTGACACTTTCCAACACCAGTATCAGCGCCAGATAAAAACGACTTAAGCGTTGCACCGTATTCCATCCGGCGAGTACAGTCATCAAAGTGACTAATGCTGTCATCGGCAGAAACAGAATCGATATGCCGTCGACACCGAGCTGATAATGGATGTTCAGATTAGGTATCCAAGGGTGATCTTCCAGCAATTGAAACCCTTCACGATCGGATTCAAAACCTGCAAGCACAAAAATGCTTAGCAATAGCTCCGATCCGGCGACCAACAATGCAACGCACTTGGCCAGATACCGATCACGGACAAAGATCAACGCTAGTGCGCCGAATATCGGCCAAACCAGGCACATCGATAAAAGCGGAAAACTGTCATTCATGAGGCGGGACATCCATATGATGATTGTGATGGTTTTGGGGGTAATGCTCGCCAGTCTCGCTAACTTCCTGATCTATGAATTTCAGCCATGGCGTGGTGTAAAAACCGGTGCCTATCAGTAGACCACAGATCGTCACCGCTATGATGCGCTCATTGGTCATTGAATGATGGCTACGGTTATAGGACAGTACCTTGCGTCTGGGATGAGCGATAAACAAGCGTTGAAACGCCCAAAGCAGAAAAGCTGCAGCCAGCACGTTACCCATTAGAATAGCTATCGCAGTCAGCCAGCCTTGTCTCTCGACAGCACCCTCAATCAACAGATGCGCAGCGTCGAAACCAGGAGTGCCAGGCATCACCATAGTGCTCAATGCCGAAATCAGAAACAGCAAGGCAATGGCGGTGTTGGTCTCAAACAGCCCCCCCAAACGCGGAAAGAACGAGGTACGGGTACGTTCGTAAATAAGACCTATGCTGAACAGCATGCCAGCCATCGCCAAACCGTAGGCCATCGATAACAAGATGCTGCCTTCCAGCGCAAAGTCGTTGGACGAAAATCCTCCGATTACCAACATACCGGTGTGGCTAATCACCGCAAACGCCAGCATCCGCCGCATATTGATCTGCATCAGAGCCATCAAGGCACCGTAAAAAATACCGATCAGTCCCAGAGCTACCGCGAAATCCATCCATTGCTCAACGGCGCCAGGCAACAGTGGCAAAATAAACCGAATCAGCGCATAAATCCCCAACTTCAGGCCAAGCAGGAATATTGCCGCGCTCGCGGCAGTACCATGTTCGCACAGCACCGGCAACCAGGCATGAAACGGAAACAATGGCATGCGCACCGCGAACCCGAAAAATAGCAGAATAAAAATCAGCGCTTCGTTCGGGATAGCCAGATTGTGGTGTTTCAGCGCCAGCCAGTCAAAACTCAGCGCCATGCCATTTTGCGCCAGTCCGAAACTCAGAAGAAAAAAACCGGCTAGCATCATAGACAACCCAAAAAGCCAGTATTGCAACAACGTTTTCACTGCCTGTGTCCGCAGATTGCTATTACCGGAGGAAACCGTCAGCAAAACCACCGGCACCAGTTCCAGTAGACACCAGAACCAGAACTGCAAGGAATTCAGTGCCGCGAAAGCCCCGATCAAGATGCCTTGATAAACCAGGAGACAGGCGATGAATACACGATCATTTCGGTGATGGGTAATCAGGGTATAGACCAATGCCAACAACCCCAAAATCGCGGTCAATGGAATAAACAGGACGTTGGTACCATCCACGCCGACCCGGTAACTCAGCCCGAGAAAATCGGCACTTTCGGCCAGATGAATGCCGGGCGCTTCCGAGTTGAACACCCACAGCAAATAAAGGCTGAGCGAGACATTCAGCAAAGCGCCGATAAACGCCAGTCGCAGGCTACTGGTCCACTTGCAGATCAACACCGCCGCGGCGGTCAACAAGGGCAGCAACGTCAGGACAGTTAAAATTGGCAACTCGGCCGCAGCCTGCCAATAAACAATATTGGTCATCATGGGTATCCCCGCGCCACCACAAGTGTGATCAAAACGAACAGCGCCAAATAGCTGGGGTTTAATAACAGGCGCTCAAAACGGATGGCTGCGCGGCCAAGGTGGCGACCTAAGCGGATCGAATCGCGACCCACGCCACGAAGAATAAAGCGAAATTCAAACCAGTGCAGTAAGGCGGCCACCCACTCAGCCAACTTCCCCGCCAGACCGCTGCCTAGCGCGAAGCGGTCTTCTTCGCTGATCAAGTTAGCGCCCATTTTTTGCTCTTCCCATTGTGCCAACGAGGCAATTGCCTTGATGGCCGGCGCCGGTGCGCCTAAGGCCGAATCGACGATGTGCTCATCGAAATAGCGCATGTCCTTGGCCAATTGCTGAATCGGTTTGACCAGCGCCCAATCCAAGGCCGGTTCCAGCCAACCACGTTGCAATGAAGCCATGAACACCCAACGAAAATTGGCAAACGTAGGTGAGATGGATTTGGTTGGCCGCCCCTGAGTGTTGTAAAGAATCGACGGCGCGATCAACAGTAAATAGCTACGAACAACGGCATGTGCACACAGATGCCAGGCCGCCAAGTTCCAGAAATCCAACCCGCATTCGACGAACATCAGGCCCAGTTGTGCCGACGTGGCAAAAATCTGCGAGCTTTTGATATCGGTCTGAGTCAAACCTACCCAATAACTGCAGAACGCGGTCAGTGCGCCAACCAAGGCCAGCACTAGCATCGCCAACGGTGCCTGCTCAAATAGCGGGCGCGATTGAATGATCAAAAACACGCCGGCATGCGTCATGACTCCGCCATAAAACACCGCGCTGGAGGGCGTTGGCCCCTCCACCGCCCTCGCCAACCAAGGCGTAAAAGGAAACTGCGCCGACTTGGCGAACGCCGCTAACGCAAAACCTAGTGCCAGCAAAGTCGCGTCCATTTGAGTCAAGTCGGCGGCCCCGGTGTTGATAACCTGCCAGTCAGCACTTCCCAACCAGAATAAAGCCATGCTAATTGCAAGAATAAAGCCGCCATCACCAACCCGATTTGTGACAAAGGCACGAGTGGCATTTTGAGCAGCCACGGGCCTGTCATAAACATAGGCAATCAGCCAGTAAGAACACACGCCAGCAACTTCCCATCCCATGAAGGTGAACACCGCATTTGCGGACAACACCAGCAGCAACATCGCAGCTGCAAATAGATTCAAGATGAAAAAGAAGCGATGAAAGCCTGCCTCACGATGCATGTAGTTCACCGAGAAGCGCATCACGATCAACAATAGCAGCGTAAACAAACTAGCCAGTGTCAAATTGAAACCGCTCGTCATTAACTTAAAATCGACGGCTAAACCGCCACAGCTTAGCCAGTTACCGTAACTGTATGCTTCGTCCATCCCTGCAAACCAATTGGCTCCCAGCAATCCAAGACCTACTGCGGCCGAAAAACCTATGGCCGTCAACGCGATCCGCGCGGTGTATTTTTCGCCAGCTTCACCATCAAGGATTTTAAAAAAATTCAGGCCACCGATCAGCATCGCGGCAAGCAAGGGTAACAACGGAATTAGAATCGTCCAGATCGCCATAGTCACCAAGCCTCCGCCCAAACAGGCTGCTTAATCAACATCGGCACGACCGGTTGTGTTTCATCGCGATAACAATCCGGCGAATCGTTCCGCAACGGCAGTTGAACATCAAGCGGCCGCCAAGAAACGAAGCCCAGCCCACGCCGAAATATACTTATCTCGCCGCTATCGGGATCTTTGGCGCTCAGATGTACCCAACCGCCGCCGATCAGTTCCCGCAGACTTTCTTGGCGAGCATAAATTTGCTCCAAAACAGCCGTCTTGGCTTCTACAACGATCTGCAAACGCATCGCTTCGTGAATCTCGATCATCTGCCGTGGCAGACCGGTACGCAAGTCGCTGCTCGCCCCTTCCATCACACCGAAAAACCCGGTCAGGTTGTGCGGCACTTTCGTGCCGCAGCCCAGTCGTTCGTTGTTGACCGTGGAAAAATAATATTCCAGATTGATTCCGGCACCGACCGGACCAACGGCCAGCAAAATGCCTTCCAGCACCTTACCATCCGGGTCTTGGGTCGGATCGTATGAGATCAGGAACATACGGCGATCGAAGAATGCGCCCTGGGTCTGCGAACGCCGCCCGATTAAGGCTGAAGCGTTGGTGGCGTGACCAAGCTCCGGACGCGCCTGTGAAAAATCGGTGGCACGCTGAAGAAAATGCCGCCATGCCAGATGCGGTGTCGGCTGCCGAGGAGCCGATGCTAAGCGCCTACAGCGTTCGTGGGCCGACATGCGCTGAGCATGTTGCATGTCCCGCTGAAAACGTTGTAATTTGACCTGCCGGGAAGCCGGCACCGCATCGATGTCATACCAAGTGATATTTTCGTCGCAAGTGTTGTGTTCCGCGCCGACGAACCAAGTATCGTCGGGAACGACGATGCCGCGCTCCGCCAGGAGTTGACGAACCTGCTGTCGGTTCGCCATCGCGGCGAACAAGCGGGCATTCGGCCCGCCGTGACGACCACTACAAGCTCCGCAGTCATAAGCGGCCAGATGAGGATTGTTCTGGCTCATCGAGCCGTGCCCCATCAGCACCACCAGTTCGGCAAAGCCGTAGGTAAGACCCGTGTTGCGCAAAAACGCGGCGACGCGCTCGGCCTGTTCCAGATCGGAAAAACCCAGTCGCGGTTGTTGCGGAGTCGGCAATGAGGCGCTGCCATCTGCCGTGAAATGCAAGCGCGTATCCAACACCGGGACAAGGAGACTCGCCGCCTTGACCAACATCCTTTGCAGCGCTTTTGGGAAAAAGCTTTTCGCCAGCAAACCTGCCAAGGTCAGTGGAGCGATGGCGCAAATCAATGGATAAGCCAACAGTGCATCACGCCGCAAACCGTGATTCAGCAGATCGGCGATACGCTGCGTGAATTTAACGCCTCGCCGATGGCGATGAAGTTGGGGCTCCTGTCCGGCAAGACCGTGTTCCCTGACATTTTGGGCCGGAGTCACCCCCACCGGACACAGGGCTGCAGGCTTAATATCGTCCAGACCTTGATAATTCATCGGCACGCCGAAGAATCCGGCGGCCCCCAGGGTTTCGACCCGCGGATTGAATTCCTCAAGATGCCGACGTATACCCTCCTCTCTATCGTCCATGCAGAACACAATTTGCGCTTGCGGCCGCTGATCGCGCCGTGCCCATCGCCCCCGGTTATGATTGGCATGCAAGGCTTGCAGCAAATCTTGTTGGTAATGGCGTTCATATGCAATCAACCAGACATTACCGCGCTGTTGCTCGGTAAAACTATCGATAACATCCAGCCATTCGAGCAACTGGGATTGAGTTAAAGCCTGTACCTCGAAGGCATCGAGTTTCAATTCCTGGCAGGCTCGGAATAGCCGCCAACCTTGATTGTATACACTAAGCCCGTTAACCCTAACCATCGGACTATGCCGCCAGGTCCAGATGCGTTCGGCCAGGATTCGCCAGGCCCTAGGTTGGCGCCTGGAATCGGCCAGCAAAACATGTCCAGCCTGCGTCAGATGTTCCGGCAATTCGCCCTGAAACAATGCCTGTCTGACGACAAACTCCGCCTGATTTCTCTGAAAATACGCCTGCAACTTGTCATAACGAGCATCGCAACGCCATCGTTTACGGCAAAGCGGTTGCGCATAAAGCCTATCCAGTATCAGACGAATCGCCAGATAATCGGCCAACAGCGGTTGGGTGGCATCATCGGCGTGATAAGCCGGATGAGTTTGTCGCCAGTTGATCATGCCCGACCAACCGGGTAGTTCCAGCGCTAAGCGCTGCAGGTAGCTCGACCAACGTTCGATCGGAATGCCTAGCGCCTCAAGTTGTTGAATAATTGCCTCGACCGCATCCGCCGGGAGCGCATCGGTGACGGTTTTCCAATCGCCTAGTTCCTGAAAAAATGGCTGAGCATCAAAAACGAGACTATGCCGCCAAGCCCGATACAAACCCAGCTCCTGGCGCCGCGGAATGCGCCAGGCTGCTATACCTTCATCGAGCAACGAGGCGCATAAGCGCAGCAACTGTGGACGTACTTTGTCCAGAATGTCTGTGCCGGTCAAGGCCTGCAACAGGGTACGCAGGGTTGCCCTGTTGCCAACCTGGTTGAAAAACTGATCGATTGTCATGGTCGTTTGTTGCTGCATTTGTTGGTGCACCGTAGCGGCGCCACTGTCATCAATCCAGCTTTCCGCTTGCTCTTCGGACAAATCGAGCAAATCTTCCGGATGAAGGTCAGGCATCTGCAATTCCAGTTTATTCAACACCGCGCACCACAAATCGCGTAGCGTTTCGCCGTTGGATTGGACGGTATCCAATAGTCCGAGCTCTTCCACTTGCCAGCGCAATTGGGCAGGCGTAACAGCCTGTAGATCGGACACGAGCGCCAAACGACAAAGTTGCCGGTGAGTCAAAACCTTGTCACCCACACAACAACCCGTCGCCGACTCGGTTCCAAATTCCTGTATCAGCGACGCGTCAATATCATCGTCGCTGATCCGTCCTTGTCGATAAAATTCGCGAAACTGCTGGCCGGACGCATAACAGTCTATGCCGGTCAGCGCCGAAAACTCGGACAATGCCTGTTCGAAACACAGATACTGAAAGCCATGCAGCGTATTGTGATGCACGAAGGCGTGTATCGGCGCCTGTCCCGGCAGCACATGTTCCAAATGATGGATAGCCTCCTGGATAAGTTGGCGCTGCGACTCGTTGAATGAACGTGTAGTCATGATTGATCCGGTAGATTCGTATAGATTAATTTCTTAAAATGGCCCAAAGTCTTCAAAGAAATTCCGGCGCCACGGCGACATTTAATTTAATCGGGTCAGCGCCCACGAAGGCGGTCCGAAAGCCGTTTGATTCGATCGACCAGTGTCTCGCCAGCCGAGTGCGTTGTATAAACATCGCATCGCTAAAGTTACCGACTACATTTAGAACCATGCTGGCAACCTCTCCCCAATAAGCACAAACATTCTGCCGACCGTTGCCGTTGACAACTCGATCAACGGCCCAGGCAAAAAGCCGAACATCACAATGCCGCCAACCAATACCCCCGACGCTAACAGCTCTACCGGCCTAAGATCGGCAATATGCTGCATTTGCGGTTTGACGGGGCCAGTGAACAACAGGCCTATGGTGCGCATCGCGTAAGCAGCACTAATCAGGATACTGAGACTGAAGAACACCATTAAGCCACCCCATTGCTGAAAGCCGCCAATCAGGGTGTGAAGTTCGGCGACAAATCCGACCGACCCGGGCAGTCCCATCGCTGCTAACAAGGTCAGCGCGGTCAAAATGGCGAAGCGCGGCATCACCTGAGCCAGCGAACTATAGTCCTGAATATTTCGGGTATGGGTACGCTCGTACAGCAGGCCGACCAACAGAAACATCGCTCCGGCAATCAGGCCATGAGCCGTCATTTGCAATATTGCCCCAATAAAACCGGTTGGGTTGAGCGATGCAATCCCTAGAAGCACCACCCCCATGTGGCTCAACGAGGAATAAGCCACCATGGCCTTCAAGTCACTCTGTCGCCAGGCTAATAGACCGCCGTACAACATCCCAAATAAGGCCAGAAACACCAATAATGGCTGAATCACTTGCGCGGCGACCGGCAACATGACCACCGCTCTCAGCAAACCATAGGCCCCCATTTTCAGCAGGATACCGGACAGCAAAATGCTGACCGGGCTAGGCGCCTCGACATGAGCCAACGGCAACCAACCATGTAGAGGAAATATCGGCATTTTCACTCCAAAGCCGACAACGAAACCCAGTAGCACCAATACTTGCTCAATCACTGGCATATTTTGTGCCGCCTGCCCCATCGAAACCATCAGCGAACCTTGATGTTCAAGGTCATACTGACTAATCGCCAGCAGACTGAGCAGCATGAACACCGAGCCACCCATGGTGTAAAGCACAAAATTCAGGCTGGCGGCATGACGACGCTTACCCCCCCAACGGTCAATAAGAAAGTACAGCGGTATCAGCGTCACTTCCCAGAAGATGTAGAACAGCGCCCAGTCCTGAGCCAGAAACACACCGAGCATGCCGAATTCGAGTAGTAAGATGGCGATGTGATAGCCCTTAATACCTTCGCTCACCGAAAAGGAGGCCAGCAGGGCGATACATGTTAGCAAGGTGGCCAGCAATAGCATCGGAATAGCCAAACCATCGACACCCAGCGCATAAGCGCTGCCTAGTTTAGGATTGAGAGGATAAATTTCGCTAAACTGCACTGCCGTGTTACTGGCATCGAATGAAACCGTCAGCCAACAGGCCATTAACAAGGCGCCGGTGGTAAACAGATTGCTCAGCGTTCTGATCACGCGAGTATTGTTCGCGGAAACGGGTATCAGCGATAACGCGCCTAGGGCGGGCAGCCAGAGCAATATGCTTAAAATTGTCATTTCTTATCACTTTTATCAATTAGTATTTCAAGATTGCTTGTCAATAATTGAGGTCATTACCACACACCGAAACAAGCTCCAAAGACCAAAAAGAGCACCCATAGCGGGCCATATGACGAACTAAGAAGCACATCAAGCCCAAACAATACGCAACACCGCGCCTCGTCCAATGACACATCAGCCTAAAGGACTGGGCTTATTTCATTAACAGTACGTTCAACTTCCGATAGTTTTTCTGGCCCGCATTTCGCGGGCTGGGTGCCTAGGAACATGCGGGCAACATATAAAGCAACATCATTAAAACCGGCAGGAAAGAAAAGGTTTTGAATCCCGGAAGCACCTATATTTTTTATTTAATCCCACCGTAACGACACATCCTTGAGTCTAACTCGATAAATAATTCGCCCGGCAAGATTGCCCGCAGAAATATCTAACACATTAACTAAGCCGCCTAAATGGTACAGCATGATTCCTAGAAAACCATGAAACCTGAATCAACAAAAAAATTAAGGAAAAAGTCACGGCCCGAGAGCGAAAAGGAAGATAACCATGCCTAATTTGAACAATTTTCAACCGCTTTAGAACGCATACTGAGCCCCAATCCAAATGTTGTTATTCACGATATGCTGTTCCTCCGTAGATAATTTTCGGCTGCCATGTTGCCAGCCTATCTTAACGGCGGTGGATTTATCTACGGCATAATGAAGCTCAATTTCGCCCTGGTATAGATCTTCGGAAGCGCCGTGATGCTCATCATAGATATGATCACTAGTAAAAAACTTTTTCTCATAATCCACTATGAAAATGGCGCTTAACCGATCCATTAACTCCAGTTTCAATTCCGCCGAAACGTAGTGGTTCTCATAAGAAGTGTCGTCTTGAAAATATATGGCTTTGTGGTCCGCAGAATCCCCTAGCTCATAGTGATAACCCAATAAGAGTTCCGCATCGGGGTTTATTTCCCATTCAATATGAGGCCCTAGTGTCCAAAATTGCGTGTCACGATGTTGGAAGGGTGCATTGTAATCGCGTCTACCATAGCGGCTGAGTAG
>JAJRDU010000181.1 GCA_028748685.1 Methylococcaceae bacterium
ACGCGCTGTTCGTAGGAATCTTCGGCCAATAATATAAAAATCTGTACCTTGTGTTTTTGGCCCAGCCGATGAATACGGGCGATGCGCTGATCCAGGATCGCCGGATTCCACGGCATGTCCAAATTGATCAACACCGTGGCCGCTTGCAGATTCAAACCGGTGCCGCCGGCATCGGTGGAGATGAAAACCTGCAAGGCATCGTCGGTTTGGAAGCGTTCCATCAGTTCGCCGCGTTTATAGCTGGGCACGCCGCCGTGCAAACGCACACAGCCCAGGCCCATGCCGCGCACCACGGTTTCGACCATTTCGGTCATCAACGCCCATTGCGAAAACACCACGGCCTTGCGGTTGCTTTGCAGACACAATTCTTCCAGCAAGCGCGCCAGTTCCTCGAGCTTGGGCGAACCTTGGGTTTCCTTATCGACCAGACCGGCCGCATTGCAGGCCATTCGCGCCTGTTGCAGCGCAGCCAGCATCCGGTTATGTTCGCTGGGCGTCAGCGGCCGGCGCTTGGCGATTTGAGCCAACTGGCCGGCGGCTTGCAGCGCGTCGTCGTGCAAGCCCCACTGCGCTTCGGTCATCGGGATATCCAAGGTCACTTCGGTACGATCCGGCAACTGATCACTGACCAGGCTGCGGTCGCGGCGCAGCAATACCGGCGCGATACGGCGGCGCAATTCCGACAGGTTGCGGTAACCGATCACCCTCCCGCGCTCGTCGGTAATATGAAAATCCAGCAAGCAGCGCCACAAAGGCCCCAGCACCCGCGCATCGACCAATTGCAGCAGGCTGTACAAGTCTTCCAGACGATTTTCCAGCGGCGTACCGCTAAGCACGAACACATAACGCGCCGGGATCAACTTGACGGTAGAGGCCAGTTTAGTGCGCCAGTTCTTGATGCGCTGCGCTTCGTCGAGGATCAGCAGATCGGGTTTGAAACTTTCGCCGATGATGGGCAAATCTCGAACCACCAACTCGTAATTGATGATGAAAAACAAGGCATCGGCCCGATATTGCACACCGCGCTGTTCGGGGCCACCCTGGACGATCTGCACGGCCCGGCCGGTAAACTTGCCAATCTCCCGCGCCCATTGGTGCTTCAACGATGCGGGACAAATGATCAAGATACGCCTGACTCCGGCATTATCGGCCAGCCAACTGGCGGCGGCGATGGCCTGCAGCGTCTTGCCCAAGCCCATGTCGTCGGCCAACAGCGCCCGGCCGCGCGAAGCCAGAAACGCCACGCCTTCGACCTGATACGGAAACAACTTGGCTCGAAGGCCCGGCAACACGCCGTTGCTTTGGCGAATTTCCCGTCCGATCTCCTGCCCTCTCAAGGCCTGAGCCGCATCGTCCGCGCATTGCTGGGCATATTGCACGGCGTCGTCGCCGAGCAGAAAATCGTCGCGGCCGTAAACCAATTGCGAGAAGCGGAAAAATTCCTCCGGCAGGCGGCCGACGAACAAGCCCTGCTCGTTGAAGAACTCGTCCAGCATCGCCGCCAGATCGTCGGCCAAGTCCGCGCGGCGCTGCAAGCGAATCAGCGGCCGGGTAGCCGATTCCCAGGCCAGATAGACGAAGGACACGGGGCACCCTTGAGCCTTCAGCCGTTCATAATCCGGCTGCTTTTGGGCATGGTGCAGCACCGCCTCGATATGCTTGCAAGTGCCGAGGCGGTTGCTGGTCAGATCCGGGCAGGTGCAATAATTGACGCGCTGATCCAGCGAGCGGATCTGCACTTGATAGGAGCGCTGCCAGTGGGTTGCCGATACCAAGGAAGTCGCCTGCCAGGTGCCGAAACCGAGATTGCCGCGCAGCAATTTGACCCTCACCTCGTTGCGGCCTTTCTTGACCCTTTCCTGGATGGCCTCGTCCAGCGCACTGCCCAGGCCCTTGGCATCCGTCGGCGCATATTGATCGGCATAGGAATAGAGCGCGGCAATGGCATGCACGCAGACGTTTTGTTCGGGATGACAATCGCACAAGGCTTCCAAGCGTTCATCCTCGATCGACAATTCCAGCCAATACAAGTTGTCGTCGACATCCTCGACCTGCGCGACCAGCCGACCGTTTTCCAGCGCGACGCCGATCACCCGGTTATCGTTGAAATAATTCAAGCCCTGCTTGACCAGTTCGTCGGAAGCGAGGCCGTGCAGGCGTTCGGTGCCGTAGAGGAAGGCGTCGTTGTTCATGCGTATCTCTGTGAAAAAGTCTGATTGATAGTGGCTCTAAATCAGCCGCAACCCCGGCGGCAAGGCCTCGCCGAACACTTGTTTTTCTTGGCTCTCGTCCAATGGCTTGAACTCGGCGACCATGTCTATCCACGATGCCGGGGCCTTGACTGATTTAAGCTTGTCTATTACTTGTAGGCGCAGACTTTCCTCGATGTCGCGGGCTCTATCATCGCAGCGCCTTGCCACCAGAGTGGCCGCGAATCCGGCTTGCGGTTGCTTCTTCCAGTCGGCTTTCAGCAACTGCCCCAACCAGTCGGCAGCCACGGCCGGCGGAATCACGTCGTGATGGTTGCCGTGGAACAGAATCCGTCCGCCGATGCGTCCCACCGCCCACCAACTTTGTTCCGGCTCGCCGGCTTTCTCCAGACGTTTCAGTAGCCATCCGCCCAGTTGGGTCTTGTCGGCGACTGGCAAGCGTTCTAAGGCAGCCGCCAGCCGCACCATGTCTTCGTATCCGCGCATCGTCGATTGCTTGGCGATGCCGGTCTGGCGAGCCGAGGCCGGATTGATGAATTTGGCGATGTCATTAAAGATGCGCCGCTGGGCGTCGACTTGCAAACCGCCGGCGACACGCCGCCATAGCGTCCACCACTCGGCCCAATTTTGTTTTTCGTTAACGAATTGCAGGCCTTCCGGATAGAGCTTCCACAACTGCTCCACCCGCCAGTCGTCCAGCGGATAGCCGAATCCGGGACGCAGACAAAAACCGGCCAGGCTTAGCCACAGGCGTTCGTGCTGCTCGCTGCGTCGCCGGTATTTGCCGCCCTCCAGCAAGGCCGTGAACAATTCCCTAAGCAACGGGGTTTGCCAATCGCCGCGCGGCGCGGCCAGAATTTTTTCCAGATCGGCGCGCAAGGTTTTTACCGCCTGCGGATCGACTTGCTTGGACTTGGCGCCGAACACGGCCTGGATCTTCTCCAGCGCCTGCGGGAGTTGGGCAGGCAAGTCGGCGCTAACCGTGGCCGATGCCTTCTTGCGAATCTGAAACTCCACGTCCCATCGCCGGCCGGCATCCTCCACCGCCACGCATTGCAGCTGCAAGGTGCCGACTTCGGTATAGGTCGCCAGCAACTGCACCGCCACCTCGGCTTTCTGCTGGCCTTCGAATGCCACCGCCAGCGGCGGCAGGCTGTGAAAACGCTCGTCATCCAGTTCGGCGATGTCACCGGGCCGATAATCGCCGTCACCGCTGCCGGACAACAAATGGAAGCGCACCGGCTGACCGACCCGCAACGCGAACTGCCGGTCGTTCAATAAAATTTCGTGCCCTTCCTCGCTGCCTTTCGGCAAGATGCAGATGCCGCGCCGGGTTTGATCGGCGCCGCTGCTTGTGCCATCGACAATATCGACCAGCAGGAAATAACTGCGCGCCGCACCACCGCCGATCCTGAGCTTTTTATCTTTTCTGGCGATGGCGTAGCTGACCGCGCCATAGGCCACCGCCAGCTCCGGATGGTGATTGTCCAGCAACAACGGCGCTTGGCCGCCGCGCCAGCTGGCCAGCAAATCGATAACCCGCCGCACCATTGCCTTGCTGCGGAATACGCCGCCATTCAGCAGCAAGGCATCGGGAACTATATCCTCATCAGATAAGGCGGCTTTAGCCGCTTGGGCGTGCAGTTGCAAAAATGCGGCGATATGCTTGCTGATCGCCGGTTCCGCCGCGTAAGGCAAGCCAAATTCGACCACGCCGCTGCGTTTCTTGTCCGGCAATTCCCGCAAGCCGGACAAGGGCAGGAAGCCATCCAGCGCAATTTGTCTGACTTCTTCGCGGCTCAACGCGGTACTTTTACTGCCGCCGATCAGCCTGGAACCTCCGCCCAGCAAGGTCACCGCGACCTGTCCTGGCGCATCTTCCGCCAATAAGCGTTCCTTGGCGACCCGGCATTGTTCCAGCAACTGCGACAGATCGGCGGTGGAGAGCTTCTTATCGCCGATCCGCAAGCGGCTTTCAGCCAGATGCGCCAGAGCCAGATCGATATTGTCCCCGCCCAGCATCAGATGGTCGCCGACGCCGATCCGGGTCAATTTCGGCTCGCCTTCGCCGTGTTCAATCTTGATCAGTGTCAGATCGGTGGTGCCGCCGCCGACATCGCAGACCAGCAACAAGCGGCTGCCGGCCAGACTGGGCTTGATGCTGCCGGCATGGCGGCGCAGCCAGTCGTAAACAACGGCTTGCGGTTCCTCCAGCAAGCGCACATCGTTGAGTCCGGCCATTTTCGCCGCTTCCAATGTCAGCGAGCGCGCCGATTCATCGAACGACGCCGGCACCGTGATCACCACGTTCTGCTTGGGCAAAGGCGCATCCGGGAAACGCTGCTCCCAGACCGTGCGCACGTGCGCCAAATAGCTGGCGCTGGCCGCCAAGGGCGACACCTTGAACACCGAGTCGTCGCTGCCCCAGGGCAGGATAGCCGCGCCATGATCGACCGAGGTATGCGACAGCCAGCTCTTGGCGCTGGTCACCAGCCGGCCTTGCGATTTGGCGCCCAAGACGCGCGCCGCCTCGCCCAGCACCGCGCCGTCTTTCGGGGTCAGGAATCCCGCATCGTCGCTGAGTTCGCCGTCTGCCGGGTGATAACGCACCGACGGTAATAATGGCCGTTCCTCCACTTCGCCGGGCACGACCAATTGTTGAACTTCGAACAGATGGATGTTTTTTTCCGGGTCGTTGGCATCGGCGTAGGCGACGACGGTATGGGTGGTGCCGAGGTCGATGCCGACCAGATAATACGAGTTAGTGTTTTTCAAGGCTTCTGGAGTACTAGCAGTGTTATCAGAGGGTGATCGCTACTTTTCCGACTTCCGTCGCCGCTTATTCTAATCAGGTTTCGATCCAAACATCCCTATTTTTGGCCCAAGCGATTAGCCATGCCATTTGGCAATGGGTAAAGTTCCAAAACATCCAGCGGATATTCTATGCCTTGAATTGCGATATCTGATTTAGCCGGCCAATCTCTTCACAACAAAATTTCTTGCCAGTTTTGAGCTTGAGATGCTATTTTTCTCACGCTAATTTCAATAATTATGCTTGCAACTCGAGCCGCGGCCACTCTGAATATCGAGATGTAATGGAACGTTACCGGCTTAATAACCCGTAATATCCCTCAAGGTCACATTAACCCATTAAAGTGAGAGGAATCTATGTTTGTAAAACATTCAATCGTGGCTGGCGCCATCTTGTTAGCTGCTAGTCAATCCGCCAGCGCGGTAACCATTAATTTCGACTATAGCTATGATGGCGGCTTCTTTTCCGGCGGCAACATTGGCAGACGATCCATTCTCGATGCCGCGGGCAACTTTTTAGGAAGCAGCCTGACTGACAGCCTATCGGCGATTTCATCAACCGGGAA
>JAJRDU010000182.1 GCA_028748685.1 Methylococcaceae bacterium
AACGGCGATCATGGCGGACTGATAGCCAGGCTACTAGAGCAATATCCGCATATCCAATTCTGGATAGACAACGGCTGTCAATTTTCCGGCCACAAGACAAGTCCCTTATATAACTACCGGACCGTGATCGGCACCGAGTCCCAGCGATCGTTGCCTGCGCGACTGAATGAGGGCTTCATTCTGTCACTGGATTTCAAACAGCAACAGCCCGTCGGCGACCCGGCATGGTTTACGGATAGTGCATTATGGCCGAAAAACGTTATCGTGATGACCCTAGCCAGGGTGGGCAGCAATAGTGGTCCGGACTTTCAAAAACTCACCGAATTATCGGCGACCCATTCAGACAACAACTTTATCGCGGCCGGTGGCATCCGCAATTACGATGATCTGATCCGACTCAAGGAAATGGGTATTGAGGCTGCACTGCTGGCCACCGCATTACATGGTGGCGCCTTGTCCGGCAAAGAAATCGCCAATCTTCGGACAAAAAAATACCCCGGCAAGCCGGGGTATTTTTAACAGCCTTTGTCGCTAAATAATTAAACTTTGTTAGCGGCAAATGGGTGTTTTGCGCCTGATTTAGCAGCAACAACTTCTTTAGCAGTAGGAGTGCCGGCAACAGCACGCTCGATAGCTTCTTTAGTTGCTTTGTAGTTGAATTCTTCGATTTTTGCATCATCTTCAGCCAACCAGTGGATGAAAACACCAACAGAAATGAACAGGTCATCAGCTTCATCGGCAGGGATCGTGCCATCTTCAACAGAATCAGCAACCGCCATGGCAACAGCGCGTTGAGCTGGGCCAAACATTTGAACGGCTTGTTTTGAACCTTTGATGGTTACTTTGTTGAACAGAATGGTAGCTGGTTTAACCATCAGGTTAGGAGCAACAACAGCCAACAGAGTAGAGAAGCCGTCTTTGTTGTTGGTCAGCGCGTTAGCGAATGCAGATTCAGCAGCTGAACCGCGTGGGCCGATGATCAAGTCGATGTGAGCAATTTCGTTGCCTTCGCCAACCAAAGATTCGCCAACGCGCAGGTTTGTAATTTTAGCCATTTTAAATTTATCCCCTTAAAGATAAGATTGAATCAAGAATAGACATGTAATGTCCCCTTATTGTAGTTTCTGTTTAGATCCCTCTAAACCCGAACGGCACCATCATGCTTGCCGATCAGTTGTTCCAGAAGCACCACCAGTACTGTCGCTACGGTTATGTCAGCCGTTGTACCCGGATTGATCTTCTTTGCCTTAAAAATTTTATCTATCCTATGAAGGATGGGTAAAACCTCTTCCGGCTGACAAGCGGTTTTCAAATCGTTGCAAAGTAACGACATTTCCGCTTCGATCCACTCTGAATACTGCTTTCCATATTTCCGCTCAATATGACTATCGGGATACCGAGCCAACATTTCACAAAAGACAGCTAATGCAGCCCAACCACAATCGCCAGACAAAACGAAAGCACGATTATACTCTAAAACCGTAAATTCAAAAATATCTTTAAAACAGATCGTATATTGCAGGGCAATCCTGTCCCGGTCGGCGGCAATTGCCATGGCCTCGGTCAAGGTCACTTCGGCTTCTTGATGAACGTCCTGCTGTTCAGCTTCGCCTAAACCGCCCGGCGATGCTAAGGCAATGGCCTTGAATACCCAATCGGCGTCCTTTCGGGTCGTGTTATCAAGCACTAACTGTAACGATTCACGCAGAGACTGGCCCTTGAGCCGCTGCGTAGCCGCTTGCAGTAGCGGCGCGCACAACAGAATAATGCCGAGATTGGTGTTGCAAGCCACGGCCTCGCGGGTGGCCTTGACGGCGTAATAAATATTTTCGCCCAACGAATAGCCGGGATTGCTGATCGGCCCAGCGCTGACGGCGGCGCTGACTCTGAAATCCTCGACCGTCATATCGTGCCCTTCGCTGTAAATGCTGACATTGCCGGGTTTGAAGGCTTGCAACTCAATCTCGCAAGCCTGCCGGTAAACCTCCGCCAGCTGTTCAGGAGTGATCATCGCCCTGCCTTATTCATATGCCGATCGACCAGATCGTTGACCAAGCATTCAGCAATATTGAGGCTGCAAACGCTCTGCAAACCCTTCCAGGCCGGCACGCTATTGACCTCGATAACGACATGGCGGCCATCGGCATCTTGGATGATATCGACGCCGGCATAGTCCATATTCAAGGTCTCGGTGGCCTTAACGGCTAACTCCGCCATTTCCGAATGCAGATCGATAGTCTCACAGGAAGCGCCGCGCGCCACGTTATTCAACCAGGAAATCCCTCGCCTTCGCATTGCAGCCACCGCTTTGCCGTTGATCACGAACACCCGCACATCGGAATAACCGTCGCCATCGCATTCCACGAAACGCTGCAGGTAATAAATGCCGTGGCTACTGGTCAGCCACATCAGGTCGGTGGATTTTTCGATGCGGCGTATGCCTTCGCCTTGCGAGCCGAATAAGGGCTTGCTGATCAAATAATGGCCGCCGCTTAATTCCTGTTCGGCAATGGCCAAGGCTTGATCGCTATCCCTTAACACCCAAGTCATCGGCGTCGGCAAACCGGCGTTATGCAGCAAGAAGCTGGTCATACCCTTATCGACGCTGGCCTCGATGGCGCGCCCGTCGTTATAAACCGGCACGCCCAATGTTTTCAAGGCATGCAGTATGTCGAGATACAAAACCACTTCCTCCAGAGAACCGCCCGGTACGCCACGCACAAACACCGCATCCGGCAGGCGTGTTTCAAAACCGGGAATCAACACCGGCAAGGCATCGCCATTGACTTGCAAGCGGCAGGCGGTCAGGGAAACATATTCGGCAGAACAACCGCGCTCGGCAAAAGCCCGGCACAACTGCTTGCCGTGCCAACCGGGATCGTCGGTAATAATTGCAATTCGGCGCAAGGGAGTGTTTTGGTATTGAAAAGTTTATGACGCGGCAAGGCCGCCCGACTAGCGAGCGGCTTTGCCTAAAGACGGTATAGAGAATTTTAGAGTCCGAACGATAGATCCAGCAGCGCGTTGTCCAGTTTGCCGGCGCGGAAGCTCTTGCCGGATTCGACTGCGGTGACGATCACGCTGGCGGGGCTGAACAGCATCGCATCGATCTTGAAGAAATCGTATTCGTAAGCTTTGAAAATATCGGCAAACGGTTTACCGTAATCTTTGGAGG
Organism: Methylococcaceae bacterium; assembly: GCA_028748685.1. GTDB lineage: Bacteria > Pseudomonadota > Gammaproteobacteria > Methylococcales > Methylomonadaceae > Methylomonas. The sequence continues at coordinate 3,176 of JAJRDU010000182.1, forward strand.
TTGAACTAGGCAATTCTTTCGCCAGTTTTTCAGCCGCTTCGTCGCTGCCTTTGACAAACAAATGCACTTGGCCGGCAAACAGGATCGCATCGTTGGTGCGCCCCATCGCCTTGACGAAGTTCGGGTGCGGAGGACAAATCGGCGCGGAACCCGAACCGTCGACGATGTTTTCCAACGGAAAATGCAGGGCATGGGCCTTGTGCATCGCTACTTCCAACACCCTGCCAACTACTTGCACGCCACCGGCCAGACTGCTGGTCGGCGTGACGATGATGGTCAGATTGGCGGGCGATACGCCGCAGGCCGCCGCCACTTTTTCGACGATCTCGACCGGCGGCACCGCGTCGTTCTCGATCACCAATACGGTGTTATCGCAGCTATCTCGGTACTCCAGTTCCTTGTACAACTCTTCGACCGGCTCGACCGCGCCGTCCTTGACTTTGGTCGCCATCGCCCGCGCGGGACCGGAACCCAGCGCGTAGTATTTACCGTGAGACAAGCTCCAACCGGCATATTGACTGCCCAGGCAAGACAGCACGGGATTGGTGGCGTGAACATTGATGGTCAGCGGCCAGTTTTGAGTGTAGCAGCTCTGCGAAATCGTCGCCGTGCCCATGCCGCCCATGCAGATTTCGGTGATGATACGGCCAGCTTCCAGCCCGCCCGGCACTTTGATGCCGGCATCAATGATCGTGCAACCGTTTTCCAGTGTTTCGACCCCGAGCCTCAACTTATCCGCGTTATCCAACAGATAGCTAACCAAGGGTTGAGTGAGTTTATTGACGCTTGCCTGGTATTGCATGATTTCAAGAACCTGTATTTAAGATATTTTCGATGATTTGTTGCCGGCGGCGCAGTCGTTCCAACACTTGTCGCGGGCTATTTCCGGCGGCAATGATACTGCATAAGGGTTGGCCCTTGCCAATAATTGAGCCACAGACTGGCCTGTCGGCAGCCCATGTTGGCCAGGCTACGGACTCTGGAACCCTTAGCATTTCTCTCGCGTAAATAATTTGGTAGGCGGCTGGCGCAACTTGTTCGACTGCCTTGCCATCCAAAACACCGTTACAAGCTTGTAAATGCAAGGCAAAAATCGACGTGCCGTACAGTTGAGCACTGGCGGGGATTCTGGCGTTGATTTCCAACACATAGCACTCTCCATCCACGACGATAAAATCCAGGCTGCCCAGGCCTCGTAACGGATAAACCCCGGCCAATTTCGCCAACCAATCGGACAAAAGCTTTTGATTCACGACCGAAACCTCGGCATGACTGGCGACACCGGCAAACACAAAGGGATGACTATCGTCTATCGCCGTCGTCCATTGCCGATTAAAACCCAAT
>JAJRDU010000183.1 GCA_028748685.1 Methylococcaceae bacterium
TATAGTACCGCATTGCCAAACCCGGCCTATGCAATCTTTCAAGGAGAACTCGATCTTCGGCCCGTAGAAAGCACCTTCGCCCGGTTGCAGCTGCCAATCCAGACCCTTGGTGTTCAGCGCCAACTCCAGGGCATTTTCGGCCTTGTCCCAGACTGCATCGTCGCCGACGCGATTTTCAGGACGCGTGGACAGCTTGATGATGACTTCTTCAAAGCCGAAATCTTTGTAGACTTCGAATAACAAATCGATGAATGTCGCCACTTCGGATTGAATCTGATCTTCGGTGCAGAAGATATGCGCATCGTCCTGCACGAAGTTTCTAACCCGCATCAGGCCGTGCAAGGTACCCGACGGCTCGTTGCGGTGGCAGGAACCGAATTCGGCCAGACGCACAGGCAAATCGCGATAACTTTTGATACCCTGATTGTAAATCTGGATATGGCAAGGGCAATTCATCGGCTTGATCGCATAATCGCGGTTTTCCGAATTGGTGGTAAACATCATCGCACTGAACTTGTCCCAGTGGCCGGATTTTTCCCACAAACTGCGATCAACGATCTGCGGAGTTTTCACTTCGCCGTAGCCGTTGACTCTGAGTTTTTCGCGGATATATTGCTCGACCTGTTGGTAGATCACCCAACCCTTGTCGTGCCAGAACACCATGCCCGGCGCTTCTTCCTGGGTGTGGAACAAATCCAGCGCCTTGCCGATTCTGCGGTGATCGCGTTTTTCGGCTTCTTCCAGCCTATGCAGATAAGCCGCCAGTTCTTTACCGTCGCCCCAGGCGGTGCCGTAAATGCGTTGCAGCATTTCGTTCTTGGAATCGCCGCGCCAATAGGCGCCGGCGATTTTCATCAATTTGAAGGCTTTTAATTTGCCAGTGCTGGGGACATGCGGACCGCGGCACAGGTCGGTGAAATCGCCCTGATTGTATAAAGACAGGTCTTCGTTAGCAGGAATCGAAGATATAATTTCGGCCTTGTATTTCTCGCCCAGTCCTTCGAAAAAGCTGACCGCTTCGTCGCGCGACAACACGGAACGGTTGATTGCGATGTCTTGCGCCGCCAGTTCCTGCATTTTCTTTTCGATGGCAACCAAGTCTTCCGGGGTAAAGGAACGCTCGAAGGCAAAGTCGTAGTAAAAGCCGTTTTCGATGACTGGCCCGATGGTGACTTGCGCTGTAGGGAATAATTGCTTGACGGCTTGCGCCAGCAAATGCGCGGTGGAATGCCGAATCACTTCGACGCCTTCTTCATCCTTGGCGGTAATAATCTGTAAGCGAACATCGGACTCGATCAGCGTACTGGCATCGACCAACTTGCCATCAACCTTGCCGGCCAGAGTGGCTTTCGCCAAGCCGGAACCTATAGCCTTGGCAACATCCATTACGCTAACTGCTTGATCGAACTGACGCTGAGAACCGTCGGGAAGAGTAATTACGGGCATTTTCGATTCCACAATAAAAAAAGCACCGTCTTGCGGTGCTTTATATGTTTGGTAGGCGCGAGTGGACTCGAACCACCGACCCCCACCATGTCAAGGTGGTGCTCTAACCAACTGAGCTACGCGCCTAAAGTCTATCGTTCGAGCCGCGCATTATAGCGATCTAATCCACTTGTGCAAGCTTTTTATTGAAAGCCTTGCCGCTTCATTATCGCCTACTCCGTCGAATATTCGTAATTGCCGCGATCAATAAAGATTGCAGCAAGCCAAATAACCTTAGGCTTAACCAATATACCTGGCGCAATCGAACCATGCCGATTCGCCGCATGGCGGCAAAGTCTATCGGCCTATCCTTAACCGCGCCCCGGCGATACAACCAATGCAGCAAGCCGGATATATACAAAAACAAAGGCATCAATCCAGTGATAAACCAGACAAACCGGCCGGCGGCACCAAACGCTTCACCGGTATGCAGAGGCCACAACCAGACCGTAAAAGACTGTCCGACAGTAAATTTGCCCGGATTTCGCACGTCGCGAATCTGCCCGCTCCATCGATCGATCCAGACCGTGGTGACGGGATGATGCTGATTGATTTCGCTACGTTGACGCAAATTGATCCGGTAAGTGCCGGTTTCGCCCAGCGGCGTGCTGATGCGCCTGACCTCGGAACTGGGAAACGGTCCGCGCGCCACCAACACCGCTTCGGCAAGACTGACCGGCCTGTCGTTGGGAACTGCGGTGCTGCGGACATTGGGACCTTCGTCGCCATGACCCATCCCCGCCGAAGCCGTCAGGGCCTCAAGCAACGACGGGTAAGCCAGATGAAAGCCGGTAAATGCCAGCAATAGCAAAAACCCGGCACTGACCAAGCCCAGCAACCGGTGCAAATCAAACAGCCAGCGCATCAAGCCCGCGTCACTGCGAACACTAAATGCTCCACGCAACCGCTCCCAGCCGGGCCACCACAAATACAAGCCGCTACCCACCGACAACATCAGCAAGACCGCCAAGGTCGCCACGGTATTTCGGCCAAAACCGTCCATATGCAACTGCGTGTGCAAGTCCAGCAACCAGGTCGTCAGCGTCCGCCCCCAAAACCGGCTACAGATCACTTCACCGGTATAAGGATTCACCGCCACCATCAGCGGCGCATAAAATTCGTCGACGGTTTCGCGCGGCTTCTCAAACCAGGCGGTAATCGTACCTTGCGCCGTACGCGGCATTTCCAGCGTCCAGACACCATGGCGATTGGGATGCGCCGCCCGTACCGCAGCGATGATTTTATCCGGCGGCAGTATGGGGGCTTGCGATTGCTGGATCACCAGCTCCGGGTTGAATAACTCGTCCAACTCTTCCCGGTAGACGCCCAGACTTCCGGTCAGCCCCATCAGCGCAAACAACAGGCCGAGGCTCAGAGCCAAATAAAGATGAATCTTGAGCCAGGCGGCCCGAGTAAAAAATCGTGAATAA
>JAJRDU010000184.1 GCA_028748685.1 Methylococcaceae bacterium
AGGAAGCCAAGGAAATCGGCCTGGGCGTGGTGTCCATCGACACGCCGATTTATTTTTCGCTGGCGGAAATGTACATGCAGTTCAAGGCCGCCAACGAGGAACGCAAGGATTTCGGCAAGACTCAGGGCGCCTTGTTCGGCCAGTTCGACCAGTTTCTGATCCGGATGCAGAGCCGCTTCAACGACGTGCGCTACGACTTTCTCCTGAAGCCTAAAAAACGCAACACTTCGGCCAGCATGGCAGACTTGCTCCGGCAATTCATCGGTCTGGGCGACAAGAAAGCCAACATCACCGTGGTCGATTTAAGCTCGGTACCGACCGACGTTCGGCCGGCGGTATCGGCTCAGGTTGGCCGCTTAGCCTACGAATTTAACTACTGGAATCCGAAACGCCGCGAATTTCCGATCACGCTGATCTGCGAGGAAGCTCACTCCTACATACCCAGGGAAAAAGGTGGCCAATTCGAAGGCACCAAGAAGATGATGGAAAGGATTGCCAAGGAAGGCAGGAAATACGGGGTTTCGATCGGCGTAGTCAGCCAACGGCCGACCGAGCTGTCGGAAACCATGTTGGCACAATGCAGCTCGTTTATCTGCCTGAGAACCACCAACCCGGACGACCAAGCCTACATCAGAGGCCTGGTGCCGGAGGCTGAAGGCGATTTAACGGATATTTTGACGTCGCTGGGCCGAGGCGAAGCCTTGGTGTTGGGCGAGGCGGCGCCGCTGCCGACGCGGGTTCAGATTTACCGGCCTAATCCGGAACCGAGAAGTAACGACGTTGATTACTACACCGGCTGGCGGGAAGGCCCGGACGATCTGGACGTGGAAGGCATCGTCAGCAACTGGCGCACCCAGACTCATTTGTAATCAAACGATAGACAATGAGGAGAACCAAGTGAAGATCATACCGATACTATTGTTTGCCTTATTGCTGTCTGCCTGCTCGACACACCAGCTCAAAACAGCGTCATCCGAAAAAATATCAAGCTATGGCAAAGATATTAAACTGACCGTCACCGGCCAGAATCCAGAAATAGTGGATAAGCTCTCTAGATATATCCAGGCCAATCTTCTGACAGAAGGGTTTAATATCGTCAACGATGAAAATGCGACCGCCCTGAACGTGGCAATATCGGTATTTGACCCCGGCAATGCCGCATTGAGACTGACCATTGGGTTTGGAGCGGGACGAGGCTCTCTAATCTATAACGCCAAATATATGAAAAACAGTAAGGTGCTGATCGATTATGATGGTGCCGAGCACTTCACCGGCTTAGAGATGGCTCCCGGCACAAAATACGAACCAATGAGAAATTTTGGTGGCGCGGAAACATCAACCCAAATTCTATTGGAAGAAGCCTCAAAACATATCGTCGATCAGGCCACGGGCAAGGATGATTAAGACTTGATGGGGAGACTGATTACTAATAAAAGCTGCAAGGGCGATTGAAATCGCCCCTACAATTGTCCCTACCTTTTAAGCTCTCAGGTCGCCGTTAGCCGCGGCGGCCTGTTCGGCTTCCAGCTTCTTCCTCTTGTCGCATTTTTCACTACAAACGCAATTGCCGGTTCCGCCGCAGGAACCCTTGATGGCGTGTCTGCCGAATATCACGCCCACCGCCATGATGGCGATTACGATCAACATGAATATAAAAGTCGCTAAAAAATAGCCCATGGTTGTTCTCCCAAAATCATTTCAAAACCGCTTAAAACAAAAAACGAGGAGAAATCGTTCGATCGCTCCTCGTTCCCTGTCGGCGTAAGGCTTGGCTTAGCCGCCGAAATCGTCCAGGAAGATGTTTTCCGGATCGACGCCGTTGGCGATCAACATGTTGATCACCGAAGAGTTCATGATTGGAGGTCCGCACATGTAGTATTCACAGTCTTCGGGGTTCGGATGGTTCTTGATGAACTCCTCGAACAACACGTTGTGAATGAAGCCTGTATAACCTTTCCAGTTGTCTTCCGGCAACGGATCGGACAAAGCCACATGCCATTCGAAATTGTCATTTTCCTTGGCCAGCATGTCGAAATCTTCGACATAGAACATTTCGCGTTTGCTACGCGCACCATACCAGAAGGTCATCTTGCGTTTGGACTTCAGTCTGCGCAGTTGATCGAAGATATGCGAACGCATCGGCGCCATACCGGCACCACCGCCGATGAACACCATTTCGTTGTCGGTATCCTTGGCGAAGAACTCACCGTAAGGACCGGAAACGAAGACTTTATCGCCGGGTTTCAAGTTAAAGATGAAGGACGACATCTTGCCAGGCGGCACTCCATCCGGCGCGCCTGGCGGTGGCGATGCCACCCGCACGTTCAGCATGATTTCCTTTTCTTCCGGATAAGAAGCCATCGAATACGCACGCAGCACGGGCTCGTTCACCTCGGACACATAGCGCCACAAGTTGAACTTGTCCCAATCGGGGCGGTATTCCTCGGCGATGTCCATGTCCGAATATTTTGATACGTGCGGCGGACATTCGATCTGGATATAACCACCGGCCCGGTAGTTGATGGCTTCGCCTTCGGGCAACTGCAACACCAGTTCTTTAATGAAGGTGGCCACGTTGTCGTTGGACTTAACGGTGCATTCCCATTTTTTGACGCCGAACACGCTGTCTTCGACTTCGATGTCCATGTTTTGCTTGACGGACACTTGGCAAGCCAGACGTTCGCCGTGGGCGGCTTCGCGTTTGGTGATGTGAGATTGCTCGGTCGGCAAAATATCGCCGCCGCCGCTATGCACCTTGACCTTGCATTGTCCGCATGTTCCGCCGCCACCGCAGGCTGAGGATACGAACAGTTGGTTGTCAGCTAGCGCCGTCAATAATTTAGAACCTACCGGCACATGGATTTTCTTCTCATGGTTGATCAGAATTTCCACATCTCCGGAGGCCACCAGTTTGTTCTTGGCGCCGATGATCATAAACACCAGCGCAATCACGATGACCGTGAAGAAAATAACACCTAATGCAATTTCCAGCATTACGATACCCTTATAATTGAATTCCAGAGAAAGCCATGAAGCCCAGAGACATCAAGCCGGCTGTAATAAACGTGATCCCCAGGCCTTGCAGCGCGGCGGGAATATCACTGTATTTGAGTTTCTCGCGCACACCGGCCATGACGGTAATCGCCAATGCCCAGCCGAAACCGGAACCGATACCGTAGACCGCACTTTCAGTGAAGTTGTAGTCGCGTTCGATCATGAACAAACTACCGGCCAGAATCGCGCAGTTAACGGTGATCAACGGCAGGAAGATACCCAAGGCTTGATACAGAGCCGGGAAGAACTTATCCAGGATCATTTCCAAGATCTGCACGATCGCGGCGATCATGCCGATACAGCTCAGCAAGCTCAAGAAGCTCAAGTCGACGCCGGTAATGCCTATCCAAGCCAAGGCATCTTCTTTCAACAAGGTTTGATAGATGAAGTTATTGGCGGGAACCGTCAAGGTTTGCACCACCATCACCGCAATGCCCAAACCCATCGCCGTGGAAATCTTCTTGGAAACCGCCAAGAAGGTACACATACCCAGGAAGAACGACAGCGCCAGGTTTTCGATGAAAACCGCTTTAACAAAAAGACTGATATAGGCTTCCATTAGTGGTGCCCTCCTTCACCGTGAGAGATCGACATGATTTTGAACTCGTTGTGTTCAACCTGTTTGGGTTTCCAGGTACGGAAAGCCCAGATGATCAAGCCGATGATGAAAAACGCGCTAGGCGGCAGCAACATCATGCCGTTCGGCACATACCAGCCACCGTCCTTGACCAGAGGCAACACATCGAAGCCCAGCAATTTGCCGGAGCCCAAGGTTTCCCTGAACAACGCCACGATCACCAGAATCAAGCTATAACCCATGCCGTTACCGATACCGTCGATGAAGCTTTTCATCGGCGGATTTTTCATCGCATACGCTTCGGCGCGGCCCATCACGATACAGTTGGTGATGATCAAACCGACGAATACCGACAGCTTCTTGCTGACATCGAAAGCGAAGGCTTTCAGCAACTGATCGACCACGATCACCAAGGAAGCAATGATGATCATCTGCACGATAATCCGGATGCTGCTAGGCGTGTGCTGACGCACGGCGCTGATCGCGGCGCTGGAGCAAGCCGTTACCGAGGTCAAGGCCAGGGCCATGATCAGCGAAGTCGACATTTGCGAAGTCACCGCCAGCGCCGAACAAACCCCGAGCACCTGCAAGGTGATCGGGTTGTTATCGACCAAGGGTTCGAATAATACTTTTTTAGTTTCTTTATCCATTGTTCTGCCCTAACTGGATTGTTTTAATTGGCTGTTCTAATCTTGTTTAGATAGGTGGCGAAACCTTCAGCGCCCATCCAGTACTGGATCAGGTTGCTGACGCCGCGACTGGTCAAGGTCGCACCGGCCAAGCCGTCGACTTTGTTGACCGCATCGGGACGGCTGGTATCGACCGTGCCTTTAACCAAAGTCAGCGCTACATCACCATTTTCGGAATAGACTTTTTTGCCTTTCCACAGTGCGCGCCAGTTGGGGTTGACGACTTCGCCGCCCAGACCCGGAGTTTCGCCCTGGTCATAAAGGTTGATGCTTTGCACGGTTTGACCATCGGCCTCCAAAGCCAGGAAGCCATACATGGTCGACCACAAGCCATAACCGTTGATAGGCAGGATGATGGATTGCAGCTGATCGCCGTCTTTTACCAAAAACACTTTGGTGTATTTGGCTTTGACGCGGATGCTGGCAATGTCCTTTTCAACCGGAATTGCTTCGTTCTGAGCAGGATCCTTGGCCGCCTTGCGTTGATCGAACTCGTCGACATCGATACCTTCGACGTAATCACCGGTTTTCAGGTCAACCAGTTTGGCTTCGATACGCTCTTTAAACGCTTGGTCTATATCGGTATCGTCTTGCAGCAAGCCTGCCACATCAAGAATGTTCTTCTTCATGTCCAGGGCTTTGTTGTAGCTTTGCAAAGGCCGTAACGCCACGGTCGCCAGAGACACCAGCACCGCGCAAACCAGACACAGCGCCAACGCGACGTTGATGGTTTTTTCCAGACTATCATTGCTTAAAGCCAGGATACGGTCGGCATAGACTCTGAACTGTTCGTAATATTTGCAGAGCTGCTCGTTATACTTGCAGGTTTTTTTCTCGGCATTAAGCATGGCGTTTAATCCTTCTTCTAATATTTGCTTGAACAACAAAGTAATCAATCAATGGTGCAAACATGTTTGAGAAAAGAATTGCTAGCATCACACCTTCAGGGAAAGCCGGATTGATAACCCGTATGATGACGATCATCACGCCGATCATGGCACCGTAAATCCAACGACCGGTATCGGTCACCGCTGCGGAAACAGGATCGGTCGCCATAAACACGGTACCGAAAGCGAAGCCGCCCAATACCATGTGCCAGTACCAGGGAATCGCGAACATCGGATTGGTGTCGCTGCCGATAATGTTCAACAGGGTCGAGAAGCTAATCATGCCAATCAACACGCCGGCCATGATGCGGTAAGATGCAACCCTTGTGTACAGCAGGAAGGCCGCGCCCAACAAGCAGGCCAGGGTCGAAGTCTCGCCCATGGAACCCGGAATGAATCCGAAGAAAGCCTGGAACCAGCCGTAGCTGGCTTGGATCGCTTCCAGCCCGCCGGCGGAAGCCAGTGACAATGCAGTCGCGCCGCTGAAACCGTCGACGGCAACCCACACCGCATCGCCGGAAATCGAAGCCGGGTAAGCGAAGAACAGGAAGGCACGGCCGGTCAACGCGGGATTCAGGAAGTTTTTACCGGTACCGCCGAAAACTTCCTTGCCCAACACGATACCAAAGGAGATACCCAGCGCCACTTGCCACAGAGGCATGTCGGGCGGCAGGATCAGGGTATACAGCATCGAAGAAACCAGAAAGCCTTCGTTGACTTCGTGCTTACGCACGGTGGCGAACAATACCTCCCAAATACCGCCCACGGCCAGCGTGGTGATGTAGATCGGGAAGAAATACAGCATGCCGTGAACCAGGCATGACAATGGGTTGTAAGGATTGTAACCGAACAGCGCCATGATCAGGCTACGCCAGCCATTGGTCTCTTCCAGACCCATGCCCTTCATCGCCAGGTTGGCTTGGTAGCCGGTGTTGTACCAAGCCATCAGGATGCAGAATGCCGTGGCGATCACCACGAAAGTCATGGTGCGTTTCAGGTCGTTACCATCGCGAACGTGGGTTTTACCGCGCGTTACATCGGATGGCGTATAGATGAAAGTATCGACCATCTCGTAAAGGCCATAATACTTCTCGAATTTGCCGCCCTTTGTAAAATGCGGCTCTATGCTATCTAAAAGGTCTCTAGCCGACATTATCCTTCCTTCTCTATTTTATTTAAATTAGCTCTGAGTACCGGCGCGAAGTCGTGCTTGCCCGGATCGACGAAGGTAAACAGCGAAACGTCTTCCTCGTTCAATTCCAGACAACCCAAGGCTTGCGCGGTATCGCTATCACCCACTACGATTGCTTTTAACAAGGGCGTGGACAGAATATCCAAAGGCATGACCGCCTCATAAACACCGACCGGCACGATGGCCCGGTTGCTGCCGTTTTTATCGGTGGTCAACGGGAACAGACGATTGTCTTTTCTATCCTTGCTGGATACGTAGACATTCAGTGCGGAATATTTATCTTTGCCGGGCACGATCCAACCGAAGAATTCGCGATCGCGGCCTTCCTTAATCGCCGAGACTTGCAGACTATAGGCACCCAAATACGCCATAGCGCCGGCGGCTTCATGTCCATAAAGAACGGAACCTGAAATCACCCGGTTTTCCACGTCCTGCAATTCGCCAGCAGCCAAATCGTCCAGACTGGCGCCGACCCGAGTCCGAACCAATCTTGGGTTCTTGACGGTAGGACCAGCCAGAGACACCACTCTTTCGACGTTCAATTGGCCGGTCGTAAACAAGGCACCGATGGCAATGACCGCTTGATAATCGATATGCCAGACGAATTTATGGATGTTGACGGGATCGATAAAGTGAATATGGGTACTGGGCAGACCGGCGGGATGCGGACCGGAAAACTCGGCCACTTGTACCGCCGCATTGCTGGCAACATTGGCACCGGTGGCTTTGCAAAGATAAGTCTTGCCGGAGGTTAATTTAGAGATGACGGTTAAGCCATTAGCAAAGTCGTTGGCACGTTCTTTGATGATGACAGAAGGGTCGGCAGCTAAAGGACGGGTATCGATCGCCGTGACGAATATCGAACTCGGAACCGTATCGATCGCGGGAATTTTGCCGTAAGGACGTGTCTGGAATGAGGTCCAGAGTCCGGATGCCAGCAGGTTTTCCTTGACCTTTTCTTGCGTCAGGCCTGCCAGATCGGCTTCGGCGTACTTCGCGAACGATTCGTGCTGATTGCCTTGCAATTCGATCACCACGGACACCAGCGCGCGCTTGTCGCCGCGATTTATGGCTTTGACGACCCCCGCGCCCGGCGCGGTAAAGTTCACGCCCGGATTTTTCTTGTCGGCAAAAAGAATCTGGCCCAGCTTGACCTTATCCCCTTCCGCGACCATCATTTTAGGTTTCAGGCCAACATAATCGGTGCCCAACAGGGCGACCGACTTAATGCTGTTACCGTCGGTTATTTTTTGTTCAGGCCCGCCCGTTATGGGCAAGTCCAAACCTTTCTTTATTGTAAATTGCATAGTTGATACGCCTGCTCCCCAGACAAATTGCACGAAAAAGCCCCTTGAGAACCACTAAAATCAAAGGACACTTCAAGACATAAAACTTGAACATTACATCACAACTGGCAGGCTTTCTCAACGATAAATGATCTCATTTAGGTATCGACAAACAGCGCAAACTGAGCCTACAAACCAGCATGCCCGCCTCAAATATCGACAACCTTGTTAATATCGAAACAGGCCACCGTTCTTCGGCCAATATAACCGCGGGTATTGCTCAAGATTCGGGCATCGGCAATCCGATAATCACCCAGATTATGCACGTGGCCGTGAAACCAGGCGGCAATCTCATATTCATGAAACAAGGGCTTTAAATCATTGCAATAGGCCAGCTTTTTTAAGGCATTCGGCGTCTCTATCCAGCTCCATTCGGTAGGCGCATGATGCGTCACCACCACGGTCTTGCCGGAGTAAGGCTGCGCCAATTGCAACTGTAGCCAGGCCTTGGCATCCTGATGCAGCGCCGAAAACTGTTTAGGATTAAACCCTTCATCGCCGAACATGACTTTGCGAAAATCGTTCAACGTCTTGCCCAGCACTTCGGCCTTTTCATCGCCCTCGACATACAAATCGGCCCACAGCGTACACCCCAAAAACCGCACACCCTGAAAGATGAATTGATCCTTCTCCAGGAATTGGATATTGGTGCCCGCGCATTCCTGGCGCAGCATCTTCATCACTTGCGCATATTCATACCCGTAGAATTCATGATTACCGGCTACATAGATAACCGGCTTGTTAATGGCTTTCAGCCACTCCACGCCCTGATTGAAAACACCGATGTCTCCGGCGGCGATAATGATATCCGCATCGGTTTCCGGCAAATCCTGCTCGCCGAATTCCAAATGCACATCAGAAAAGTAATTTATCCTCACAATTTGCTCTTTCGTCTCACGGCTATGGGGGTATAATTTGTAATACTAAGTGATTTACTTGGTATTTTTTCAGATAACTTTGATTCTTTGCAAACAACAATTCTATGTCGATTAGCCCCAGAAAACACACACAACAGGTTTTGGTTGGAAATATTAAAGTCGGCGGCGGCGCGCCGATTGTCGTGCAGTCGATGACCAATACCGATACTGCTGATGTCGCGGGAAGCGTGCAACAAATCATGGAATTGTCTCAAGCTGGATCTGAATTGGTTCGTATCACGGTCGACCGTGAAGAAGCCGCCCAAGCCGTTCCGGAAATCGTCAATCAGCTGGCACAAAAAGGCTTCAACGTACCCATTATCGGCGACTTCCATTTCAACGGCCACAAGTTACTGGAAAAATACCCGGATTGCGCACAGGCACTGGCCAAATACCGCATCAATCCCGGCAATGTCGGCAAGGGCAAGGCACGGGATCCGCAATTCCAGCAAATGATAGAATTCGCCATCCGCTATTACAAACCGGTGCGCATCGGCGTCAACGGCGGCAGTCTGGATCAAGCCGTATTAACCCGTCTGCTGGATGAAAACAGACAATTGGCAACGCCCAAGGAACTGCCCGCGATCACCCGCGAAGCCATCGTTTTATCGGCTTTGGAAAGCGCCGCCAAAGCCCAGGAACTGGGACTCGGCAAAGACAAGATCATCCTGTCTTGCAAAATCAGCGACGTCCAGGAATTGATCAGCATCTACCAAGACTTGTCCAGCCGTTGCGATTACGCCCTGCATCTGGGACTGACCGAAGCCGGCATGGGATCCAAGGGCATCGTCGCCTCCGCCGCCGCACTGGGTGTGCTGATGCAACAAGGCATAGGCGACACCATCCGCGTATCGCTTACTCCGGAACCCGGCGCCGCGCGTACCAAGGAAGTGGTCGTCGCCCAGGAAATTCTGCAAACCATGGGCTTCCGCTCCTTCACGCCCATGGTGACCGCCTGCCCCGGCTGCGGCCGCACCACCAGCGATTACTTTCAACGCCTTGCCCAAGACATTCAAGGCTATTTGCGCGACCAGATGCCAATCTGGAAAGACAAATATAAAGGCGTGGAAGACATGAAAGTCGCGGTGATGGGTTGCGTGGTCAACGGCCCCGGAGAAAGTAAAAATGCCAACATCGGCATCAGCCTGCCCGGCACCGGCGAATCGCCAGTGGCGCCGGTATTCGAAGACGGCTTCAAAACCGTAACCCTGAAAGGCGACAATATCGCCGCCGAGTTTCAGGAACTGGTTGAGCGTTATATCGAAAGCCATTATAGCGCGCATTAACACAGCAAGTAGAAAGTGGGCAGTGGTGAGTGGAAAAACCACAGCCTAAAAATCAAAAAAGGCGGCTCAAAGGCCGCCTTTTTTTGCCCTGTTATCCCGGTTGACCATCGATCCTAGGCGCTCCCAGAATCGGCGTGTAATAAAACGCGAACAGGGAAAAGGCCGCCAGCCAGCTATAGGTCGAAGCCAGCACTAAACCGCCATACCAGGCCGGCAATATCGCCGGCAGCAACACCCGCAGCAACGCAGCCAGATTGATCAACACGAAGGCAATCGCCATCACGTTCGAAGCCTTCATCGCCCTGCCGGTATGACCCAAGGCCACCCGCGCCATCATACCCAAGGTCAGAATGCCTATGCCGCCAACGGTAAATGCATGTAGTGCCAAGGAAGGCAAAACCAGCTGAAAAGCCGACAGCGACAGCAAGCCGAATCCTAGAATCACCCAGCCGTAACCGACGTACAACACCCAAAGCAGCGGCACGAACCAGATACGCGGATTGTACCAACCCGCCACCCGCACCACATTGATCACTAACGCGGCAATAGCGGCAACCGCCAATAAAGCCCCCGACACGCCCAACATCAATAATATAAAAACCAAAAGGCTCACGGCGATGCTAGCAATATCCAAACCCGGATTGCGGATACAGATCACGCCGGACAAACCGCGCTCGGTAAAAAACGGAAACACCCGGCCGGCGATCACCAGTATCATCATGATGATGATAGTCACCACCAGACTCAGCCCAGTCATCGCACCGGCTTCCGAAACGCCCAGGATTTGCAGGTGAACCAGGGCATTACCCAGGGCCATCAACAGCAACAAAACGGTAAAAATCAGATTTTTGAACTGGCCGGTTTTCAGAACCGGTTTGGTCACGAAATAAGCCAGTGCGGGCAGAAAGGCGAAATCCCCGGCGGCGATCAAGACATCCGGCACTAGTTCGGAATAAAAAGGCATTACCCGGCCGTAGATCCACAGAAAACTCAGCGATGCCAGTTGATCGGGATTGACGGTCTGCAAGCCGGTCCAGTTTCTGACAGCGGTCAACAAGAACCCGGCAATCACTGCCGTCGAATAACCCAGCAACATCTCGTGTGCATGCCAGAGGCTAGTCGGAAAATAATTGTCGATATGCAACGAACCGTCGGACATCCGGTTCCACAAGGCGATGAAGGCCAGAGCCGACAAACCCGCCAGCGCGAAGAAGGCCCTGAAGCCCATGGCAAACAGCGGATAATCAAAAACCGGTTTGTTATTCATGCAACCTTTCCTCCAGCCAATCGATTTCGTTATTTGAGAATCCGGCGATTATACGCACTTCTCGATTA
>JAJRDU010000185.1 GCA_028748685.1 Methylococcaceae bacterium
GCCGGCATCAGGAAACGCACGGCCTTTTCCAGGCCGCCTCGCACGCCGCGCATTACCACCTGCATGGTTAGAAGCATGAATATCGTGTGCCAGACGATTTGCTCGATCGGGCTGGCCATCAAATTGTCGAACAGGGCTTTTATGTCGCCGGCATCGCTGCTGAAGAAGCTGCCGATAAAGGCTTTGAAGATATAGGCCATGGCCCAGCCGGCGATCACGCTGTAATAAGCCAGTATCAAAAAACCGGCTAGCATGCCCATCCAGCCCAGATAATGCCAGCGTGGATCGGCGCCGGCTTCGGTGGCGAGCGTTTTCATGGTATTGATCGGACTTTGACGGCCGCGCCGGCCCATCATGATTTCGGCGATCATGATGGGTATGCCCAAGGCCGCGACGCAAAGCAAATACACCAGCACAAAGGCGCCGCCGCCGTTCTCGCCCGTGATATAAGGGAACTTCCAGATATTACCCAAGCCAACCGCCGAACCGGTGGCCGCCAGGATGAAGGCGAAGCGGGAAGACCACTGGCTATGAATTGCTGGGGTTTTGTCAGTCATTGCTATGCCTTGTCGGTTTAAAGTCGTTATTTTGTGGGTGAATTGGGTAAAATAACAAAATTCCTGTTTTCAGTCAGTCAAAAATTCGACGCAAAGCCATGGCAGCCAAAAAATCCAAGAAGGACAACAAGCAAACCGATAACACCATTGCGCTCAATCGACAGGCTACGCATGAATACACGATAGACGAAACCTTCGAGGCCGGCTTGGTGCTGGAAGGCTGGGAAGTGAAGAGCTTGCGCGACGGCCGTATTCAACTCAAGGAAAGTTATGTCGAGATCAGGCGCGGCGAAGCCTGGTTGTGCGGCGCGCATGTGTCGCCGCTGCTGTCGGCTTCGACTCACGTCAATCCCGATGCGGTGCGCCGTAAGAAACTGCTGTTGCATAGGCGCGAACTGAACAAGCTGATCGGTTCCGTCGAACGCAAGGGTTTCACACTGATTCCCTTATCGATGTACTGGATCAAGGGCCGCGCCAAGCTGAAAATTGGCCTGGCCAAGGGCAAGAAATTGCACGACAAGCGCGCCGCCGCCAAGGACAAGGACTGGCAGCGCGACAAAGCCCGGATCATGAAGCACGCTTAAGCCATGACGACACATCCCAATCTGCTCGACAGCGGCAACAGCATTCTGGTTGTGGTCGATATACAGGGCCGTTTGACCTCGGCAATGCCGGAGCAGGACGCGGCGGCCATGATCGCCAACGGTATCCGACTGTTGGAGGCGGCCAAGATTCTCGATGTGCCGGTGCTGTTGACCGAGCAATATCCGGAGGGTCTGGGGCCGACGGCTACGGAAATTCTGGAACATCTGCCGCCAGAGGCTCGAGTCTTCGAGAAAACCGGCTTTTCCTGTTGCGCCGCCGATGGTTTTAATCAAGCCTTGGCCGCCAGCGACCGTCACCAAGTGATACTGATCGGTCAGGAAGCCCACGTCTGCATGCTGCAAACCGCGCTGGAGCTTTTACATCAAGGTTACCAGGTTTATGTGGTAGAGGATGCGGCATGCTCTCGCCGGGCCGAGCACAAGTTTTATGCATTGCGCCGCATGCGGCAGCAGGGTGCGAGTATTGTTTCTTATGAATCGGTGCTGTTCGAATGGCTGAAAGACGCCAAGCATCCCGGTTTCAAGGCTATTTCTTCTTTACTGCGATAAATTACACGGGAGTTATATGATGTGGGGCAGGTCTGTATTGCTGTTGAGCGTAGTGTTGTCCGCATGTTCCTCGCCGCCGGAACAGCCGATTCTGAAAATGGAAGGTTTTGCGCAAGGCACGACGTATCACATCAGCTATTGGTCAGCACTGCCTATCGATGGTAAGACTGTCGAAGCGGAGATTGAGAAAACCTTGGACGGTATCGATAAGACCTTGTCGAACTACCGGCCCGATTCGACTATTGAGGCGTTTAACGCCAACCCTTCCACGCAAAGCCAGGAGGTCGGAGCGGAAATCGTGTCCTTGGTGCGCGCCGGCCAAAACATGTATCAACTCAGCCAAGGCTGCTTCGATTTAACCATCAAGCCGCTGTTCGAGTTGTGGGGCTTTCAGGGCGAAGAGCTGACAATACCCGATCAGGCCGCCATCGAGCAGGCCTTGACGAGAGTCGGCATGACCAAACTGGAAGTGATCGACGATGCTCATCTATCGAAGAAGCAGGCCGATGTCAGGGTCGATGTGTCGGCTGTCGCGCAGGGTTATAGCGTCGGAAAAATTAGCGGGTTGTTGGAACAATTGGGCATCCAAAATTATCTCGTCGAAATCGGCGGCGAGCTAAAAACCCACGGCCATAAACCCGATGGTCAAGCTTGGCGGATCGCGGTGGAAAAACCACTGCCCGGCGAGCGGTCCATGCAAAAAATTATTACCATGCCTAAGGATGCGCCGATGTCGGTCATGACATCCGGTACTTACCGGCATTATTTCGATGTGAATGGCCGGCGTTACAGTCATATTCTCGATGCTCGTAACGGGAAGCCGGTGACGCACGATCTGGTGGCTGTGACGGTATTGCATGAAAATCCCACCATCGCCGATGCCTGGTCTACGGCACTATTGTGCCTAGGTCTGCAGGACGGCATGCAGCTTGCCAATAACGAAAAGATCAAAGCATTGTTTATCAGGCAACAGGGCAGCGAGTTTCTCGAGACTCGTAGCGAGGCGCTAACCACGGCGGGCCAACTGGCTATACAGTGATTCGCGTTAGTATCGGTTCGAAATTTTCTTGGGGGAGAAATATGATGTTCGATTCAAACGAAAATCTGTTGTTTTCGGTGCATGGCGGCGGGGATGATGGCGGTGGCATGGCCGGCATGCTGAGTGTCTTTTTATCGGCAATAGAAGACTTATTAAGCCTATCGCCCAGTGAAATCCTTGAACATTTGTTGCCGGGTATTTCGGCGATGGAAAATATCCACCCTTTATTCGTGCATTTTCCGATTGCCTTGTTAACGCTGTTTTTTCTGATCGATTTCACCGGCAGCGTCGCGAAAAAAAAGGAGTGGCGGCAAGTTGCGGGCTGGTTCTTGTATCTAGGGGCGATTTTTGCCGGCTTGACGGTGACTGCCGGTTTGATGGCGGCCGCATCGGTGATGCATGGCGACGATGTGCATGAGATCATGGAGACGCATAAGCATTTCGGGGTTTCGGTTTTTGCACTGGCAACGCTGTTGTCGATTTGGCGGATGGCGGCTATGGCCAGATTACAAGGTGCCTTGAATGTGTTGTATTTAAGCTGCGCCGGACTGATGTGCGTGTTGTTGGTGTTTGGCGCGGATCTGGGTGGTTTGATGGTTTATAAGCACGGGGTCGCGGTCGAGGCCGCCAGAGCCGCCATCGCCCAAGGCCTGGATGTCCGGCCACATGAACACGATCATGATCAAGAGCACGACCATTCCCATTGAAAGCGGTCTGTTTACTTTCCGCAATTGTAAAGGCTGATTTGCTTCAGCCTTTTTTGTTGCCGCGCGTGATTTCAGGGTTTGCTGTGTTATGCTACGCGACCATTTTTTGTGAGACGAATCATGCGGACCCGCGTTAAAATTTGCGGTTTTACTCGGGTTGAAGACGCGGTTTATGCGGGTAACTTAGGCGTCGATGCGATCGGCTTGGTTTTTTATCCCAGCAGTCCGCGTCATGTCAGTATCCAGAAGGCGGCGGAAATTGCCAAGGCTTTGCCGGCTTTTGTCAGCGTGGTGGGCTTATTTGTCGATGCCGAACCTTGGTTGATTCATGAAGTCATCGGCCGGGTGAGGGTCGACTGCCTACAGTTTCATGGCGATGAACCGGCCGAGGCTTGCAGGCTATACGATAAGCCCTATATCAAGGCGATACGCATGCGCGAAGGGATCGATATTGCCGAGCTTGAAAAGCAATACCACGATGCCGCGGGATTGTTGTTGGATGCTTATCATCCGGGCGTTCCGGGCGGCACCGGCAGCGGTTTCGACTGGGAGTTGATTCCCGAGAAAAGTCGATTGCCTATCATACTGGCGGGAGGATTGACGGCGGACAATGCCGTGCAGGCTGTCCGGACCGTAAAACCGTATGCGCTGGATGTCAGCAGCGGTGTCGAAGCCGGGAAGGGCATCAAGGATGCAGCAAAAATGGCTGCGTTTATAAGAAAAACTAATCAAACGATAGAGAATTATGACTGACAAACACCCTCTGGGGCACAAGTACGATATGCCGGATGCACGGGGCCACTTCGGGCCTTACGGCGGTATTTTTGTAGCGGAAACGCTGATGCCGGCTATTACGGAACTGAACGAGGCTTACCAACGCTATTTGAAAGATCCGGAATTTATCGCGGAACTCGACGCCGACCTGAGAGACTATGTCGGCCGGCCTTCACCCTTGTATCATGCCCAACGCTGGAGTCGGGAGCTGGGCGGCGCCCAGATTTATCTGAAACGCGAAGACCTCAATCACACCGGCGCCCACAAGGTCAACAACACCGTCGGCCAGGCTTTGCTGGCCAAACGCATGGGCAAGACCCGCATCATCGCCGAAACCGGTGCCGGACAGCACGGTGTCGCCACCGCGACCGTTGCCGCCCGACTGGGTCTGGAATGCGTGGTGTACATGGGCGCCGTCGATGTGGCACGCCAAGCCTTGAACGTTTATCGGATGAAACTGTTGGGCGCCACGGTGGTGCCGGTCGAATCCGGTTCGAAAACCTTGAAAGACGCGCTGAACGAAGCCATGCGCGACTGGGTGACCAATATCGACAACACTTTTTATATTATCGGCACCGTGGCAGGTCCTCATCCATACCCTGCGATGGTCCGCGATTTTCAGGCCGTGATAGGCCGCGAAGCTAGGCAGCAATGTCTGGATCAAGCCGGCAAACTCCCGGACGCGCTGGTTGCATGCGTCGGCGGCGGCTCCAATGCCATTGGCCTGTTTTATCCCTTCATCGACGACGCTTCGGTGAAAATGATAGGCGTGGAAGCAGCCGGCGACGGCATAGAAACCGGACGGCATTCCGCGCCCTTATCCGCCGGACGTCCAGGCGTGTTGCATGGTAATCGCACTTATCTGATGGCCGACGACGACGGCGAAATCATCGAAACCCATTCGATTTCCGCGGGCCTCGATTATCCGGGGGTCGGCCCCGAGCACTCCTGGCTGAAAGACACCGGCCGCGCAGAGTACGTCAGCATCACCGACGAAGAGGCATTGCAGGGCTTCCATGCATTGACTCGGATGGAAGGCATCATTCCGGCGCTCGAGTCCAGTCATGCACTGGCTTATGCCATCAAGCTGGCGCAGACCATGCGCAAGGATCAAATTATCATCGTTAACCTGTCCGGCCGCGGCGACAAGGACATGCACACCATCATGCAGCGTGAAGGAATTAGTCTATGAGCCGCCTAGCCAACAAATTTGCCGAATTAAAAGCCTCGGGCCGCAAGGCCTTGATTCCGTTTGTGACCGCCGGCGATCCGTATCCGGAATTCACCGTGCCGCTGCTGCACGAAATGGTCGCAGCCGGCGCAGACATCATCGAACTGGGCGTACCGTTCTCCGATCCCATGGCCGATGGCCCGGTGATTCAACGCGCCAGCGAGCGGGCCTTGGAGCACCATGTCGGCTTGCGCAAGGTATTGAGCATGGCGATGGAATTTCGGAAAACCGACCAGGCCACGCCGCTGGTGTTGATGGGCTATCTGAATCCGATCGAAATCATGGGCTACGAAGCCTTTGCCAATGCCGCGCAACGCGCCGAGGTCGATGGTGTGTTGACCGTGGATTTGCCGCCGGAAGAAGCCGAAGACTGCGTGGGCTTACTGCGCGATCGCGGTATCGACCAGATTTTTTTGCTGGCGCCGAATACTAACGCCGAACGCATTCAGAAAATGGATGCGGTCGGTAGCGGCTATCTGTATTACGTATCGCTGAAAGGCGTCACCGGTGCCGGCCATCTGGATACCGCCGATGTCGAGGAAAAATTACAGTTAATCCGCGCCAATACCGGTTTGCCGGTCGGCGTCGGCTTTGGCGTCAAGGACGCCGAGACCGCCAAAACCATCGCTAGCACTGCCGATGGCGTGGTGGTTGGAAGTGCCTTGATCAGTAAAATAGAAGCCAATCTCGATGATCCCCAGCAGGCAAGACACGAAATTATTGCCTTGTTGAAATCCATGCGTCAGGCAATGGATAGTTAAGTATTCAAGTGGAGTAGACAACGAATGAGTTGGTTTGAAAAGTTAGTTCCGTCCATTATTAGAACGGATGCTTCCCAGAAGCGTACTTCGGTGCCGGAAGGTTTGTGGAACAAGTGTCCGCGCTGCGACGCGATTCTGTTCAATGCGGAGTTGGAGAAGAATTTAAGCGTCTGCCCTAAATGCGATCATCATTTGCGGATTTCGGCGCGCACCCGCCTGGACATGTTTCTGGACGAAAACGGCCGCCAGGAGATCGGCGCCAATCTGAAACCCAGCGATCCTCTGAAATTCAAGGACAGCAAACGTTACAAGGACAGGATCAGCCAAGCGCAAAAACAGAGCAACGAAACCGACGCCTTGGTGGTCATGCGTGGCGAATTGAAGGGCAGGGGCATTGTCGCTGCGGCTTTCGACTTCAGCTTCATGGGCGGTTCGATGGGCTCGGTGGTCGGCGAGCGTTTCGTGCGCGGCATCAACGAAAGCCTGAAATACCGCGTGCCCTTCATCGTTTTTACCGCCAGCGGCGGTGCGCGCATGCAGGAATCCTTGCACTCCTTGTTTCAGATGAGCAAGACCAGCGCGGCTTTGACCAAATTGGCCGATGCCGGCATCCCCTACATATCATTCATGACCGATCCTACCATGGGAGGCGTTTCCGCCAGTTTGGCCATGTTGGGCGACATCAATGTCGCGGAACCCGATGCCTTGATCGGTTTTGCCGGCCCCCGCGTGATCGAACAAACGGTGCGCGAAAAACTGCCGGAAGGTTTTCAGCGTAGCGAATTTCTGCAGGAACACGGCGCGATAGACATGATCGTCGATCGCCGGCAAATGCGCGATAAAATGGCCGATATTCTGGCTATTTTCTACCATGAGCCCGCCGTTTCGCCCGATGCCGAACTGCCATCCGAAGAGGTTGCGGAAGGCCAAGGTGACGTGACCGATAGTTCTCAGCAATAGGCTGCAATGGCGCGTTTCGATTCGCTGGATGCTTGGCTGAATTGGCAAGAAACTTTACATCCCCGGCCGATTGATTTGGGCTTGGAACGAGTGGCGGGGGTTTATCGGCAACTCAATCCCGATCGTAAAAGCACGCCGACCGTCACCGTTGCCGGCACTAACGGCAAGGGGTCATGTATTGCCTTTCTCGAGGCCATTTATCGTGCGCAGGGTTATAAGGTTGGGGCTTATACCTCTCCGCATATCGTGCGTTACAACGAACGGATTCGGGTCGACGGCCAGCCGGTCTCGGACGATGCGATATGCCAAGCCTTTACGTTGATCGACACCCTGCGCGGCGACACCAGTCTCAGCTATTTTGAATTCGGCACCCTGGCGGCATTGAATATTTTTGCCGCCGCGGGTGTGGATGTGCAATTGCTGGAAGTGGGGCTGGGCGGCAGGCTCGACGCGGTAAATATCGTCGAGCCCAGTGCGGCGCTGGTGACCACCATAGCCATAGATCATGTTGACTGGCTTGGGCATACCGAAGAAGACATTGGCCGGGAAAAAGCCGGCATTTTTCGTGGCGGCGTTCCAGCGATCATCGGCGATCCGCGGCCACCCAATTCGTTATTGGAAGTGGCTCTGGAAAAAAACGCATGTCTGATGCGGATTGGCCAGGCGTTTAATTATTGCAAACATGAAGGCGGTTGGAATTGGCGGACTGGCGATTTGCAGTTGTTGGACTTGCCCGAGCCGGCTTTCAGAGGCGAGCATCAATATCGTAATGCCTCGGCGGTCTTGATGGCGGTCACCACCTTGCAGCCAGTACTGCCGGTCAGCGATGTTGCCATTCGTGATGGTTTACAGCATGCGCAATTGCAGGGCCGCTTCCAACTTATCTCAGGCGAAAGTCCTGTGCTGCTGGATGTCGGACATAATCCGCAAGCGGTGCAAACCTTGGTCGAGTATTTGCGGGACGAATTCCCTGCTGTCAAAATCCACGCGGTTTTCGCGATGATGAAAGACAAGGATATAGCGGGCGTATTGAGCGTGATGCGCGGGCATGTCGAAGCGTGGTATCTTGCGCCGCTCAAAAATCCGCGAGCGGCGGGTGAAGAATTATTAAGAACGTATTTTCAGCAACAAGACATCGAAAAGGTGAATGGCGGCTTTGCCGATTTTTCAGCCGCGTTTAACGCGGCCCGGCAAAATGCGCGTCAAGGCGAGTTGATTCTGGTTTTCGGCTCCTTTTTCCTGGTGTCTGAATATTTATCCAAATTTTCCTAGAGGTGATAAACATGGATCAAGAGTTGAAGCAGCGATTGATTGGTGCTGCAGTGATAACTGCGCTGGCGGCGATTTTTGTGCCGATGTTATTCGATGATCCGGTCGATGAAACCGGCAAGAGTATCAATGAGTTAAAAATACCAGAGCTACCGGCGAAAGCGCAAGATGTGGAGATCATGCCCTTGCCGGAAAAAGTCGAAGATGTCGCGGCTGTTGAAGAGCTTGAAAAGCCATTGAAAACGGCACCGGCTCCAGTCGAGGAAGCGGGTGTCGGCGAGGAAGCCGATGTCGAAGCGCCGCGTCCTCGGACCCGCTTGTCTGGTAAGGAAACAGCGGTCAAGGAAACTGCTTCAGCCAAGCAGCCGCATGTCCTTGCGCCGGATGAAGATGCCCTTCACGCCGATGCCGACGCGCCTATTGCCGAAGCGGAAGATGTTCCTCCCCTTGTCAAACCCGCTAAACAGCCTGCTCCTCCCGTGCAATCTCTACCAGTGGTCACGGCTGCGCCTAAAGTCTTGAAACCCGCCGTCAAGGCGCCGGAGACAGCTCCCGCACCCATACCCGCCGACAATCCCGCCAAGCCGGCTACGGCGGCTAATGAAGCAGGTACTCGCTGGTATCTGAATGCCGGCTCCTTTAGCCAAAAAGCCAACGCGGTAGCGTTGCAGGACACGCTTAAACAACAGGGGTTTGCCGCATCGGTTAAGGAAGTGGCTGGCCCTAAGGGAACCGTATTTAAAGTGCGGATAGGACCGATGTTGGATAAAGCCAAGGCGCAAGCGGTTAAAAACAAACTGACGCAAATCAATGTCAACAGTTTCGTGTCACCCGATGAATAGTCAAAGGCCTATCAGCTTGGAAAATTGTTAGTGAATATGCCGGATTTTTTATCGACAAGCCAATGGGTTTGGATCGATTATGCGATTGCCGGAATCATCGCTATTTCGGCGGTGATGGGCTTACTGCGCGGCTTCATCAAGGAGGCTTTTGCTCTATTGACATGGATAGTCGCTATCTGGGTGGGCATGCAGTACAGCCGCGATCTGTCGATTATTTTGGAAAAAACCATCACTTATCCTTCCGCCCGTATTGCCGTGGCCTTCGCGATCTTGTTTTTCGCGACCTTAATTTTGGGTGGACTGATCAATTTCTTGCTTAGCCAACTCGTCGAAAAAACAGGGCTAACCGGCAGCGACAGGCTGGTGGGGATGGGGTTTGGCATCGTCAGAGGCGCGGTATTGGTCGCCGTGCTGGTGATGCTGGCGGGGCTGACGCCTTTGCCCGAAGATCCCTGGTGGAAACAGTCGTCGCTGATCCCGCCATTCCAATCCCTGGCCGTTTGGCTGAAAGATCACATCCCGTCGGGTCTGGCGGGTTATATCAAATATCGTTAATTGTTGAGTGACTTATGTGTGGTATTGCCGCGATTGTTTCCAATCAAAATGTTAACCAGGATCTGTATGATGCCCTGACGGTTCTGCAACATCGGGGCCAGGATGCCGCCGGCATCGTAACCTGTGAAGGTTCGAGACTGCATTTGCGTAAGGATAACGGCTTGGCGCGGGATGTGTTTTCCAGCAGTCAGATGCTTAAATTGAGGGGCAACATGGGGATCGCCCACGTCCGGTATCCGACGGCCGGTTGCACTAGTTCCGCCGAGGCTCAACCTTTTTACGTGAATTCGCCATTCGGCTTGACGCTGGCCCACAACGGCAATTTAACGAATACCGAGGAATTGAAAATTCAGGTATTCGAGGATGACCAGCGGCATATCAATACCGATTCCGATTCGGAAGTATTGCTGAATGTATTTGCGCACGAACTGCAACAGTCGGGCCGATTGACTCTGACGGTCGATGACGTGTTCGAGGCCGTCGCCGCGGTTCACAAGCGCTGCCGAGGTGCATATGCGGTAGTGGTGATGATTGCCGGTTTCGGGGTGTTGGGCTTCAGGGACCCGCACGGTATTCGGCCCATTGTGTTCGGCGAGCGCAAAACGGAAGAGGGCACTACCGATTACATGATAGCCTCGGAAAGCGTGGCGCTGGATGTGCTGGATTTCAAACTGATCCGCGATATTGCGCCCGGCGAAGCCGTATTCATCGAGGCCAACGGCTCACTGCATACTAAACAATGCGCGGAACACGTCGATCACTGTCCCTGCATCTTTGAATACGTTTATTTTGCCCGTCCCGATTCGATCATAGACAATATTTCCGTCTACAAGGCTCGGATGCGGATGGGCAAGAAATTGGCTAAAAAAATCCTGAAAGAATGGCCCGATCACGACATCGATGTGGTGATTCCGATTCCCGATACCAGCCGCACCGCGGCCTCGCAAATGGCGCACGATCTGGGCGTCAAGTTCCGCGAAGGTTTCATGAAGAACCGCTATATCGGCCGCACCTTCATCATGCCAGGCCAGAAGATGCGGAAAAAATCCGTCAAGCAGAAATTGAATGCGATATCGCTGGAGTTCAGCGGCAAAAATGTATTGTTGGTCGACGATTCGGTGGTGCGCGGCACCACCTCGGAACAGATCATTCAGATGGCCAGGGATGCCGGCGCCCGGAAGGTGTACTTCGCATCCGCCGCGCCGCCGGTGCGTTATCCTAACGTTTACGGCATCGATATGCCGGCCGCGCACGAGTTGATCGCCCACGACAAAACCGAACAGGAAGTCTGCGAAGCCATTGGCGCCGACAAGCTGATTTATCAGGATATCGAGGATCTGATCGACGCGGTCGGCAAGGGCAATAACAATATCAAACACTTCGATACTTCGTGTTTCACTCACGAATATATCACCGGCGATATCGACGATGCCTATCTGGCGCATATAGAAGCACTACGCAACGATGGCGCTCAGCAGGAACGTAACTCCAGTAGCTTTATCGTGGAAATGCAGAACGCCAACTAAAAAGGGATACAAGATGAACGAATTCGATTGGCAGGATTATTCACTGGAAACGCAAGCGATTAGGGCAGGGCACAAGCGCACGCCGGAAGGCGAGCACAGCATACCGATTTTTGCCACGTCCAGCTATGTGTTCGACAGTGCCGAACAGGCGTCCTTGCGTTTTACCGGCAAGCAGCCCGGCAATATTTATTCGCGCTTCACCAATCCGACTGTCACGGCCTTTCAAGAGCGTCTGGCGCTGATGGAACAGGGTGATCGTTGCCTGGCGTTCTCCTCGGGCATGGCGGCTATCATGGCGGTGGGTATGGCCTTGTTGAAGGCTGGCGATCATGTGGTTTGCTCCCGCAGCGTGTTCGGCAACACCGTGCTGGCTTTTCAGAATTATTTCGGTAAATTCGGCGTGACGACCGATTTCGTCAATCTGACCGATCTAGCAGCCTGGGAAGCGGCGATCAAGCCCAATACCCGTTTTCTGTTTCTGGAAACGCCGTCCAACCCCTTGATCGAAATCGCCGACATTCAAACCTTGGCCGAGATCGCGCATAGACACGGCTGTTTGCTGGTGGTCGACAATGTGTTCTGCACGCCGGTACTGCAAAAACCGCTGAACTTGGGCGCCGATCTGGTGGTGCATTCGGCCACCAAATACATCGACGGCCAGGGGCGCTGCGTAGGCGGGG
Organism: Methylococcaceae bacterium; assembly: GCA_028748685.1. GTDB lineage: Bacteria > Pseudomonadota > Gammaproteobacteria > Methylococcales > Methylomonadaceae > Methylomonas. The sequence continues at coordinate 12,056 of JAJRDU010000185.1, forward strand.
CGGTGGTCGGCAGCGAAGAACTGATCGAAAAGGATATTTATCCTTACCTACGTACCGGCGGCGCGACGATGAGCCCTTTCAATGCCTGGGTGTTTTTATCGGGATTGGAAACCTTGGCTGTACGGATGAAGGCGCATTGCGACAGCGCCTTTGAACTGGCCAAATGGTTGGAGCAACAAGCTTCCGTCGCCAAGGTCCACTATCCGGGATTATTGTCACACGCGCAGCACGAACTGGCCAAGCGGCAACAAAGCCATTTCGGCGCGGTGGTCAGCTTCGAGCTGACGGGCGGTAAGGAACATGCCTGGAAGTTGATCGATGCCACCAAGATGCTGTCGATCACCGCCAATCTGGGCGACGTCAAGACCACGATTACCCACCCCGCCACCACCACGCATGGCCGCTTGGCCCCGGAAGTCAGGGCTGAAGCCGGCATCAAGGACAGCCTGGTCAGGATTTCGGTAGGACTGGAAAATATTGAGGATATTAAAAACGATCTCTTAAATGGACTGTAGGGGGCGCCATGGATTTTGCCAAAAATTTGTTGGCGGATAATGTTCGAGTCTTAAAAAGCCAGGTTACGAAAACGGCTTATCAAGGCGTGGCGATTGCGGTGGTTAGCATAATAATCGCGTCCGCGCTGGTCAGCTATTACCACACGGGCCACATTTCGCTGGACGGCGTTGCCAAGGCCCAAACCGAAAATTACGCGTTGTGGATTTTGGATTCGATACCCTTCGTGTTTGGTTTCTGGGGGCAATATTCCAGTTCGATCATTGCTTATCAGGCCGGGGCGATGATCTTCGATCAGACCCAGGAGTTGCGCTCTCGGGCGGAAAGCCTGGAAAAACAGGCTAGTTATACCGCCACCCACGATGGGGCAACCGATTTGCCGAATCGCGCGTTGTTTTATGATCGGGTAGAACAGGCAATACTCTCGGCCAACAGTCAGAATAAACTGCTGTCGATTCTGTTGGTCGAAGTGGCGAATTTCAAGGAAATTTACGACACATTGGGGCGTAACAGTAGCGACCTGATTCTTAAGCAGGTTGCAACCCGCTTGCAAAACGTGGTCGTGAGCAGGGATAGCGTCGGCAGAATCGACGGCAATATTTTCAGTGTGCTGCTGCTTGATACCGAGGATGAAAATGATGCGGTCAATTTAGCAAAAAATATACAAGCGGCGCTCGAGCCAGCATTCATGGTCGAGAAACTGCATGTGGCGGTGCATTCGAATGTCGGCATCGTCAATTTTCCGATGCACGGTGAAGATGTCGATACCTTGGTACAAAAAGCCGGGGTGGCGCTGTTTATGGCCGCCAAATCTCATGAAGGTTACGGCATTTACGCGCCCTCGTTTGATGACCATAGCCCCAGGCGCTTGACACTGATGAGCGAACTGCGCCAAGCGATCGATAAAAATCAATTGCACGTCTATTATCAGCCGAAAGTTTCAATCAGAACCGGTGTGCTATATGGTGCCGAAGCGCTGGTGCGTTGGGAGCATCCTAAACATGGATTTATTGCGCCGGACGAATTCATTCCCATGGCGGAAAGAACCCGGATGATCAAACATCTAACAACCTGGGTGTTGAAGGAAGCCTTTCTGCATTGCGCCGACTGGCACAGGCGGGGAATCGAGCTGACGATTTCGGTTAATTTGTCGGCAAGAGACTTGCATGACCCCGAATTGCCTGATGTTATCGCCGGCGTCGCGGCGTCTACCGCGATTAAGCCCTCCTGGGTGATGTTGGAGATTACCGAAAGCTCGATCATGAGCGATCCGGAGAGAACGCTGGAAATCATTCAGCGTTTGCATGGCATGGGATACCGGTTTTCCATCGACGATTTTGGTACCGGTTATTCCTCGCTCGCTTATCTGAAAAAACTGCCATTGACCGAACTGAAGATAGATAAGTCGTTCGTCGGTGATCTGTCACACAGTGAAAACGACGCGGTGATCGTTAATGCCACTATCAATTTGGCGCACAACCTGGCGCTGCAAGTGACTGCCGAAGGCGTGGAAAGTCAGGAGGTCCTGGATACGCTAAAAAATTACGGTTGCGATATTGCTCAAGGCTATTTTTTGAGTAAACCGCTATCGTTCGTCGAGTTTAATCAGTGGATGCAACAAGCCGAATGGCAACCGGTAAAACTGAACAATTAGCCCGATGCGCAATCATGCGCGATTAAGAGGCGGACTTATTTTGAAAAATAAGCTATCTTTGTCGTATCCTCCGATACGCTGAGAGTCCCTCATGTTTAAGGAAAGAAAAGAATATAGAAAAAAATTCAACGCTACCGGCCAGCTTTACGTTGGCGGAGAGACTTTGTCGTTGAGTTGCTACGACGTGTCCGTGAAGGGTGCAATGCTGGAAATCATCCCTGGCGAGTTGCTGGCGACTATCGAGGATTTTGAAGCCCTGATTGGTGAAAATCGCCGGGCGGAGATTTATGTCGAAGATCTGATGATGTCGGGTGAAGTCGATATCGTCTGGGTCAAACAGGAGCACAACCATATCTTGATGGGTGTGGAGTTTCTTAATGTCGTTCATAACGCTAACAAACTGTGGCGTAAACGCCGCAATTATAGAAAAGAGCAGCCGTTTTCAGCCGAATTAATTGTCGAAAAGGACCATTTCCAGGTAGAGGGTATCAACTGTTCCAAGGAAGGTGTTTGCCTTCGCATGATGGTCTCTCTCCCTTCAATTAAGAAGGATACCCTGGTTAAGCTGAAGGTCCAGCAGTTTGCGTTGAACGCTTTTGGCAAGATTATGTGGGTCAAGCATGACGGCGAAATCACTACCCTCGGGCTGCAAATCATTACACTCCGATAATCCGTTTCAAGCTTGTAATAGCGGATCAAGTTGTTTCCGCATGTCCATAGCCTGCAGATCATCAAAACCGCCGATATGCCGATCACCGATATAAATCTGCGGTACGGTGCGGCGTCTGGTTTTTTCCATCACTTCCTCTCGTAGCCCTGGCCTGGAATCGATATCGATTTCAGTATAAGTAGCGCCCTTTCTCTCGAAAAGCCTTTTTGCCATGGTGCAATAAGGACAGCGGACGGCGGTGTAGATAATGATTTCAGGCATGGGGAAGATTAATAAAGTCTAATAAAGGCTGTATTCTATCGAGCCTACGCGGCTGGCTCAACAATTTGTGCCCTTACCAGTTGCGTGATCAATAAAGTGGCGGCGGCCGTCAGCGATGGACCGAAGGCGACGATGCCGTCTTCATGGCCCAGCATGCTAAATAGAGGCAAGCCCTCCAATTGGCCCGAAGCAAACAAATTCTTGACCGCTTGCGCCATTTCGGGCGTGCCGTAGGGGATGTCGGCCTCGGTATGTGGCAATCGCAAGGTTGAGGTGTGATGCCATAGTTCAGGGCTATGAACATGGATGACCGCTTGGATAGCCGGATCTTGTTGATAAACGCAGGCATGGGTCAGCGATTCCGATGACGGGGCGCATAGTCCGATAGCTTGGATGCGGTTGAGTTCCGGGGAAGCGGTCTGAATCAGCGCAAAGTGTTGTAATGTAAGACTTTGAAG